>JAFTGE010000012.1 GCA_017458085.1 Oscillospiraceae bacterium
GCTGCCCAAATGGGTCAAGGCGCTGCTGCTGTTCGTGGTGCTGATGATCTGCGCCGCGGTCTGCTTTGTCAAGCAGCACTCCGCTGTGGACGTGGTTGCCGCCCTGCCGGTGTGCGTGCTGGCCGAGTACCTGACCTTCCATGTGTTCTTCCCGAAAAAGAGTTAAGAGGACGCCGCGAGAGCGGCGTCCTTTTCCTGTTCATCATTTATTCTTGTATCTTCCGACAGGAAATGATACAATATAGAATCAGAAGCTTGAAACGGAGGAAACGAACATGATAGCAATCGGCAGCGACCACGGCGGCTTCCAGCTCAAACAGGCGATCATGGCCCACCTCAAAGAGAGAGGGCTTTCCTATAAAGACTTTGGCACCTATACGCCCGACTCCTGCGACTATCCCGTCTACGGCAAGGCGGTGGCAAAGGCCGTCGCCGCCGGGGAATGTGAGCGCGGCATCCTCATCTGCGGCACCGGCATCGGCATCTCCATCACTGCCAACAAGGTGCCCGGCATCCGTGCCGCCCTCTGCACCGACTGCTTTACCGCCGAGGCGACCCGCCTGCATAACGACGCGAACATCCTCGCCCTGGGCGGCCGCGTGGTGGGGGAGGGCCTGGCCCTCAAAATCGTGGACACCTTTCTTGACACCCCCTTTTCCAACGATGAGCGGCATATCCGCCGCATTTCCATGATGGAGGATTGAGTCCTTGGCACGTGTACAGGAATTTTATAAGGGCAAGCGCAAACGCCGCAACTATGCCTTCCTCCCGTTCCTGATCCTGCTGGGGCTGCTGGCGGTGGTGCTGGTGCTGTTCTACGGCATGCAGAAATACGCCGTCATCTCCAAGGACGGCGTCACCGTGGAGATGCCCATTTTAAGCGACGGCGGCAATGTCACCGTCGACGCCCAGGGCCACACGGTGCGCAGCTTTGACCCCGTCAGCGTCCCGGTGCAGTTTGAAGCGCCGGATTACAGCTATGTCAAACCTGCCGACGGCACGAACCTGCCCCAGGTGCGGGCCATCTTCATCCCGTCGGAGAACATCAACGCCAACAAGATCATTGAATACGCGGCGCGTCTGGTGGCGGGCAACGCCCTGGTGCTGGAAATGAAGCCGCGCTCCGGTATCTGCCTGTGGGACACCCATACCCAGATGGCGGAGAAGTACAGCCTGAATATGCCCACGGACATTACCGCCTCCATTCCGGAGATCATCAGCCAGCTCAAGGAGAAGGATATCTATCTGGTGGCACAGATCAGCTGCTGCATCGACGAGCTGCTGCCCACGCGTACGACGGCCTACTGCATCCACACGGAGCTGGGCCTGAACTATACCGACGGCCTCGGCACCTGGCTGGACGCCTACAACCTGGAGCTGCGCACCTGGATCGCGGAAATGGCGCAGGAGCTGTATGACCTCGGTTTTGACGAGGTGGTGCTGGCCGATGTGGCCCATCCGTCCCTGGCCGAGGCGATCCCGCTGGTCTATACGCGGGACATCTCCACCTCCCGCAGCACCGCCGCCGCGGTCTGCGGGCTGGCTGCCGGCGTTGCCAATGAGCTGCGCAACCGGGATAAGGTGCTGAGCATCTACTGCAACACCCGTGAGGCCCTGGTGCGGGATGACCTGACCACCGGGCAGAACGCGGTTTTGTTCATGAAGCTCTATGACCGGGTGTACCTCTCCACGGACAAGTTCACCTATTCCTATAACGTGGAGGATATTCAGAATAACGTCCTTTCCGGCTCGGTCTATGACCGGCTGGTGCCCGTGGTCATCAACTATATCCCCGACAACACCAGCTGGGTGCTGGTGGACGGCCCGGAGGAATAAAAAATCCAAGGCGTTTCCGCCTTGGATTTCCCTTTCGATCACATACCGGTCAGCATACAGATCACACCGATCAGCATGCCGACAACAAGTAAGGCCGACGGATTATAACGAAGATCTTCCATTGTATGCTCTCCTTTTCGTTTTATGTTGGATGGTTTTCAGACGCGTCAAAACGGAAAAGGTTCCCGGAGCCGGAAGATTTTTCTTGAGGAGGAAGCTTGTGAAGAGAACAGGCAAGGAGCTGCCGATCATTCTGGCGGCGCTGGCGGTGCTTGCCGCGCTGGGCTACGGCGGTGCGCGCTGGCATCAAAATAAGGTTTGGGAAGAAAACCTCGCCGCGGCGCAAAGCTGCTATGAGGCGGGGGACTACGCCGCGGCAAAGGAATGGTTCCAAAAAAATGGCATGACCGACGAGATGGCCGACTGTGACGCACAGCTTGCGCGCCTGCAAAAGGAAGCGGATTACGCGTCGGCGGAGCGGCTGCTGGCGGAGGGCAAGTACCTGGACGCCAGGGACGCCTTCCTCACCCTGGGGGAGACACAGCGGGCGCAGGACTGCGACTATGCCCGGGCGCTTTCCATGCTGGAGGCGGAGCGTTATGACGAGGCGATCGCGCTGCTGGAGGCGCTGGGGGACTACCCCGGCGCTGCGGATACCATTACGCGGATGAAGGACGCCCTCTACGATAAGGCGCTGGAGGCCACCTATGCCTGCCGTATGGACGAGGCCATTGCCCTCTGGAATCAACTGGGCGACTACCGCGATGCCGTGACGCTGTGCCGCCGCTGCAACGAGCGCATTGTCACCATGGCGCAGGGAAATGTCGAACCGGTCAGATATCCCGGGTACACGGGCATGGACATTGGGAGCGGCACGCTCTATTGGCACCGCGTTGGCGAGGTCTATGTGCCCAAGGAGGTCGGACCGGAAACGCGCTGCATGATCTTCTTCCCCGGCGGCTATGACGAATCGCTGCCCAATAACTATATGACCGAGTACATATATTCCGACTCGCCTCCCAACGCGATCATGCTCTTCTGCTATGCCAACGGCCTGTATCACATGCCGGATAAGATCGAGGACGCCTACCGCGTGCTGGAGGAGGCAGCGCTGGAGAACGATGTCTTTATCCACGATCTGGTCCTGTGCGGGGCCAGCAACGGCGCTTACACCGCCTGCATGACGGCGGCGCAGCTGTATGAGGATCACGGTGTCTGCGCCAGCTATGTCCTGACCTTTGACGCCGGGATGCACTGGCAGATCGAGAGCCAGAATCTTTCCCCCGAACAGTGCGACAGCGCTGCCGCGGCCGGAACCGCTTTCCTGCTGCTCGAGGGCGGGGGCGTCGGCATGAATGTGCGCGCCATTGAGCTGATGGTTGCCCACGGCGTTGACGTCACCGTTGTCGAGTGCGCAGCCGCCGGACACTACGGCATCATCTACGACGCCATGGCCTACGGCATGATCGACTGGACCCTGGGCCAGGGCGACCGCCCGGAAAACAGCAACTACACCTACTATAAGCTCGATCGCAATTCCACCTATCCCTGGACAAAATGAAAACAGGGGCTGTGAAGAAAAGGCGAGATTTATCTCACTTATCTTCACAGCCCCTGGTTGGTTTCAGGCTCAATATCGCGGGCAGACGCTGTCGGCCAGCTCCATCACAAGCGCGCGGGCAGCCCGCTCCCGCTCCTCCATGGTCAGCTCCGGCTCAGCCTCAAGCTCTTCTTCCTCCACGACTTCGGCCTCCACCGTCTTGCGGTGGTGGCGGCGCACAAAGAAGGCCACGGGAATCCCGGTGCAAAGCAGCGAACCGATGAGCTTGACCACATTCGACACGCGGTCATAGCCCTCCCAGAAGAAGGGGAGCAGGCAGTCAAGCAGGCCAAAGCCCAGGCAGCCGAGCACAACGGCAAGGATGCTGCGCCTGTTCAAAATCTTTTTCAGCGGCATGTCGGGAAACACCGTCTTCGCCGCCAGCGTAAAGACCAGCAGCGCAATCAGCGCGATGGCAAGCCAGCCCAATACCGTCGACGCCACCGGGGACAGCACCGCCGACCAGAGGGAGGACGCAAGCGCGATCAGCACCGTGCCGATGGCCCACAAGGGCACCGCCACCACCGCGCGCACACCCACCGGGGCAGACTTCACCAGCCGCCGCACCGCGGGTTTTATCCCGCGGCGGCTCTCGTCGCCCTGCTCCTCGCCGCCATCATCGGCTCCGGCGCCGCCGTCGTCGTCGACCTGGGCCGCGCCCAGGTCCAGGGTCTGCACCAAGGCGTCCGGCCCATCATGTAAAATGTCGTCAGGCGAGGAAAACGCGCCGCCGACCAGCACGCCTGCCGCCGCGACCGCAGCAACAGCCGTGGCCGCCGCCTTGCCGTTGATGGTCTTCTTTTTTTCTGCCATAGGCTCACCGTCCTTCTCTCGGGTTTGTCCATAAATAAGACGAAACTGCAAAAACAATTGTTCCCCTAACATCAATGCCGGGTCTTTCGATCCGGCATTGCGTGGGTTTTGGATTATTTATCCAGATAGCACCTGAGCAGCTCCTGCATCAGCTCATCCCGGTCAATGCGGCAGATCAGCGTGCGGGCGTTGTTGTAGTTGGTGATGTAGGTCGGGTCCTCCGAGAGAATATAGCCCACGATCTGGTTAATGGGGTTATAGCCCTTTACCATCAGCGAGTTATAGACAGAGGAAAGGATCTCACGCATCTCCGCCTTGCTGTCCAGTGCGGCAAACTTTCTGGTCGCGTCTTCCACGGCTTCACCCTCCTTTTCTCGATTTAATACCTATATTATAGCAGAAATCGATGTCAAGTAAAGGGACAATCCGCTGGAAATTGTTTAAGAAAGCTTAAATTTTTTCAACGCATGACCGCGTCGAAGCGTTCCTTGAGCGCCTGCAGCACCGCCGCCATCGTCTCCTCGGCGTGCTCGTCGGTGAGCGTCTGCTCGTCCGAACGCATGGTCAGCGAGAAGGCCACGGACTTCTTGCCCTCGGCGATGTGATGGCCGGTGTAGACGTCAAAGAGCGTGCAGTCCTTCAGGTACTTGCCGCCGCTGGAGAGAATGCAGTCGGCCAGCTCGCCCACGGGGATGGCCGCGTCGCAGACGACGGCCAGATCACGGGTAACGGACGGGAAGCGCGGCAGCGGCTGGTAAACCGGCAGGCCGCCGCGGACGGCAAACAGCGCGTCAAAGCTCAGCTCCGCGCAGTAAAGCTCCGCGTCCACGCCGTAGTTTTCGGCCACGGTCGGGTGGATCTGGCCGAGCACGCCCAGTTCCTTTTCGCCGGAGAAGACGCGGGCGCAGCGTCCGGGATGGTAAGAGGCATTGTCCCGCTCGGCGGCAAAGCGCACATCCTTCACGCCCAGATCGCGCAGCAGGCACTCCACCCAGCCCTTGAGCGTGAAGAAGCTCAGCTTCGGGCCATAGGCGCCCAGGGAGACGATGCGCGGCTCATCGGCCATGCCGTCGGGACGCTTGAGGTAGATGCGGCCGATCTCGTAGAGGGCGGCGGACTTGTTGCGGTAGTTGTAGTTGCGGGTCAAAATCTCCAGCATGGAGGGCAGGATGGTGGTGCGCATGATGGAGGTATCCTCGCCCAGGGGGTTGAGGATGCGCAGGCTGTCACGCAGCGGGGAATCGACCGGCATGCGGATCTTGTCGTAGTAGCTGGGGCTGATGAAGGAGTAGGTGATGATCTCATCCAGGCCCATGCTGCGGCAGCACTGACCGATCTGGCGCTCAAACTGCTGGGTTTCGGTGTAGCCGCCGGCGGTGGTAATGCCGCCGGAGAACTTGGTGGGGATCTCGTTATAGCCGTAGAAGCGGGCAACCTCCTCGGCGATATCGGAATAGTGCACCACGTCGGCACGCCAGGAGGGAACATAGATCGTATCGCCCTCCAGCGTAAAGCCCAGGCGCACCAGAATATCCCGCATGGTGTCCTCGTCAATGTCGGTGCCGAGCAGGGCGTTGATCTTCTCCGGCTCAAGCTTGAGGGTGGTCTGCTTGAGCGCGGTGGGCACCACGTCGATGACGCCCTCGACCACCTCGCCGGCGCCGAGCAGCTCGATCAGCTCGCAGGCGCGCTGGATGGCCTTGTAGGTGTTCTGGGGGTCGAGGCCCTTTTCATAGCGGGAGGAGGCGTCGGTGCGCATGCCCAAGGCGGTGGCGGTGCGGCGGATGGAGGCGCCGTCGAAGTTGGCGCTTTCAAAGAGCACCATGGCCGTGTCGCCGACGATCTCGCTGTTGGCGCCGCCCATGACGCCGGCCACGCCCACGGGCTTGTCGGTATCGCAGATGCAGAGCATGTTGGTGCTCAGCTTGCGCTCGTTGCCGTCCAGGGTCTGGATGGTCTCGCCCTCCTTGGCGCAGCGGACATGGATCTCCTGATTGTTGACGCAGGCAAAGTCAAAGGCGTGCATGGGCTGGCCGTACTCGATCATGACGTAGTTGGTGATATCGACCACGTTGTTGATCGGGCGCATGCCTGCGTTGCGGATACGCTCGCGCATCCAGGCGGGAGACGGGGCGATTTTGACGTTCTTGACCATGCGCGCGGTGTAGCGCAGGCAAAGCTCCGGCTCCTCGACAATGACCTTGGCCAGGTCGTTGATGTCGCCGCCGGCGGTGGCCTTGACCACAGGCTCATGGAGCTTGAGCTCCTTACAGAAGGTGACGGCGGTCTCGCGGGCCAGGCCGATCATGCACAGGCAGTCGGGACGGTTCGGGGTGATCTCAAACTCGACCACATGGTCGTCCAGTCCCAGCATCACGGCCACATCGTCGCCGGGCTTGCAGTCCTCATGCAGGACGAGGATGCCGTCGGCAATGCAGTGGGGAAACTCCTCCTGCTTTGCCCGCAGGTCGTCCAGGGAGCAGATGTGATTCTTTGCCGTGTCGTAGGCGACCAGATCGCCCACATGGACATTCTGGCAGTCACAGAGAGCCACAGCCTCGTCCTTACCGGTGGAGACCGTCACGTTCCAGAGGTTGATGTCAGCCGCTTCCACGGCCTTGACCGCGGCGGCCACGACCTTGCCGAAAATCTTATCCCCAGCCTGAATGTCGGCGGCGATGGAGGGCTTTTCGGGGTCGATGGGGTGATAGTCGCCCAGGATGGCCGCGGGCTTGATGACGCCGTAGGCAAAGTCGTGCGTGGTGCAGTCGAGCTCCTTGAGGGAGCAGAGCATGCCCTCGGACGCCACGCCGCGCAGCTTGCCCTTGGTGATCTTCACGCCGCCGGGCAGCAGCGCATTGTGCAGGGCCACGGGGACGAGATCGCCCACATGGACGTTCCAGGCGCCGGTGCAGATCTGGACAGGGCTTTCCAGCCCCACGTCGAGCTGTGCTACCAGCATATGATCGGAGTTGGGGTGCTTATCCAGGGCGGTGATGAGGCCGACCTTGACGTTCTTCATCTTGACGCTCAGGTCCTCGGTCACCTCGACCTTGGAGCCGGAGACGCTCATGGCCTCGGCAAAGTCGCGGTCATTGACCTCGTCCAGACTGAGGTCGACAAACTCATTGAGCCATTTTCTCGATAAATTCATCTGCTTCTCCCCCTTTTAAAACTGCTCCAGGAACCGGACGTCGTTTTCAAAAATCAAACGCAGATCCGTGATCTTATACTCGCCCATAGCCAGGCGCTCCAGCCCCATGCCGAAGGCCCAGCCGGAGTACTCGTCCGGGTCGATGCCGCAGCCGGAGAGCACCTTGGGGTGCACCATGCCGGCGCCCAGCACCTCGATCCAGCCCTCGCCCTTGCAGGTGGGGCAGCCCTTGCCGCCGCACTTGTGGCACTGGATGTCCAGCTCACAGCTCGGCTCGGTGAAGGGGAAGTGGTGCGGCCGGAAGCGGGTGACGGTGCCCTTGCCGTAAATTTTCTCCACAACCAGATTCAGCGTGGCCTTGAGGTCGGCCATGGTCACGCCCTTGTCAATGACCATGCCTTCGATCTGGTGGAACATCGGGGAATGGGTGGCGTCGACCTCATCCTTGCGGTAGACGCGGCCCGGCGCGATCATGCGGATGGGGAGGGTCTTGGTCTCCATGGCGTGCACCTGCATCGGGGAGGTCTGGGTGCGCAGGAGGATCTTGCCGTCCTCGGTGAAATAGAAGGTATCCGTCCAGTCGCGGGAGGGATGGCTGTCCTCAATGTTGAGCTTGGTAAAGTTATATTCGGCCAGCTCCACCTCGGGGCCTTCGACGATCTCAAAGCCCATGCCGATGAAGATATCCTTGATCTGGTCGAGAACGTTATACATGGGGTGCTTGTGACCCAGGCGAACCTCCTCCCCGGGGAGGGTGACATCCACGGCCTCGCGCTCCAGCTTCATCTCCATCATCTTCGACGTCAGCTCCGCGCGGCGCTCATCGATGGCCTGTTCGATCTCACTGCGCAGTTGGTTTGCCAGCTGGCCCATGGCGGGGCGCTCCTCAGCCGAGAGAGAGCCCATCTGCCGCAGAATGCCCGTCAGCTCGCCCTTCTTGCCCAGGTACTTGACGCGCAGGGCTTCCAGCAGCTCCGCGCTGTCACACTCGACAATGGCCTTGATGGACGATTCCCGAAGGTCTTTCATTCGTTCTTTCATTGTCCCACTTCTCCTGTAAAAAAATAAAAGCTTTCATCCCCATTTGGGACGAAAGCAAAACTTCCGCGGTACCACCCACGTTCGGCCCCTGGGGGCCGCGCTCATGGTGCTTAACGCGCACCGCACGCCGGTGATTGGCCGGAGCTCCCGGGCGAACCAAGCGCCTGTCTTTCCCAAGGGCTTTCAGCCGCCGACCCCCGGTCTCTGATAAAAACAGCCTGCGCTATTTTCCCGTTCATTGCAATACCAAATGAAAACTTATCACATTCGGGCATATTTTGCAAGAGGAAATTGCGCATTTCGTTTCAGCCTCGCGGCATAGAGTGTAGCAAACCATGCTTATACGGAGGTATCCATGAAACGCTTCATTCTCCCCCTGCTTCTTGCGCTCTCCCTCCTGCTGACCGGCTGCGGCAAAAACAAGGCCGAGGAGGACTTCGCCGCCTTTTCCGAACGGCTCAATCATCTCGAGAGTCTCTCCTTCACGGCAAAGGTACGCGCCGAGTACGAAAACAAAACCGCCCGCTTTACCCTTTCCTATCAGGAGGACGCGGACGGCGGCGTCGTCACAGTGCTCGCCCCGGAGCTGATCGCCGGCGTCAGCGCACACGTCCGTCCCGACGGCACCACGCTCCAATACGACACGGTGGTGCTGGACACAGGGTCGCTGGATTCGCTGGGCTTAAGTCCCTTATCGTCGCTGCCGGTGCTGCTGCATACCATGCGCATGGGTCACTGCGACAGTCACTGGGAGGAGGACGGAAAAACAGTTTTGCAGCTGATCCCCGATGACGATCTCAAGTGTACCGTCTGGTTTGAAAAGGGCAGCATGCGGCCCCTGCGCGCCGAGCTCATCACCGACGGCCGCGTTACGGTGGTCGTGGAGATCAGCGACTGGGTCGAAACCAAGGCATAAAAGGAAGCCTCCCCGTTCAGGGGAGGCTTATATCTTATCGTGCCAGTTTTTTCGGCGCTGCACGCCTGGACAGCACCGGCTCAACAGAGACGGCCTTCATCTCTCGCGCATAGAGCCAGAGCAGAAGCGAATCGGCAAACAGCCAGGCCACCGGATTGGCAAAGCACACGGCCGTAAAGCCCAATCTGCCCACAAGCCCAAAGGCCACCAGTGCCCGGGCGATCAGCTCGGCAAGGCCGGCGCCCATGGCCTGCCTGGAAAAGCCCATGCCCTGCAGACCGTTGCGGAAAATAAAGATGACCGAGAGCATCGGATAGAAGGCGCTGTTGACGGTCAGATAGCGGTGCACATCCCGGAGAATCTCCACCTCGGAAGCGCTGACAAAGAGGGTGGCGATGGCGGTGCCGGCGGTGAAGTTCACCAAGAAGGCAAAGGCACTGTAGAGCATGGTCACGCCCAGGGTTGCCCAGATACCGCGGCGGATGCGGTCGATCTTCCCGGCGCCGAGGTTCTGGCCGCAGTAGGTGGCCATGGCCACGCCGGCCGTCTCCATCGGAGCGGAGACGATGTTGTGCACCTTGGACGCGGCGGAAACCGCCGCCACAGCCCCGGCGCCCAGACCGTTGACCGCGCTCTGCATCAGGATCGACCCCACCGCCGTAATGGAAAACTGCAGGCCCATGGGCACGCCAACCATGGCGATGAATCCCATGCGGCGCAGGTCCGGCTTGAGGTTTGAAGCGCTCAGACGGAGCATGGGCACCTTCCGGCGCATATAGACCAGGCAGGCCAGGCCCGAGGCAAGCTGCGACATAACCGTGGCATAGGCCGCGCCCTCCACGCCCATGTGCAAATACTTCATGAAGGCGATATCCAGCACAATATTGACAAAGACCGCGCCGATCAGAAAGTTCAGCGGCGTGCGGCTGTCACCCAGGGCGCGGAGCACAGACGAGCTGAGGTTATAGAGCATCGTTGCGCCGACGCCGAGGAAAACGATCAGGATATAGCGGTAGGCGTCGTCGAAGATCTCCGCCGGGGTGTTCATGGCGCGCAGCAGATCATCCGTCCAGAAGTAGGTGACGAACATGATCAACGCCGTAATGCCAAAGCCGAGCCAGACCAGCTGACCCGTACGGCTGCGCACAGCGTCGGCGTCGCCCGCGCCAAAGCTCTGGGCCACGGGAATGGCAAAGCCCGAGCAGACGCCCAGCGCGAAGCCGAGGATCAAAAAGCTCAGCGCGCCGGTGGAGCCGACGGCGGCAAAGGCGTTCAGGCCCAGGATGCGGCCGACCAGAATGCTGTCGGCCAGATTATAAAACTGCTGAAAAATGTTTCCGATCAGAAGCGGGACGCAAAAATGCAAAATCCCCTTGAGCGGAGAACCATTCGTTAAATCTCTTGTCATATAAAAAACCAACTTTCCAAGCCGAGGAATTGGGACGCGCGTTCGGATTGGCGGCCCCCGGCTTTGAGCCCATATTTTAGTCCTCCGGCCAGAAAAAACAAGAGCAAAAGTCCACAAACTTTTGGACACTTTCCACACATTTAGTAATCGATTTTTGTGCGATTCCTCCAAAAAACAAGCCAGCTGATTACAATTAGTATAATTCTTCCCGGCCATTTGCCGTCAGGCTTCCTACGATCCCATGGAAATTTACCAAGGATTCCCTGCGGTCAATGCTCTGCCTGACAGGAGATGTTGCCGCACAAATCTGACTGCGCAAAAAAACGACCGCATTCGCGGTCGTTTCATACTATTTTTCAATAAAAAGTAGACACTTTTTATTGAAAAGGCGCCGCTTGATGCGTCGCCCATCTGCGCGAAAGCGCAGATGACGTCTGCTCTGCATAAGTTCGGCTTAGCGAAATCAAAGCTTTCGAGCCTCACTTATCATACAGTTTCCGACGCGCTTACGCGCTATGAAAAGTAGACGTTGTCTACTTTTCATGGGAAACTAGTATCATGCGTAGACAAACCTCAAAAAGAGCGTCATTCCGAGCCAGTACGCCCGGTTTTGTTTCCCGTTCAGTCCTTGAGCACTGCGACGAACTCGATCTCGCACAGGACGTTGCGCGGCAGGGTCTTGACCGCCACGCAGGAGCGCGCGGGCTTGCCGGTGAAGTACTTGGCGTATACGCCGTTGAAGGCGGCAAAGTCGCCCATGTCGGCCAGGAAGCAGGTGGTCTTGATCACGTCCTCAAACGTGACGCCGTTGGCCTCCAGGATGGCCTGAATGTTGGTGCAGCAGCGCTCCGCCTGCTGCTCGATGGTGTCGCCGTCAATGGCGCCGGTCTCGGGGATAAAGGCGCACTGACCGGAGGCAAAGAGAAAGCCGTTGGCAGAAATGGCCTGGGAGTAGGGCCCGATCGCGCCGGGCGCCTTGGGGGTATTGGTTACTTTCATGTTGGTGTTCCTTTCCGTTTTATTCAGAGTTTTATCGCACCGTAGGGACGGATCTGCATCACGTGGCAGCTGCCCGTGCCGAAGACCGCCTCCACGCTCCGGCGGAATTGATCCAGCAGGTCGTTGGGCACAAAGGCCTGAACCGTGCCGCCGAAGCCGCCGCCGTGAATGCGGAAGGCGCCGCGGCCGCCCAGCACATGCTCGCACAGGGCCAGGGCCACCGCCGCGGCCTGCTCGCCGGTGCTGCCGGTAACGATCACGTTTTGCAGGTACAGCCAGGAGGACAGCCCCGACTCGCGCTCAAGCCGGAGGAAGCGGTCAAAATCCCCGGCCTCCAGCGCCTCGACGCTGGCGTCGACCCGGCGGTTTTCGTTAAAGATATGGATGGCGCGCAGCACCGCGCGGTCGCCCACCTCGGCACGGATCTCATCCAGCCGCGCATAGAAGGCCTGCTCATCCACATCGCGCAGCGCATCCTCGCCGAACATACGCGCCACAGCGCCAAGCTCGCCGGGAATGGCGGCGTACTCATGGGTGAGATTGGCATGGTCGGACTTGAGGTCGATCATGCACAGGCTGTGGTCCACAGCGGCAAAATCGAAGGGCACAGGTTTGACCACCGGCGCGGCGGGGTCTTTAAAGTCGATGCTGATGATGCCGCCCCAGGCGGAGGCCATCTGATCCATCAGGCCGCAGGGCTTGCCGAAGAAGCGGTTCTCGGCATACTGTCCCATGATGGCAAGGTCGGCGGCAGTCAGCGCGCCGCCGCAGAAAAGGCCGTTGACCACCGCGGCCATGAGCACCTCAAAGGCCGCCGAGGAAGACAGACCGCTGCCCTGGAGGACGTGGGAGGTGACACAGGCGTCAAAGCCGCCCACTGTGTAACCGCGCTCGACCGCTCCGGCGCAGATGCCCCGCACCAGCGCGGCGGTGCGTCCCTTCTCCTGCTCGACGGGAACGAGCCGGTCCAGCTTCACCGTAAACAGCTCATAGCCCTCGGACTTGACACGCACGGTGTCCGTCCCGTTGGCGGCCGCTGCCGCCAGCATATCCATATTCACCGACGCCGCCAGCACCTTGCCGTGCTGATGGTCGGTATGATTGCCGCTGATTTCCGTTCTGCCGGGAGCCGACCAAATGCCGGGCTCGGCGTCCCCGAAAAGCGTGTGAAACTGAGAAACAAGCGCCTCGGTTCTGCTGCTCATGTCCCTCTCCTTTCGATGGTTCCTGTTGTTTTTCTTTGCGCTGTGAGCATACCCCTTTGACCCGCTGCTTGTCAACCAAAATCGTTGCGGCCGGTGTTGGAGGGGCAGCACGTTATGTTAACATAATCTTGTTACCGTAATATCATTTCCATAATAACAAAAGAGCTGAAGCAAAACGGACCACCGCGGATTGTGCCAGCAACGGAGTTTGAGCGTTTTGCTTCAGCCCTTTTATTCTATTTCATGCCCGGGTGCTTCTTTTCCCACCGGCGGCGGGCACGCACGCGCACCGCCTCCTCCACGCTGTCGCGGGCCTTGGGGAGCCATTCGTCCTCCATGCGCGTCTTGCCGCGTACCAGGAAGCGGATCAGCGCGTATAACGCCAGGACGGCCGGCACGGTCGCCAGCAGCATCGCCCCGGCCAAGAGCTGCGCGGCGCTGTCCTCGCTGGCGCGGGCCGCGTTCTCCCAATAGGGCAACGTCACATTGCCCTTCCGCATGGAGCGTTCAGTCCGGTTTTTCAAAAGC
Source organism: Oscillospiraceae bacterium (assembly GCA_017458085.1). Lineage (GTDB taxonomy): Bacteria > Bacillota > Clostridia > Oscillospirales > Oscillospiraceae > Limivicinus. Next base: position 13,501 of record JAFTGE010000012.1, read on the forward strand.
TTGAGCAGGCGATCGGCCTCATAGCGGTGGCTGTTGTCCACCAGCTCCGCGGTCTTGATGGGGAATTTTTCCTCTACCGCGCTGTAGACAAAGCCCTTCACCGGTTCGGCCATCACCAGCTCATAGCAGACGATCCCCGGCTCCGTTTCCGTCAGGCGGCAATAACCCTCCCAGCTCATGTAGATGCACATGCCGCCGTCGTCCGCGCTCTTGGAGAAGCGGTCGCTCTCCCGCTCATAGACCCCGGCTACCACGAAGGGCGTGCCGTTGATGGAAAAGCTCATGCCGGTCAGCTCCGTGCCGCCGAAGAGCAGCCACGCCGTCTCCCGATCCAGCAGCACCCGGTCATCCATGACGTCGTCCGGGCTGAGATAATTGCCGCTGAGAAGCTGCAGCGGGTGAAAGTCGAAAAAGCGCCCGCCGACGGCCACGGCCTGCACCTCGCCGCTGCGCCGTCCGGCGCTGACCTTGACCTTGCCAAAGCTGCACCAGGCATCGGTGTACAGGCCGGTGTCCTTTTGCGGATCGAGGGAGGCGCCGATGAGCTTTTGCGCCATGTCGTTTCTGAAGGCATAGAGCCGCTCCATGCTCAGGCCGTCTGCCGTGGGCATGAAGCAGGAAATCTGGGCAAAGGCGGTGTCATTCTCGCCCTGCCAGCGCCGGGCGGCCTGCTGGCTCGGCAGCGCTTTTTTCACGCCGTTTAAGGCCAGCAGGCAGACGCCGCAGCCCAGCAGAAGCAGCAGGCACAGCCCGAGCAGCCAATGTTTTCGTAACGTTCGGATCATATCAGCCGTTGTCCGCCATTCTTACCAGATCGCCGCTCTTGAGCGGCGCGGAGCTTGTGGTGATCACATAGTCGCCGCCGGACAGATCGGCAACGACTGCGGAGTTGTTGTCGTCGTTGGCCAGCACCTCGATGCTCACACGCTTGGCGGAGTAGCGGTTGCCCAGCGGGGAGCTCTTGGCGCTCACGGCCAGCACGAAGCTGCCGTTGGAGTCGCTCTTGATGGCGGAGTTGGGGACGATCAGGTCGTAGTTGGCGCTTTTCTGCCCCACCGAGATGGTCATCTCCGCGCCGGTGGTCACATCGCCCTCCAGATCAAAGGTCAGCACCTTGTTGGACTGGGGGTTCTTCGGGTCGGTGCGGATGGTGGTGAGCGTGGCGGTCACGCTGTTGCCCCAGTAGTAGTTGGAGACGGTGGCGCTGTCACCGATGCGCAGGCGCTGGGCCTGGTCATTGGTGACGGAGAAGCTGAGCGTATGGCCCATGTCGGGCACTTCGATGGAGCACAGCACCTTATCCTTCAGGACCGTGTCCCCGGCGGTGCACTCGATGGTCTCGACGGTGCCGCTGACATTGGCGGTGATGACGTTCTCCTCATCCCCCGCGAGGGACTTGATCTTCTCCTGCTGGAGCTTGATGCGCTCGGCCTGCTGCTGCAGATCAATGTAGGAGACCGCCGCGGTCTTTTCGTTGTTCTCAATGGCCGTGTAGTAAGAATTCTGGGCATATTCCAGGTTGCTCTTTGCAACCTCAACGGATTGCTGCTTGGCTTCATAGGCGGTCTTGTACGACTTTGCCGCCGTCGGGATCATGCTGTCCCGTTTCTCGATCGCGCGGAAGTAACGGTCCTTGGTCAAATTATACTTGTTGAATGCTGTGATATACTCGGTGCTTTCAAGCAGATCATTGTGCTCCTTTACCGCCCCGTCCAGTTCTATTCTGGCTTGACTGAGCGCTGCCGAGTCCGTGGCCTGTGGCGTGATGAGCGCGCTCGTCTCGCTGTTGACCTCGGCCGCGCTTCCCAGCAGGAGGATGCCTCCCGCGCCGCGGTTCAGGCTAAAGGCCACCGTCTCTGCGCCTGTGTCCCCGGCAGGCTCCTGCACCTGGGCCGGAGTCGGCGGCGTTTCCTCGGCAGGCTCCTCGCTCGACGGCATTTCCGACGGAGCTTCGGCACCCAAGGCGTTGGTTTCACTTTGAGAATTTAGACCGTTCTCCTCTCCATCATCAGCCGGATCAGGGGTCGGGGTCGTCTCCGGGGCAGGCGTCACGATCGGTTCGGCAGGCTGTTCAGTGTTGCTTTCCTCCGCGATCAGCGTTCTGACCTTCAGGATGGCAGCCTGCACCCTTGCGTCCGCTTCGTCGTGCTGGGCCTGATACTGCTGAAAGTCCCTTTCCGCTTCGGAGAGGGCAGCTTCCGTTTCCCGCAGCTCATTCTCCGCCGCGGCAAGCTGCGCGCTTGCTTCGCTGCTTGTGAGCGAGGCCGTGCCGAGCGCGCGCTCATAGGCTTCCTTGGCCTCTGTGCACTCATCCTGTGCTTTTTCCAGGGCACGCTGTGCGTCCTTGATGGATTTCTGATAGCTTGAATAGTCATAATTCGGAATGCTCACGGCACTTTTCTGGTAGGCATACTGGAGATCGCGCAGGGTCTCGCGGGCCTGCTCGAGCTCGGTGGCGTCACCCTCGCCCAGGACAAAGAGCACATCGCCGGCGTTGACCTCCTGGCCGACCTTGACCATGACGGAACGGATGGTGCGCGTCTCGGTGGCCTTGACGTTGTGGCTGCCGTTGGCTGTGACGGTGCCGCTGCCGCGAACCTTCGCCACGATGTTCCCGCTCTGCACCTGGGCGGTCGCCACCTCGGGCAGGGAGCGGTTCATGATCGTATTGGAGAAAAAGGTCAGCACCAGCAGCACGGACAAAAAGATAATGGCCGCATTCTTGACCCATTCACGGTTTTTGACTGTTGTTTCCATGATTCACCTCACGTGAGTGTGGGGGGTGAAGTGTGGAGCGCCGCCGGGACGATTCCAATCGTCCGCTTCGCGGACACAACAACTCCAAACTCCACTCTCCTAACTCCACACTGTTCTTAGCCTTTCACGCTGCCTGAATTCGCAATGCCCTCGACGAGGTATTCCTCCCCGTGCAAGAACAGCAGCAGCGACGGGATCATATAGACCGTGGCCATGGCGAAGGCCAGGCCGATCTCCCCGGCGTTGACCGAGGACAAAAACACGCTCAGCGGCTGCTTGTCCATATCCTGCAAAAGGATCAGCGGCTGCTCGACCATGTTCCAGTAGTCGATGAAGACCAGAATCGCGATCGAGTACAGCGCCGAGCGGCACTGGGGCAGGCAGATCTTTGTAAAGATCTCCCACTCCCCGGCCCCGTCGACCTTGGCGGCCTCGATGAGCGAATAGGGAATGCGCCGCATGAACTTGGTCAGCAGAAACACCGAGAAGGGCGCGAAGATGCCGGGCAGAATGATGGCCCAGGGCTTGTTGAGCAGGCCCAGCCACTCGCTGACCAGATAGTTCGAGACCAGCGTCACCTGATAGGGCATGAGCATCAGGATGACATAGAAGAAAAAGATGCCGCTGCGTATCCTGCCGCGCCAGCGGGTAAAGCTATAAGCGGCTACGGAGGCCACCGCCACCTGGAAGATGACAATGGGCACCACCAGCAGAATGCTGTTCCACAGCTTGAGCAGGTAGTCCGGGGACTTGATGAGTCCCGTGATGTACTGCGACAGCGTCACCTTGTCGGGGATGAACTTGAGGTTCACCGTCTTGGAGACGTAGCCGCCCGTGGTAGTGGAAAAAATCATGCCGTAGTTGGACTTGATTTCTGCCTCGGACATGAAGGAGTTGGTGATGGTCAGGACCGTCGGCAGCAGAAACAGCACCGCGAACACCAGGCACAGCACGAACATCGCGCCCCGACCAAACAGTCGTTTCTTTTTCATCCCTCCACGTCCTTTCCGAACCAGTCCTCCACCTTGAACAGCAGCGCGATCAGCACCACCATCACGATGGCCATGACCACCGCCGCGGCCGACAGCTTCTGATAGTCCAGCGAACGGAAGGTATTGTTCATAAAGTGCTGAAGCATGTACAGGCTCTCGTAAGGGTAATCCCCGGTGAGCAGATAGACCTCCCGGAAGACCTTGAAGGAGTTAATGAGCGAGAGGATGGTGACAAAGAGCACCGTGGGCGAAAGATAGCGCAGCTTGATGGCGAAGAACTTATACAACTCCGACGCGCCCTCCACATCCGCCACCTCCAAGAGCTCCTTGGGGATGTTGGCCAGGCCCGCCATGAACAAAATCATGTTATAGCCCAGGTTCTTCCACAAAAACAGCAGCAGCACGACAACCATGCTGTGCTCGGACTGGAGCCAGTCGACACGCTGGGCGCCAAAGAGCATGATAAACTCGTTGACGGTGCCGTTATAGTTAAACAGCACCTGCCAGATCAGCACCACCGATGCCACCGGCACCATCATGGGGCTTAAAAAGAAGGTGCGGAACTGGCTCTTGCCCGGGATGCGGCATTCCAGCATCAGCGCCAGCACGATAGCCAGCACCACCGCCAGCGGCACCGCCATGGCGGAAAACTTGAGGGTATTGCCGGCGGCCATCTTAAAGGCGGAATTCTGGAACAGCCGCTTGAAATTATCCAGAAACACGAAGTTTTTCGACGTCACGCCGTCGATCATCGAGTAGTAGACCACCACGCCGAAGGGCAGGATGAAGAACAGCCCCACGCCCAGCAGACTCGGGGACAGGAAGCAGAGGCTGGTCAGAAAGTCCCTGCGTTTGATTTTTTGTTTCTCTTTGCGTCTGTCCATGCGGCTTCCCTTTCCGGGTTCTTTCGACATAATTCGGTAGACATAATGATATTATACCATAAGTGCCTGTGCTCTGCAAGCGTTCCCCCCGGCGAAAAACATCACCGGGGGAAAATCATGGCTTTATGACCGCTCAGCGCTGCTCGTTGACGTAGATGTTGACCTTGCTCTGCACCAGGCGGGCAACCTCCTCGGCGGACTTCTGTCCGGCAAAGTAGGGCGCGGCCTGCTCAGAGACGATGTTCAAAATCTCCTGATTGTAGTCGGCCATCTTGGTGGTGGAGAGGATCAGGTCGCGGATCTGCTCAACCTGCTCGGGCTCGAGCGCGTAGATCTCCTTGACCTTGTTCTCGGTGGAATCCCACATGCTGTAACGGGCGATGGGGATCTTCTCGCCCTCGTCGTCCAGCAGGAGCTTACCGTCGGGGTCCTTCTGATATTCCACGGTGGTGGCCTGCTCGGCCTTTTCATCAAAGACGTCCACACGGCTGGGCAGAGAATAGCCCTTGGACTGGTAATCCTTGGTGAAGTAATTGCGCAGGAATTCCCAAATCGCGTCCTTATAGGGGCTCTTGCTGCTCATACCGTAGCTGGAATCGGTAAGGCTGATCATATTGCCGGTGCCGTGCATGGTGGGGTAACCGATATAGGTGACCTTGCCGCCCATGAACTGGGGGAAATTATTATAGAAGATATCCTCGATGCTGTAGGCCGAGGTCTGCACCAGCATCTGCTTGCCCTGAGCGAGGCGGTCCTCGGTGCTCTCGGCGGAGGACCAGTCAAAGTTTTCCCAGTCGAATTCCGCAGGGAAGGAATTGGCAAACTGCAAGAGCTTGACAAACTGCTCGCCGTCGAAGCTGCACTTGCCGGTGGCCCAATCCACAAAGTCGTTCATGTCCAGGGCCAGGCAGGTCTGGAGGATGCCGTCACGGGTGGTGTACTGGTCAAAGGCGGTGCAGCCGTCGGGCATGGAAGCCAGCGCCGCGTTGAATTCGTCGTAGGTCCAGCCCGGCTCGTCGCCGACCACGGAGGCCGCGCCGATGACGGAGTTGACCATGAAGCCGGAGACCGTGCGGCAGAGCTTGCCGTCGACCTCCATCGCGGAGAGGACATTGGGGAAGAAGTCGGAGCGGTTCAATGCCTTGTCCGCGTCGATGTAGGGGTACAGATCCTCCAAAATGCCCTTGGAGGCCAGCTGCGTGTAGTTCAGCCCGTCCAGGCAGAAGATGTCGGGGATATTGCCGGAGAGGATCTCGGTGTTGAGCTTGGTCTGGCCGGCGTCCCAGCCGTCGGAGTCGTTGTTGTACTCGGAGTAGTCGCTGACCTCGATGCGGTACTTGTCGTTGTGGCGGTTAAAATCAATGACCATTTCCTGCATGCGGTAGTCCGCATACAGAACCGCCATGGTGATGGTCTCCTTATGCGGCACAGAGTCATAAGGCACCTTGCCGACCTGCACCAGCTCGTTGGTATAGGTCTGGTCGGAGTCGTTCCACTGACTGATCATGCCGGTGACGGTGCCGTCGGCGCTCACATCCAGGACATTGACATTGTTGCCGTTGACGTCGCAACTGAGCCAGTTGAAGAGCTTTTCGGACTGGTCGGCGCCGAGCCGATAGCCGTAGAAGCCGGAGCCGTTGGTGTAAAACAGATCGTATTCGCCGTTGCCGGGAACCGCGCGGTAGGCGTCAAAGTTCACGGGCACGCCGTCCTTGAGGCGGCCGGTGTCGGGATCGAGGATGCAGAGCATCTGCTGTTCGCCGTAAACGACGGCACCGATGCGGCCGTCGCCCAGCCGGAAGATCCCGTCGATATAGTCTTGGGTTTCCACTGTGTAGGCGTCGGAGCCGTCGGGTGCGATGGCGCGCAGACCCATGCCGGTGGAGACGATGACGTTGCCCTTGTCGTCAAGCTGCATGCGGTAGGCTTCCAGCCAGCTGTCCTCGGGCACCTCGATGGGGGCGGTGGATCGCTCATTGCCGTTTTGATCGAACCAGCGGATGTAGTACTTCTGCTCATAGCGCTGATTGGCCCAGTAGTCCTCGGAGTAGAGTACGACGTTGCCGTCGCCCTCCTGCCAGGAGTTGTAGACCGACTCAATGGTCACAAAGCCGTCGTCGGTAAAGCGCAGACCGGCCAGGCCGCTGCCGGAGAAAAACTCCCGGCGGCCTTGCTCGTCGACCTCGGGAGGCATGGAGCTGTACCCCTCGACCTTGCTGACCTTGCCCTTGTTGTCACGGAAGTACAGGAAGGTGCCGAAGACGTCGAACTCGCCCTCGTAGCGGGGGGAGACATTCTCGTCATGTTCACGCTCGCCGATCTTCTCCTCGGTGGTGTAATAGATGCCGTCTTCGGAATAGCTGACGACGTTGATGTAGTTCTTGCTCTTTTCCTGCAGGGGCAGGAAATTGGCCGCGTAGACGAATTCCGGCGTCGGCTCGTTGGACGCCTTGCCGGGCTTGGCCGCAGCCGTGCCGCCGCTGTTGTCGCCGCCCTTGCCGCAGGCGGTCAGCGCCAGCAGCATCACCGCCGCCAGCACCAGGCACAGTACGCGTTGGATCTTCTTCATTGGGAATTCTCCTTCCATATGTTCACCGCGTCGGGGCGCGGTATGTTTCCACGGCTGTCATTATAGCATAGCTTATTCCCGAAGTGTCTTAAGCTTTCTTAAATCCGCGCAAAACCGTTTGTCAGGTGCTTTTTTCCATGCTACAATAAGCACAAATCACTTGAATGAAAGGGAAACCGTCATGGAAAACCGCTCCCGAATTCTTATCGTCGACGACGATCCCGATATCCGCAACGTCCTGTATTACCTCCTGCGCGACCGCTATGCCGTCAGCCTGGCCGCGGACGGGCCAGACGCCCTGCGCAGGCTTCAGGCTGAGCCGGACACGGACCTTGTGGTGCTGGACGTGATGATGCCCGGCATGGACGGCTACGAGACCTGCGAGGGGATCCGCGCGCGCTCGAATGTTCCCATTCTCTTTCTGACCGCCAAGTCCGCCGAGGCCGACCGCGTCGCCGCCTATTCCAGCGGCGGGGACGATTTCCTCTCCAAGCCCTTCTCCCAGGGGGAGTTCCTGGCCAAGGTGCAGTCCCTGCTGCGTCGGTATAAGGAGTACCGCGGCAAGCCCGCGGCGGCCCTGGTGCTGGACAATCTGGAGGTCGATCTTGCCGCGCGCAGCGTAAAAAATGCCGGGCGCGACGTGGTGCTGACCGACACGGAGTATGCCATCCTGGAGTACCTGATCCAAATGCGGGGCAGCACCGTCACGGCCGCCCAGATCTACGAGGCGGTCTGGAAGGAGAAATTTCTCCCCGGCTCCGGGAACACCGTCATGGTGCATGTGCTGAACCTGCGGCGCAAGATTGAGGCCAACCCCTCCGCGCCGAAAATCATCCGCACCGTCTGGGGAAAGGGCTACCAAATTGATTAAAGCAAAGCTTCAGAGCATTCGCCTGTCCCGCTCTCTGCGGGCGAAGCTCCTGTATGTAAGCCTCCTGGGGCTGGCACTGGGGGCGCTGATCTTTTTCGCGCTCAGCCGCGTCGGTCTGAGCGCGGTCAACACGCTGTACATGAGCGACGAGAACGTCAGCCGCCGCAAGGCGCGGATCTATATGGACTTCTCCTCCTACGTTTCCGCCAACAACGTCACCGGGCGCGACGTAGCTGCCGTGGCCCGCTGGACGGCGACGCACGACTATGTGACCATCTACCTCTTCGGCACCGGGCGGGAGCAGCAGCTCTACGGCGGGGGCGAGGTGCAGCCGGGCAGCGCCCATCCCAGCTATGACCCCACGCTGCACGGCAAGCTCTACCCCATCCGCTTTGCCGACGGCCTGTATCAGATCGCCATTGACGACAATTCCCAGCTCCGCCAGCGGCAGCTGGTTTACGCCGGGGCCTTCTTCGTGGCCTGCCTGTGCTTCCTGATCCTGCATACCTGGTACACCGGGCGCCTGGCCCGGCGGATCATTGACCTGTCGCACGAGGCCGCCAAGGTCAGCGCCGGGGATCTGGACAGATCCATCGCCGCCAAGGGCGCCGACGAGATCGGCGCGCTGGCCGCCTCCATGGACGAGATGCGCCGCGCCGTCATCGAGCGCATGGGCAACGAAACCCGCGCCTGGCAGGCCAACGCCGAGCTCATTACCGCCGTCTCCCACGATATCCGCACACCCATGACCTCCCTCATCGGTTATCTGGGGCTTTTGTGCGACAGCGATTTTGCCGACACCGATTCGAGCCGCCAGTTTGCCGCCTCCGCCTACGGCAAGGCCATGGAGCTCAAGGATCTGACGGACCAGTTGTTCCGCTACTTTTTGGTATACGGCCAGAAGGAGCTGGCGCTGAACCGGGAGCGTCTGGACGCGCGGTCGCTGCTGGAGCAGCTGCTGGGTGAGGCGGAGTTTGATTTAAACGACGCGGGCTTCACGGTGCGCCGCATCGACTTTAAAGGCGACTGCGTCCTGGATGTTGATCCCCTCTACCTCAAGCGGGTGCTGGACAATCTGGTCTCCAACGTCAAGAAATACTCCGACCCGGCCCAGCCCGTGGTCATGCTCTCGGAGCACACCGCGGACACCCTGTCTTTGACGGTATCCAACGCGGTCTCCCAAAACCGGGAGCGCAAAGAGAGCACCAAAATCGGCCTGCGCACCTGTGAAAAGATCCTCACCGCCATGGGCGGCAGCTTTACCACACACGCAGATCCCGAACACTTTGCCGCGGAGCTGACGCTGCCGACGGTTCCATCCGCCTGAACGGGAAAAAGACAGGGCGTGCTGCATCAAGCAGCACGCCCTGTCTTTTTATTGCGCCTCACGCGCCCGCTTCATCAGCCGGAGCACCGGGACAAAGCACAGCAGCAGGACCACCGCCGCGGCAAGGTAGATGCCCGGCGTCGGCACGGTCTTGACCTGGCCGAGGTCGATGTAGGTGCTGTCGCTGTTTTTGATGACCGCCGCGCCGATCCACGGCCCGATGATCATCGGCAGCAGCACCGCGAAGATCATGCGGATGCCCTGGAAATGGCCTACCCGTTCGGCGGGCGTCCAGTCACGGATATTCGCGCCGAGCGCGGCGGACATCATCATGTACCCGCTCATCATCACCGTCCCGGCCACCATGACCCCGGCGCTTTGGCGCACAAAGTACATGCCCACAAGCCCCAGAAGCATCACCGCCGCCGCGGGGAAGACGAAGCGGAGCTTGCCGAAGCGGTCGATGAAGCGGCCGGACACCACACTCACCAGCGACGCGAGGATCAGCACCACCCCCAGGACGATCGCGTAATCCGTGATGCCGAGGAAGTTTTGAATGTAGATGATCAGATAGGGGAAGAACACCTGCACCGCCACGGAAAACAGGCAGAAGGCTGCAAAGGAGAGGTACAGCTCCGGGTTTTCGCGCACCACGTCGGGCCGCAGGCCGTAGAGCAGGTTTTTAAAATACCCGTCGCCGGCGGTCTTGACCGCCTCGTCCTTCACCAGAAGCACCGCGATCACACCGACCGCGCTCACCGCGAGGCCGAAGATGCCGAAAAATTCCTTCCACCGCCCCTGCTGGGTCAGGCCGTCAAAGAGGCCGAAGATGATGAGCATGGAGATCAGCGGCAGAATGGCCAGCACGCTCTCGGCCCGGCCGCGGTTTGTCTCGTCGGTGATATCGGTGACATAGGCGTTGAAGGCCGCGTCATTGGCGGTGGAGCCGAAGAAGGTCATGACGCAGTCCATGATCACCACCAGCGTGGCGGCGGCCGCGGAAGAACTTACCCCCGGGAGCAGCCGCGCGGCGTTCTCCGGCGTAATGAAGCCGAAGGCCGCCGTGGACAGGCCCCACAACACATAGCCCAGGCAGATAAAAGCTTTGCGCTTGCCCAGCTTGTCCGACAGCGCGCCCATCAGCAGCGTCGTGGCCGTGGCCGCCGCGGCGCTCCAGCCCACCATGGCCGCGATGTATTTCGGGTCGGTGGAGATGGTGTTATACAAAAACACGTTGAAGTACATGTTCTCGATCGTCCAGGCAAACTGCCCGAACAGGCCGATCAAAATCAGCACCAGCCATTTTCTGGCCCCCAGCTTTGTCGTCATCTCTCTGTCTCCTTTCAAGGCTCCCCTGTAAGGGCATTGCGCCCTTCACTTGTGGAGCGGTCACGCCCCCACGATGCCGAGGATCACCTGGACCGCCTGATCCATATGCTCGACCGTGATGTGCTCATACGGCCCGTGGAAGGCTGCGCCGCCTGTGCCCAGATTCGGGCAGGGCAGGCCGCGGAAGGAAAGCTGCGCCCCGTCGGTGCCGCCGCGGATGGGCCGGACCACGGGCTCCAGGCCCGCTTTTTCGATGGCGGCCTTCGCCCGATCTACGATTTCCATGTGGCCGCCAATGATTTCGGCCATGTTGCGGTACTGCTCGGTGAGGGTGAGGGCGACGGTGCCCGCGCCGTATTTTTCGTTCATCGCGCGCTCAATATCGCGCAGCGTGTCGCAGCGGGCCTGGAAGCGCCCGGCGTCATGGTCGCGCACAATGTATTTCAGCTCCGCCTCGCTGACCGAGCCGGACATGTCCGTCAGGTGGAAAAAGCCCGCGTAGCCCTCGGTCCTGGCCGGGATCTCCTCCGGCGGCAGCAGGGCGTTGATCTCCATGGCGACGAGGCTTGCGTTGACCATGATGTCCTTGGCGCTGCCCGGGTGGACATTGACACCCTTGACCGCAAAGCGTGCGCCGGCGGCGTTGAAGGTCTCAAAGTTGATTTCCTCCACCGCGTCGCCGTCGACGGTGTAGGCAAAGTCCGCGCCGAAGCGCTCGATGTCCAGCAGGGCCGCCCCGTGGCCGATCTCCTCGTCCGGGGGGAAGCAGACGGCAATGCCGCCGTGGGGCGCGCCGCTTCGGATCAGTTCTTCGCACGCGGTCAGGATCTCCGCCACGCCCGCCTTGTCGTCGGCCCCCAGAAGGGTGGTGCCGTCGGTGGTGATGAGCGTCTGGCCCACGCAGTCTGAAAGATCGGGAAACTGCACGGGACTCAGCACCCGGCCGCTCTCGCCCAGAACCACATCGCCTCCGTCATAGTCCGGGTGCAGCACGGGCTTGACGCCGGTGCCGCTAAAGTCCGGGGCCGTGTCGATGTGGGCGATCAGACCGATCACCGGCTTGTCCTCCATCCCCGGTGTCGCCGGGAGATAGCCGTAGGTGTAGGCGTGCTCATCGCTGTACACGCGCTCCAGCCCCAGCGCCTCCATCTCCTCTGTCAGCAGCCTCACCAGGTCAAACTGCTTTTTTGTGCTGGGGGTCACATCTGCGCTGTCCTCGTTGCTCTGGGTATCCACCGCCGCATAGCGCAGCAGCCGTTCGTATGCTTTCATTTCCAATAACCTCTTTTCTTAATTGAAGTGCGGAGATGTGGAGCGCCTCCGGCGCGATGAAAGCGGATACCATAACTCCACTCTTCAAACTCCACACTCTACTCTATAAAAAGATTTCCGTCGTCACAAAGAGCCTGCCCTTGCGGGAGTTCCCGCCCAGCTCGGTCAGCCTGCCTTTCCCCGCGCCGCGCAGGGAAAGAATATCCCCCTCCTTGATGGGCGCGTCGGTTTTCAGGCATTCGGTATAATTCAGGCTCACGTTCCCGGCAGCGATCTGCCGGGCCGCCTCCGTGCGCGACAGGCGGAACATGCCCGCGCACACCGCGTCCAGCCGCAGGCTCATCACCGTAAAGCTGCGCGCCTCCACCTTCCGCGGCTTCTGTGCAATCGCGTCCAGCGGCACCTGCTCGGCCTTGACGCCGTAACGCCCCACCTTCTCGATGCTCAGCAGATGGCGCAGGACGCTCGGTTGACATAACACATATGCCGCGGGGCCGTCCACCAAGATGTCCCCGACCCACTCGCGCCCGACGCCCATGCCGAGGATGGCGCCCATATAGTCGCGGTGTCCCGGCTCGCCGAAGGCGGCGGTCAGCTTGATGGCACAGATATGCTCGGCCTCGTCGAATTCGTCTTCCTCCATATACTCCGGCAGGAAAAAGGCCATGGTGCGCTCGGCATCGGCATGGCCGCCGCGAAACAGCATCCGTGAGGCGCGCAGATTGACGTCGTGCTCCAGGGCATAGCGCTCCGCCGGGGAGAGAAAGCCGCTGTTGGTCAGGCAGTATTTCTGCTCGCAGCGCCGGGCCAGATCCTCGCCCCGCTTTAACAGTTCATTGTTTTCCATCTTTCAATTTCGTCGTGTGCGCGCCCTGGTTGCTCTTTTTCAAAACCTCGTCGATCTGCGCCAGCACGCCCTCCACTTCTCCGATAAATTCCTGTGACGAGCACCGCAGCACGCCCGAGCGCAGGGCCGACAGGCGGATGAGGTTGTCGCTTGTCACCACGCGCACGGCGTAGTTTTTGCCGATCTCGTCGGCCAGCTTCTCGATGTAGGCGTCGCCGGTCTCCCCGTCCTTGGTAAAGGCCACGCTGATCTTGTGGTACTCGCTCCTGGAGCCGGGGTTACCCGGCGTGCGGAAGCCGTCGAACACCAGCACCAGCCTTTTGCCCGTGAAGCCCGCGTAGCCCGAGAGCATGTCCATCAGCCGCTCCCGCGCCAGATCCAGCCGCTCGGCGGCGAGGGCTTTCAGCTCCTCCCAGGCAAAGATCAGATTGTACCCGTCGACGATCAGGTATTCTTTTTTCGGCGCGGGCAGAGGTCTTTCGACCGCCGCGTTGACCTGCTTGGCGCGGTACTCCGGCCTTTTGATCGGGCCGAACTCCCGCTCCATGATGGCCTCCAGCTCCCGCTCGTCGATGTCGAGACTGCGCCAGCGTTTGAGCGGTGCGGCCACGGTCTCCGTCCTGGGCTTGAGGCAGCTTTCCAGGTGCATGTAGTCCTTCACCTGATCCCAGGGGATGTTCACCCCCGCGCCGTGGGCGCAGAAGACCGAGTCGGCGGGATTTTCCTCATCCCGCCGGGGATCGTAGCCGATCTGCCGCACCAGCTTCTCCTGCTCGGCCACCGGGCGGTAGCCGCCGGGGGAAAGACTGAGTCTGCCCCGGCCGTGGGTGTAGGCCAAAAGCTCCTCCATGTATTCGTTCATAGCCGTCACCGGCGCGCCGCCGGTCAGACGCATCAGCTCCCCCGCATCCTCGGGGGAGTCAAAGCTGCCGTTCATGGCCCGCACGTCGCTGATGGCGCGACCGATCTCCGTGGCCGGCACCTCGATCACAAAGCTGTACCACGGTTCGAGCAGCACGCTTTTGGCCTGCATCAGGCCCTGCCGCACGGCGCGGTAGGTGGCCTGGCGGAAGTCGCCACCCTCGGTGTGCTTGAGGTGCGCCCGGCCCGCGGCGAGGGTAATGCGCATGTCCGTAATGGGCGCGCCCGTGAGAACGCCCCGGTGCCGCTTTTCGGCCAGATGCGTGAGGATCAGGCGCTGCCAGTTGCGGTCCAGGCTGTCCTCGGGGCAGATGCTGTCAAAGCTCAAACCGCTGCCTGCGGGCAGGGGCTCCATCAGGAGGTGCACCTCGGCGTAATGGCGCAGGGGTTCAAAGTGGCCCACGCCCTCCACGGTGTCGGCGATGGTCTCGCGGTACATGACGCGCCCGGTATCCAGCGCAACGACGGTATCAAAGCGCTCAAGCACCTGGCGTTTGAAGACGTCGGCCTGGATCTTGCCCATGAGCTGGACGCTGATTTCTTTTAACTGTCCGTTCCAGACGATGTGCAGCTGGGGGTCCTCCTGATCCAGCTGCATGAGCTTAGGCAGCAGGGCCATGGGATCGGTGCCCGCTTCGAGCAGCAGCCGGTAGCTCATCACAGGCTCTAAAACCGGCGACTCGGAGTCCGCCGCCGCGCCGAGGCCCTGACCGGGCCGCGTCTGGCTCAAGCCCAAAGCGGCGCAGACCGCGCCCGCGGGCACCGTCTCCGCCGTTTCAAATTTTGCCCCGGAATAGAGGCGCAGCTGCGTGACCTTCTCCTCCCGGCTTTCCCCGGTCCCGTCGGCATAGCGCAGCAGCGACCGCACGCGAAGCTCCCCGCCTGTGACTTTGAGCCAGGTCAGGCGGTTGCCCTGCGCGTCACGGGAAATTTTATAGACTTTGGCGGAAAAGGCTTCCCCATAGTCTCTCCCGCGCGTCAGGCGCTCGAGCGCCCGCAAAAATTCCTCCACGCCCTCGGTTTTCAGTCCCGAGCCGAAAAAGCAGGGAAACAGCCGCCGTTCAGCAATCAGCGCCGCAAGCGTCTGGTCATCCAGGCCGCCCGTTTCCAGATAGCGCTCCATGGCCTCCTCGTCACAGAGGGCCGCGGCCTCATGAATCGCCGCCGTGTTCTGGGTAAAGTCCACGCAATCGGCCGAGAGCCGCCGGTTGAGCTCAGCCATCAGCGCGGCCTTGTCCGCGCCGGGCAGATCCATCTTGGTGACAAACACAAAGGTCGGCACCTTGTTGTGCTCCAAAAGCCGCCACAGGGTCTCCGTGTGCGCCTGCACGCCGTCTGTGCCGCTGATGACCAGCACCGCGTAGTCGAGCACCTGCAAGGTGCGCTCGGCCTCAGCGGAAAAATCCACATGCCCCGGCGTATCCAGCAGGGTCACCGTCGTCTCGCCCAGGCTCATTCTGGCCTGCTTGGCAAAGATGGTGATGCCCCGCTCCCGCTCCAGACTGTGGTGATCCAGGAAGCTGTCCCGGTGGTCGACCCGGCCCAGCTTTTTCAGTTTTCCCGACAGGTACAGCATCGCCTCGCACAGCGTCGTCTTGCCGGCGTCCACATGGGCGAGGATGCCCAGTACCCGTTGATTACTCTGACTGTTCATGGTCAGCATTTTAGCAGGAACCGCTGCAAGAATCAATGCCAAATACGGAGGATAATTCCTGAGCTGGTTGCAAATAATTCAATATTATGTAACCCTTCGGGCAAATGCTGAAAATTTTCCTATGTTTTTTGAAACTTTGACTGTTCATTCTGTAAAACTCATGTTATAATTAAGTGATAAATTGCAACCACCATTGACTGTTTCCATCTTACCGATAAAAAAGGGGTCACGCTTCATGAAGAAAATACTTGTCTTGGAGGACGAATCCAATATCCGCAGCTTTGTGGTCATCAACCTGCGGCGCAGCGGCTTTGAGCCGATCGAGGCCGCCAGCGGGGAGGAAGCCCTCGAAAAGCTGAAGGTCAACCCGGACATCTGTCTGGCACTGCTGGACGTGATGCTGCCGGATATCGACGGCTTTGAGGTCTGCCGCCGTATTCGGGCCTCCGGCTCGAAGATGGGCATTATCATGCTCACCGCCAAGAATCAGGAAATCGACAAGGTCACGGGCCTGATGACCGGGGCCGACGACTATGTCACCAAGCCCTTCTCCCCGGCGGAGCTGACCGCCCGTGTGGACGCGCTGATCCGCCGCCTCGGTGTCGACGAGGATGAGAAGAACGCCTCGGAGCTTGTCAGCGGGCCCTTCCTGCTCAACACCCGCAACCGCACCCTGGAAAAGGACGGCCAGCGGCTCAAGCTGACGCAGATCGAATACCTGCTCATCAAGCTCTTTATGGAGAATCCCGGCAAGGCCATGAGCCGCGAGGATATCCTCTCCGCCGTCTGGGGCAGCGACTTTACCGGCGAGCTCAAGACCGTGGACGTCAACATCCGGCGCCTGCGCATCAAGATCGAGGACGACCCGACCGAGCCCGAGTACCTGACCACTGTCTGGGGCTACGGGTATAAGTGGGGATACTGACTTGCGTTTTGTTTCAATGGCACAGCCATTGAAACGAGGCTTTACAGCCCTCTGCGCGCACTCGCTTTGCTCGCACACTGGAGGGCTGAGAAATGTTTTTTCCGAGGCGCATGTCCTCGGAAAAAACGGATTTAAATCAGGAAGTACATTTATATGTTTGGCAATTTGAAAACGCAACTGCTGCTGTCGAGCATTGCGGCGCTGGCGCTGCTGCTGATGGGCATCTGGGCGTCCAGCCACGGGCTGGCCGGCTGGGCCACGGCGATCTTCATCGTGGTCTGCGCCTATGTTATCGCGCTCAACGTCTGGTTCTGGCGCTTTGTCTGCGCGCCGCTGAGCCGTCTGACCGCCCACGCCCACCGCATTTCCGAGGGCAGCTACGGCGTCAAGACCGAGGACTTTGACGACGACGAGATCGGGGAGCTGGCCGAGGAGATCAACAACATGTCCGAAAAGGCCGGCATCGCCGAGAAGGCCCGCACGGAGTTTATCTCCCAGGTCTCCCACGAGCTGAGAACTCCCCTGACCGCCATCACCGGCTGGGCCGAAACCATTGCCTTTGACCCCGACGTCAAGGGCGATTCGCTCAAGGGTGTGAATATCATCTCCAAGGAGGCCGAGCGCCTGACCAACATGGTGACGGAGCTTTTGGAGTTTACCCGCATTCAGGACGGGCGCTTCAATCTGCGCGTCGAGCTGATCGATATTGCCGCCGAACTGGAGGATGCCCTGTTTACATACGGGGAGCTGATGAAGCAGGCCGGCATGACCGTCAGGTATGTCGCGCCGCCGACCGAGATCCCCCTGATCCCCGCCGATCCCGAGCGGCTCAAGCAGGTGTTCTTGAACCTGCTGGACAATGCCATGAAGCACGGCGGCGACGGCGGGCGGATCGACGTGTCCCTGCGCGCGGAGAATGGACGCGTGCGCGTCAACGTGCGCGACTACGGCCACGGCATCCCGGAGGCGGAGCTGCCCCACGTCAAGGAGAAGTTTTACAAGGGCAGCTCGAAAAACCGCGGCACGGGCATCGGCCTTGCCGTCTGTGACGAGATCGTCACCCGCCACGGCGGAAGGCTCGACATCTCCAACGCGCCCGGGACCGAGGGCGGCTGCCTTGTCTCGGTCACCTTACCCATGGCAAAATAAAGGAGTAACTCGCTTTGAGCAACAAGAACGATTCCTGTGCATTTAAAACATCCATCGGCGGGCAGGCCCTGATCGAGGGCATCCTCATGCGCGGGCCGAAAAAGCAGGCCATTGTCTGCCGCACGGCCGACGGCCTCGTGGAGACCACCGAGGAGCTCAGACTCATCAAGGACCGCTATCCCATTCTGGGCTGGCCGCTGATCCGAGGCTGCGCCACCTTCCTTGACTCCATGGTCAAGGGCATGAAGGCCCTGACCTATTCGGCCAGCCTTGTGCCGCTGGAGGAGCAGGGGGAGCCGGACAAGCTCGATCAATGGATCGAGAACCACTTTCCCGAGGATAAGGCCCAGAAGCTCATCATCGGCGTGGCCGTCGTGATGGGCATTGCGTTGAGCCTGTTTCTGTTCATCTTCCTGCCGGCCTTCCTTGTCGGCCTTATCCGTCCGCTGACGAAGAGTCTCTTTGTCCGCAACATCTCCGAGGGCCTGGTGCGCGTGGCGATCCTGCTCGGCTACATGAAGGCGGTCACCTATGTCAGCGATGTCAAGCGCCTGTTTTCCTACCACGGGGCTGAGCACAAGACCATCTTCTGCTACGAGCACGGCAAAGAGCTGACGGTGGAAAACGTGCGGGGCGAGTCACGCTTCCATCCCCGCTGCGGCACGAGCTTTCTGCTGGTGGTCGTGGTGGTGAGTATTCTGGTCAATTCCGTGGTGCGTCTGACGGGCACCTTCGCCCGCATGGGCGCGCACCTGCTGCTGCTGCCGGTCGTGGTCGGCATCAGCTATGAGATCAACCGCTGGTGCGGCAAGCATGACAACTGGCTGTCTGCGGCGCTGTCGGCGCCCGGCAAGTGGCTGCAGCGCATCACCACCAACGAGCCGGACGACAGCATGATCGAGTGCGCCATCCGCGCCTTGCAGCTGGTCATTCCGGAAGAAAAGGGCAGCGACGCCTGGGGGAGTTGAACACAAGTGAAGACTTATAACGATTTATATATGACCACCCGCTCGACGCTCAAGCGCCAGGGCGTGGAGGCTTACGCGCAGGAGGCGCGGATCCTCGTCTCCGCCGCCGCGGGCAAGACCGTGACGGAGCTGCTGCGCGACCTGAATCTCTACACCACGCCGCAGGTGGAAAACGCCGTCACGGACTACACCGCCCGCCGTCTGCGGGGGGAGCCGGTGGCCTACATTACCGGCGCGTGGGAGTTTTACGGGCTGCCGATGAAGGTGACCTCCGACGTGCTGATCCCGCGGCCCGACACCGAGGTGCTGGTCGATGCGGTCAAGGACGTGCTGATCGGCTACAAGATGGACGCGCGTGTGCTGGATCTGTGCTGCGGCAGCGGGTGCATCACCTGTGCGGTGGGCCACGAGCTCCCGGCGACAAAGCTGGTGGCCGTGGACTTGAGCGCAAGCGCGCTGGAGGTCTGTCGCGCAAACATCAATCTCAACCGCCTGACGACACGCGTCATCTGCATGCAGGCCGACGCCACCGCCGCGCCGCCGCTGGGTATCGGCAGCTTTGACGTGATCGTCTCCAATCCCCCCTACATAAAGAGCGCGGAGATCGAAACGCTCGACCGCTCGGTCAAGGACTATGAACCGATCTGGGCGCTGGATGGCGGTGCGGACGGGCTGCGCTTTTACAAGAGCATCATCAAATATTGGAAGTCCCTGCTGCGTCCGGACGGCGTGCTCATCTTTGAGGTGGGCGAGGGGCAGGCTGACGACGTGGCCGACATGCTGCTGGCCGCAGGCTTTGATTCCTGCTCCGTGCGGCGCGACACCCGGGGAACCGAGCGCTGCGTCATCGGCAGAATGTAATCGATTCACTCACATAGATCATGGCCGCCTGGCGGCAGAATGGAGAAAACAAATGGCAGATAAGAAGAAAATTCCCGCGGTCGTTATGCGCGACAAGAGCGATAAGAAAAAGGCGCTGGAAACGGCCATCGCCAAGATTGAGAAGGACTACGGCAAGGGCACCATCATGCGCCTGGGCGACGATCTGTCCGTGAATGTGGAGGCGCTGTCCACCGGCTCGCTGTCGCTGGACCTGGCCCTCGGCATCGGCGGCGTTCCCCGCGGCCGCATTGTGGAGATCTACGGCCCCGAGGCCTCCGGTAAAACCACCCTGGCCCTGCACGTGGTGGCCTCCGCGCAGAAAAATGGCGGCGACGCGGCCTACATCGACGTCGAGCACGCCCTGGAGCCTGCTTACGCCCGCGCCCTCGGCGTGGACATCGACAGTCTGCTGATCTCCCAGCCGGACACCGGCGAGCAGGCCCTGGACATTGCCGAATCCCTGGTGCGCTCCGGCGCGGTGGACGTGGTTGTGGTCGACTCTGTGGCCGCGCTGATCCCCCGTGTTGAGCTGGAGGGCGAGGTCGGCGACACCGTGGTCGGCGCCCTGGCCCGCCTGATGAGCCAGGCCATGCGCCGTCTGGCCGGCGCCATCGCCAAGAATAACTGCACCGTCATCTTCATCAACCAGCTGCGCCAGAAGATCGGCGTCATGTACGGCAACCCTGAAACCACACCCGGCGGTCTGGCCCTCAAGTACTATTCCTCCGTGCGCATTGACGTACGGCGTATCGAAACCCTCAAGGTCAACGGCGAGATGGTCGGCAACCGCACCCGCGCCAAGGTGGTCAAGAACAAGGTTGCGCCTCCCTTCCGTGAGGCGGAGTTTGACATCATGTACGGCGAGGGCATCTCCAAGATCGGTGAGATCGTCGATCTCGCCGTCAAGCTTGAGATCATTGACAAGGCCGGCGCCTGGTTCACCGTGGCCGGGCAGCGCATTCAGGGCCGCGACGGTGTGAAGGCCTACCTGTCTGAAAATCCCGATGTCTGCGACCAGATCGAGCAGGAGATCCGCGACAACGCGCACAAGCTCATGGCGCCCCAGGCCATGCGTGCTGCCCAGGCCGCAGGCCGCGCCAACGCTCCGGCCCCGGCTGTGGACGTCAGCGCCGCGGACTTTGACCAGGACTGATTTTCACCCGGCTGAAGGATGATTGTTTCAGCAATCAAACAGACCTCCCCCGGCAGGCTCACCGTCTGTTTTGACGAGGGGGAGGATGTTCCCAGCACCCTCGGCGTTGTGACCGACTGGCGGCTCTTCGCCGGCCGCGAACTGGACGGGAAAGAAGTTGAGCGGCTGCGCCTTGACTCTCACCGGGCGCTCTGCCGTGAGCGGGCGCTGACGCTGCTTGGCCAGCGGCCTATGTCCCGCAGGGAGCTGGAGACCAAGCTCCGGCAGAAGGGCGTGGACGACGAGACTGCCGCCTGGTGCGTTACCTGGCTGCAGGACAACCGCCTCATCGATGAGGAGAGCTACGCCGCCGCCATCGTGCGCCACTACGGTGCCAAGGGCTACGGCGAAGGCCGCGCCCGCCAGGAGCTTCAGCGCCGCGGCATCCCCCGTGAGCTGTGGGAGGATGCCCTGGCCGCCCGTCCCGAGGATACCACGAAGCTCGACCGATTCATTTCCCAGCGCCTGCGCGACCCCGACGATCGGGACGAAGTGCGCAGGGTCACCGCCGCGCTCTACCGCCGCGGCTTTTCCCGCGAGGAGATCCGCGATGCGCTCGAGCGCTTTCACGCGGAATATATTGAGGAATAACCCATGGAAAAAACGTTTGCAATGATTTCGCTCGGCTGTGCCAAGAATCTGGTCAACAGCGAGCAGATGCTCTATCTCATGAGCGAGGCGGGCTACACCCTGACGGCCGACCCCGACGGCGCCGACCTCGCCATTGTCAACACCTGCGGCTTTATCGACGCGGCCAAGGCCGAGGCCATCGACAACATTCTGGAGATGGCTGAGCTGAAAAAGGCCGGGCGTCTGCAGGGCCTGATCGTGACAGGGTGCCTGGCCGAGCGGTATAAGGACTCCATTCTGGCCGAGATGCCGGAGATCGACGCCGTGCTCGGTGTGAGCAGCTTCAAGGACATTGTCGACGCCGCCGACACGGTCATGGCCGGAAGCGGCGCCAGCCTCTTTGACGACCAGAGCGCGCCCATTGACGAGATCCCCCGCGTGGTCACCACCGGGCCGGGCTGGGCCTACCTGCGCATCGCCGAGGGCTGCGACAACTACTGCGCCTTCTGCGCCATCCCCGACATTCGCGGGCGCTACCGCTCGCGCACGATGGAGAACATTCTGGCCGAGGCCGAGGATCTGGCCGCCCACGGCGTCAAGGAGCTCATCGTCATCGCCCAGGACATCACTCGCTACGGCAGCGACCTGTACGGCAAGAACTCCCTGGCCGAACTCTGCCGCAGGCTCTCCGCCATTGAGGGCATCCGTTGGATCCGGCTGCACTACCTCTATGTGGATCAGTTCGACGAGGAGCTGATCGAGGAGATCGCCACCAACGATAAAATTGTCAAGTATCTGGATATCCCCATCCAGCATATCAATAACCGTATTCTCAAGCGCATGAACCGCCGCGGCACCGGGGACGATATCCGCGCCCTGTTCCAAACGCTGCGCCAGCGCGTTCCCGGCCTTGTGCTGCGCACCAGCCTCATCGCGGGGCTTCCCGGCGAGGGTGAGGCGGAATTTGAGGAATTGTGTACCTATCTGCGCGAGGCAAGGCTGGAGCGCGTCGGCGTCTTCCCCTTCTCCCCGGAGGAGGGGACTCCTGCCGCCGCCATGCCCCATGTGGATTTTGAGGAAGCCCAGCGCCGGGCCGATCTGATCCTGGAGCTGCAGGGGCCGATCATGGAAGACTTCTGCCAGCGTCTGGTGGGTCGTACGCTCGACGTGCTGTGCGACAGCTTCGACGAGGAGAGCGGCCTTTATGTCGGCCGATGTTACGCCGATTCCCCCGACATTGACGGCCAGGTCCTCTTTACCGGACGATGTACCGAGGGGGAGATGGTCCCGGTGCTGATCGAGAGCACCGAGGACGGAATTCTCTACGGCACGATGAAAGGAGCATGAGCGGTATGTTCAGTACCACCGCCAATAAAATCACTGTCGCGCGCATTGTCCTGATCCCCGTGTTTCTGGTGCTGGCCTACACGGGCCACAGCGTCGGCGCGCTGATCGTGTACCTCGTCGCCTGCGCCTCCGACGCGCTGGACGGGTACATTGCCCGCCACTACAACCAGATCTCGAACTTTGGCAAGTTCATGGACCCGCTGGCCGACAAGATGCTGGTGCTGGCCGCCATGTGCTTCTTCGTGGAAAACGGGCAGATGCCCGGCTGGGCCGTCGCCATCGTGCTGTTTCGGGAGTTCGCCGTATCCGGCCTGCGCCTGGTCGCCGCCGAGCGCGCGCGCGTGATCGCCGCCGCCTGGTCCGGTAAGATCAAAACCACCGTCACCATGGTGGGTCTGGCCGCGATGATGGTCTTTAACCTCCCCGCCGTCAACATCACCGTCACCGTGCTGATTATCCTGACCACCGTATACTCCGGCGTGGAGTACTTCATGAAAAACTACGACGTTCTGCGCGACGCAGACTGACTTAACTGTACCGCCGCCAAGTGCGGCAGATTGGAGAATAACTATGTATCTATACAATTCCGCCACCCGTAAGAAACAGGAGTTTGTGCCCAACCATCCCGACATCGTCAAGATGTACACCTGCGGCCCCACGGTCTACCACTTCGCGCACATCGGCAACCTGCGCTCCTATATCATGGAAGACATACTGGAGAAGTACCTGCGCTACCTGGGCTACAATGTCAAGCGTGTCATGAACATCACCGATGTCGGCCACCTGACCTCCGACGCCGACGAAGGCGAGGATAAGATGCTCAAGGGCGCCAAGCGCGAGCACAAGTCCGTGCTGGAGATTGCCAAGTTCTACACCGACGCCTTCTTTGACGATTGCGCCAAGCTCAACATCAAGACCCCCGACGTGGTCGAGCCCGCCACTAACTGCATTGACGACTATATCCGCATCATCACCAAGCTCATGGACACCGGCTACGCCTACTTCGCCGGCGGCAACGTGTACTTTGACACCTCCAAGCTTGAGCGCTACTACATCTTCAACGACTTCAACCAGGACGATCTGAACGTCGGCGTGCGCGAGGGTGTCGAGGAGGACACCAACAAGCGCAACAAGAACGACTTCGTGCTGTGGTTCACCAAGTCCAAGTTCGAGGATCAGGCCCTCAAGTGGGATTCCCCCTGGGGCGTGGGCTACCCCGGCTGGCACATCGAGTGCTCCGGCATCTCGATGAAGCACCTGGGCGAGGATCTGGACATCCACTGCGGCGGCATTGACAACGCCTTCCCCCACCACACCAACGAAATTGCCCAGTCTGAGTCCTATCTCGGCCACCATTGGTGCAATTTCTGGATGCATGTCCTCCACCTGAACACCACCTCCGGCAAAATGAGCAAGTCCAGCGGCGAGTTTTTGACCGTCTCCCTTCTTCAGGAGAAGGGCTATGACCCCCTGGCCTACCGCTTCTTCTGCCTGCAGAGCCATTACCGCAAGATCCTGGTCTTCTCCTGGGAGAACCTCGATAACGCCCAGGTCGCCTACAACAAGCTGATCGCGCGCATCGCCGCCCTCAAGCCCGGCGACGGCGAGGTCGATGCCGAAGCCTTGGCCGCCCTGCAGGAAAAGTTCCGCGCCGCCATGGACAACGACCTGAACACCTCCCTGGCTGTCACAGCGGTGTACGATGTGCTCAAGGCCAAGACCAACGACGAGACCAAGCTGGCTGCCCTGGCCGACTTTGACCGCGTGCTGAGCCTGGGCCTGATCGAGAAGGCCGCCGCCAAGCGTGAGGAGCTGAAAAAGCAGGCCGTCACCGCGGGCGAGTTTACCATCGTGTCCGAGTCCGGTGAATCCGATCCCGAGGTTGAGGCCAAGATCCAGGCCCGTCAGGATGCCAAGAAGGCCAAGAACTTTGCCGAGGCCGACCGCATCCGCGACGAGCTCAAGGCCGCCGGCATCGAGGTCACCGACATCCCCCACGGCGCCAAGTGGAAGCGCGTATAAGCGAACACCATATAAAAAGGGGCTGTGAAGGTCCGGCGAGTGTTACCTTGCCTTTTCTTCACAGCCCCTTGTATTATGTTCCGGCGCGGCTTTTCGGGATGGAGATGGTGAGGATCAGTGTGTCCTCGGTTTCCTCGCGGTGCACGCCTGCGTCGATTCCGCCCTGCTTCATCAGATCCAGGCTGCGGTTGAGACTGTTGAGGAAGACGCGCACATCCTTTAAAACGAGCGTGCGCTTTGGCTCCGGCTTGTCCGCGGGCGTCTCCTCCGGCGCGGAAAGCAGCGCCTCAATGTATTCCTCCGCCGCGGCAACGGTCAGATTGTTCTCCGCCATGTAGGCCAGCGCCATGCGCTGGGCGTTCGGATCGTTCAGACGCAGCAGCGCCCGGCCGTGCCGTTCGCTCAGTCCCTGATCCCGCAGCCCCTCCAGCACATCCCGCGGCAGCTTTAACAGCCGCAGCTTGTTGGCCACGGCGGATTGGGACTTGCCGATGCGCCGGGCGGCCTCCTCCTGACTGAGCCCGAACATGCGGATCAGGCGGCTCAGGCCCACGGCCTCCTCAATGAAGTCCAGGTCCCGACGCTGGAGGTTTTCCACCAGGGCGATGAGACTGGCGTCCTCCATGTTCACGTCCAGCAGAATACACGGAACCTCCGCCAGTCCAGCCAGCTTTGCCGCCCGCAGCCGCCTTTCTCCTGCGACCAGCTCATAGCGCCCGCCGCGGCAGCGCACCGTCAGCGGGTTGAGGATGCCGTAGCTCTGAATGCTCTGGCTCAGCTCCTCCAGCGCCTTGTCGTCGAAGCGTTTTCGCGGCTGGACGGGGTTGGGCGCGATTTCCTCCGTGGGCAGCCACACAATATTTCCCCGCCGCACATTCGGTCGGGAACGCAATGCTTGCATCAAAAAGCCTCCTTATCTTGTGGTTTGATGATGCAAGCATATACCAGATATAGCGAGAAAGCGGGCGAAAGCACAGCAGCCGGGAAATTTATTTCCGGGCGCCGGGATTGAGCACGGCGATGGCCGCCAGGACCAACGCGATCCCGACGAGGGCGGTCAGCGTGGGCCGTTCGTGAAAGATAAAAACGCCGAACAGGGCGGCCACCACCGGCTCCACGGTGGCGAGGATGGCGGCCCGGCCGGGCTCGGTTCTCTGCAGGCCCTTGGTGTAGGAAAGATAGGGCGTGACGGCCGTGATGAGCGTGGCCACGGGGATAAGCCATAAAAGCGTGCCGGCCGGGGCGCTGCGCAAAACGGTCGCGAAGCCCGGCAGATCGCAGACAAGGAGACTGCCCAGCGCGGCAAAAACGAAGGTCCAGGTCGTGACGGTCAGCGGGGGATAACGCCGCAGGGCGACGGTGGCGAGGATGCTGTACATGGCATAGCCAAAGCCCGCGCCAAGACCGACCAGCAGTCCGGCCGCGCTTAGTCCGCCGCCGGAAATCCCCGACACCAGCACGCACCCGCCAAAGGCCAGCGCCAGCGCGACAAGCTTCCTTGCCGTGAGCCTTTCGTGAAACAGCAGTGCCGACAGCAGCATCACCCATATCGGCGAGGTGTAAAGCAAAATCGCTGCCGTGGCCAGCGGCATCAGCTCAATGGCCCGGAAGTAGCACAGCGAGAAGAACAGCACGCTCCCGATGCCGAGCCCGAGAAACAGCGGGATATCCCGCCGTGTGATCCAAAAGTGTGCCCGATCGGTGACGGCAAGGACGACCGCGAAGATCAGCGCCCCCAGCACAAAGCGCACCATCGCCACATGTGGAGAAGTCAGACCCAGACGGTTCATGGCGCGGGAAAAGATGCCCATGCTGCCCCAGAAGGTTCCGGCCAGCAGGATCAGGAGGGAACCCGAGCCGGTCTTTTTGTTGAAATTCATGGCGATGCCTCCAATCTCTGTCGGGCATTGTAGCATATGGGGAAAAGCAATGCAAGCGGTCGATTTTGCTTGTATAAGGGCGCTGCTCGTGCTATGATGAGCACATCTGTTACAGGGAGGGAAAAAAGATGGAGATCCGCCGGGCGGGGAAGGAAGAATTTGAGGCCGTACGCGCCTTTTACTATGCGGTGATCGACGCCATGCAGACCGCGCCATACAGACCCGGTTGGCAGAGGGACATCTATCCGGAACCGGAGTTTCTCCGCGCTTCCGTTGAGCGGGGTGAGCTGTTCCTCGGCGAGGAGAGCGGCGAGACTGTGGCGGCCATGGTGCTTAACCATGACTGCAACGAAGGCTACGCCAAGGTCGCCTGGCCCACGAAGGCCGCACCCGGCGAGGTGCTGCTGATCCATGCCCTCTGCGTATACGCACCCTGCGCGGGCCGTGGTCTTGCCAAGGAACTGGTGCGCTATGCGATCGACGAAGCCCGGCGTCTGGGGATGAAGGCCATGCGCCTGGATGTGCTCAAGGGCAATGTCCCGGCGGAGCGGCTGTACCCGGCCTGCGGCTTTCGGTATGTGGACACGGTCGTCATGTTCTACGAGGACACGGGCTGGACGGATTACGAGATGTACGAGCTTGCCCTGTAAAAGCCCTTGCGAAACCGGGGCGGATTCGTTATAATTCTAATGTTAAAAGCAATTTCTGGGAGGAAAGCGTTTATGATCAATGCCATTGACAATGTCGTCAATGCCATCAGCGGCGTGCTGTATCAGCCCTATGTGGTGCCGCTGATCCTGGTGTTGGCGGGCCTGTATTTTACCATCCGCACCAAGGGCATGCAGTTTCGCCTGTTTGCCGAGTCCATCCGCGTCGTCAGCCAGAAGCCTGTCAACCTGGGCAACACCTCATCCTTCGGCGCGCTGATGGTGTCCACCGCGTCCCGCGTCGGCACCGGCAACATCATGGGCGTGTCCACGGCGCTTTGTCTGGGCGGCCCCGGCGCCATCTTCTGGATGTGGATCACCGCCATCCTCGGCGGCGCCAGCGCCTTTGTGGAGTCCACCCTGGCGCAGATCTATAAAAAGCGCGACGCCGACGGCGGCAGCTACGGCGGCCCCTCTTATTACATGCAGGACGCGCTGGGCCAGCGCTGGCTGGGCGTGATCTTCTCCGTTGTGCTGATCCTGACCTATGTGGTCGGCTACAACATGCTGGCCGCCTACAACACCCAGAGCACCTTTGCGGTCTTCTCTTTCTATACGGCCCGCACCCCCTATGTCATCGGCGCGGTGCTGGCGGTTCTGTTCGGCTTCTGCGTGCTGGGCGGCGGCAAGCGCCTGACCAAGGTGACGGAGGTTCTGGTTCCGGTCATGGGCGTGATCTATGTGGCGGTTTCCCTCTTCGTGGTCATCACCCATATCGGCAGCTTCGGCGCGGTCTTCGGCAGCATCTTCCGCTCCGCCTTCGATTTTAAGGCCATCTTCGGCGGCTTCACCGGCTCCTGCATCATGTGGGGCATCAAGCGCGGTCTGTACTCCAACGAGGCCGGCATGGGCTCGGCTCCCAACGCGGCTGCGGCGGCGGACGTGCAGCACCCCGTACAGCAGGGCCTGGTGCAGATGCTCTCCGTGTTTATCGACACGCTGCTGATCTGCTCGGCCACGGCCTTCCTCTGCCTGTTCTCCGGCGTGGAGCCCACGGCGGACGCGGCCGGCGCGGCCTATGTCCAGGCGTCTACGGCGGCTGCCCTGGGCGGCTTCGGCCCGGTGTTCATCACCGTTGCCGTGTGCCTGTTTGCCTTCACCACTCTCATCGGCAACTACTACTACACGGAGGGCTGCCTGCGCTTTATCATGAACCGGGAACCCAGCCCCGCCTTCATGCTGGTCTTCCGCCTGTGCGCGACCGTGCTGGTCTTCGTCGGCGCGATCATTTCTGCGGGTCTCGCGTGGGATTCTGCCGATCTGCTGCAGGCCCTGATGGTCATCATCAACGTGCCTGTGATCGTGATCCTCACCAAGCCTGCCATCGCCGCGCTGCGCGATTATGAGTGGCAGCGCCGCAAGGGGAAGCTCCCGACCTACCGGGCCGAGGCCAACGGCGTTAAGGGCACCGACTTCTGGCGCAGCTGACTTGCTTGAGCATAGAAAAACACCGGCTCGACTGAGCCGGTGTTTTTCAATTCTCACGATCCAGGAGAAGATCGATGAGCTGCTCGTTGGAAAGCCCCGCGATATAGTCCGCAGCGGCGATTCCCGCAAGCCGGTCGGTCAGATCTTCACGCGTCATTCTTGCGTTGAGCAGATATGCCGCGAGGACTGCCGGATCGCCACGGGAGAAGAAATCCCCCCGGAATTCCAGGGACAGGATGCGTCCGGCGTCAAGCGAAATCTGCGCCTCCACGGTGCCGCAGCCCTCGATCCGGCGCTTGCGCGTCAGATCGCAGCGCTTCGACTGGCCAAAATTCCAGTCCCAGCTGCCGTATCGTGCGCGGCGAAGTACCTCCACCGCGTCAAGCTCGGCAGGGGAGAGCGCGACGGGAAGCAGCGTCTGCCCCTCGCGCAGCGCTTCCAGCAGCCGTGCGCGAAAATCGCTGAGACACAGATCGGTATAGGGGCCGGAGAGCAAGGGCCGAATATTGGTGACCCGGCTGCGCACGGAGGGAATCCCCTTGGCCTGCAGCTTTGTTTCATCGACCCGCAGCACGCGGGAGAGCATGTTCAGGTCGGTGGCGAAGAGAATCGCGCCGTGGTTCATGACACGGCCATGGCGCTGATATTGGGCGCTGCCGCTGCATTTGAGGCCGCCCACGGTCAGATCGTTGCGCCCGCTGACTTCCGCATCCAGACCGAGGGCGCGCAGCGTCCGGCACAGGGGCTGGCAGAAGCGGTGCAGATCGTCAGCGCCGTCGGCAGCGTCTCCGATGAGCGTGTAGTTGAGATTTCCCAGGTCATGATAGACGGCGCCGCCACCGCTGCGGCGGCGGACAACGGGAATGTCGTGCGTCTGCACGAAGTCAGTGTCTATCTCGGCATAGGTGTTTTGATAGCGCCCGATGATGACGCTGCTGCGGTTCTGCCAGAGAATGCAGGCGCGGCTGCCGGGCTCGAGCGTGTCAAAAACATACTGCTCAAAGGCGAGATTCCAGGCCGGATCAGTGCTGCCGGTGTCAAAGAGAAGCAGCTCGCTCATGTCTGTGAAACCTCCCGCAGCAGCGCTGCCACCGCCTCGGCAATGATTGCGTGGCCCTCGGGAGAGGGATGAATCCCGTCAAGATACAGCGTCCGACGGGGATTTGCTCCCGCGTCGGTAAACACGGGCCGCAGGTCGAGCGCGGGAATCTGAAACACCGCACAGTACTGCTTGAGCCAGTCGCCGTAGGCATCCAGAACCGGCGCAACGGCAGCAGGATCGGCGAGGGCGCGCCAGGACTCAGGCACGGCGTCTGTAACGCTCCGGGGCGGGATCAGCGCGACGGGGCAGACGCCCGCGGCCAGCAGCTGCTGAAAAATCGCGGCGGCGCAGGCGCGGGCGGCGCTGTCGGTCCCGGCGCAAAAAATGTCGTTATACCCGCCGCAGATGAGGACCATGCTCTGTGCTGCGGCGGCACGGTCCCTCTCCAGCGCCGGCAGCAGCCGCCCTTGGAGACGGGCAAGCATGCCGGGCAGGGTATCCCCGTTGACGCCGAGGTTTTGAACCGGCCAGCCCAGTGCTTGCGCGCAAAGCTCCGTCCAGCGCTGCCGCGGCGTCACGCCATAGCCATATACAAAGCTGTCGCCCACACAGTACAGCTGCATCATATGCCTCTCCTTCTGAAATACCCTGCCCGAAAACGGGCAGGGTATTGTTATACGATCGAAAGTGTCAGGCTTCGAGTACCTTTTTCACAATGCTTTCGGCATCCAGACCGTATTCGCGCATCAGCTCCTCCGGCTCACCGGACTGACCGAAGACGTCCTGCACACCCACGCGGATGAGCTTGGCAGGCAGCTGGCCGTCTACAAGCACGGAAGAGATCGCGTCGCCGAGGCCGCCGATGGTGCTGGCCTCCTCGGCCGCAACCAGCTTGCCGCAGCGCTTGGCGTACTCCCGCACGCAGTCGGCGTCCAGGGGCTTGATGGTGTGCATGTTGATGACAGCCGCGCTGACGCCCTGCTCAGCCAGCAGATCGGCGGCCTTGAGCGCTTCAGCCACCATGATGCCGCAGGCGAAGATCGCCACGTCCGACCCCTCACGCAGGACATTGGCCTTGCCGAGGGTGAAGGGCTTGACCATGTCGCCCTCAAAAACGGGGGTGGCCATACGGGCCAGGCGGATGTAAACCGGGCCGTCCATCTCCGCTGCCGCGGCGACGCAGGCGTAGGTTTCATTGGCGTCGGCGGGCACCACAACGGTCATGCCCGGCACCACGCGCATCAGAGCGATATCCTCAATGCACGCATGACTGCCGCCGTCGGGACCGACGGTAATGCCGGCGTGGGTCATGGCGAGCTTGACATTGAGGCGGGGATAGGCGATGGAGTTGCGGATCTGCTCAAAGGCACGGCCGATGCCGAACATGGCGAAGGTGGAGCAGAAGGGAACCAGCCCCGTGGTGGACATGCCGCCGGCAATGTCGACCAGATCGGCCTCGGCAATGCCGACGTTGTAATGCCGGTCGGGGTAGGCGTCCTTGAAAATACTGGTCATGGTGGCGTGGGCCAGATCAGCGTCCAGCACCACGACCTTGTCGTTGGTTTTGGCCAGTTCGACGAGAGCCTCGCCGTAGGCCTGACGTGTCGCTTTATTCATTCTTTGCCGCCTCCAATTCTGCAATAGCTGCAGCGCACTGCTCCTTCGACGGAGCCTTGCCGTGCCAGCCGACCTGGTTTTCCATGAAGGAAACGCCCTTGCCCTTGACGGTGTGTGCCAGGATGCAGCGGGGCTTGCCCGGTGTGGCCGGGGTGTTCAGCGCGGCGATGACCGCCTCGAGATCGTTGCCGTCTTTGAGCTCGATCACGTCCAGCCCAAAGGCGCGGAGCTTGGCGTTCAGGTCGCCGAGAGACATGACCTCGTCGTTCGTGCCGTCGATCTGCAAACCGTTCCAGTCAACGAGGAAGGTGAGATTGTCCAGCTTGTAGTGACTGGCGGCCATGAAGGCCTCCCAGACCAGACCCTCCTGCAGCTCACCGTCGCCGGTGAGGGCATAGACATGAAAGCTCTTGCCCTGATGCTTGGCGCCCAGCGCCATCCCAACGGCGAGGGAAACGCCCTGCCCCAGGGAGCCGGTGGCCACGTCCACGCCGGGCAGCTTCTTGCTGTCGGGGTGGCCCTGCAGACGGCTGTGCAGCTTACGCAGCGTCCACAGCTCCTCCACCGGGAAAAAGCCCCTGTGGGCCAGCACCGAATAATACACCGGCGCCACATGGCCCTTGGAGAGCACGAAGCGATCGCGGTCCGGATCCTTGGGATTGGCGGGATCCACGTTCATCTGCGTAAAATAGGTTGCCGCCACCAGCTCTACGCTGGACAGCGACCCACCCGGGTGGCCGCTTCCGGCCTCGGTGATCATCTTGACCACGTCCATGCGGATCTCACGGCAGAGATCCTTTAACTGTCTTGTTTCCATGCTGTACTTCCGGGAGCCGCACGGCCCACGGAATACTCCTTTCCTTCAGATCTTTAATGTTTTATTGAGACATAAAAGGAATAACGGACTAATCTGCGCTCCGCTCCGATTTTGCTTCCGAAGCCGGAGGGGAGCAGGAACTGCGGTAAAGAATCATGCTGGGCATGGTGACGATCTTGGTGGGAAGAACGCCGGCATCCAGCGCCTCGAGCAGAATCTCGGCCGCGGTTTCACCCTTTTCGACACTGGGCTGCCAGACGGTCGTCATGGCGGGGGAGACGTGGCGCGCAAACACATTGTCGTCAAAACCCGCCACGGAAATATCCTCCGGAATCGAGAGACCGCAGTCGGCAATGGCCTTATATACGGTCATGGAAATGACCCCGTTCAAGGCCAGAATGGCCGTCGGCTTCTCTGCCTGATACAGCAGATGCTTGGTGACGTTGACGGTGCGCTCCTCATTCATGTTGTCGAGCGTGACGACGAAGCGCTCATCAAAGGGCAGGCCTGCCTCCGTCAGCGCGCTTTTATACCCGAGGAAACGGTTATAGGAGGAGGCAAACTTATAATCATAGGCGATGTAGGCGATGCGCCGGTGCCCAAGGGTGATGAGAAAGCTGGTGATATCTCTGGCCGCGGCAAAGTCGTCAATATCCACATGCGCGCAGCTGTCTATATCGGCATTGTCGGTACACTCACCGATCAGGACCATGGGGACCGAAGCCCGGGACAGATCACGCATGACAGGGTTGGTGCTGTCCATGCCGATGAGAATGAAGCCGTCGACGCGGTGCCGGGCATACATGTCGATCAGCATGGCCGAGTCCGAGGTCTCAAAGACCATCAGCAGGTGATACCCACGGGGCAGAAGCCGGGAGGAGATTCCCAGCATGATATCGGAGTAAATGGTGTTCTGAAAAAAGTTTTCGTGGCGCTGGGAAACGATGATCCCGATCACATGGGACGAGGCCGCATCGGTGGAAACCGCGGTGGGGTGCCGGGGAGAGAAGCCCTGAGCCACACGCATGACCTTTTCTTTTGTCTTAGCGCTGACATAGCCCTTGCCGCTGAACACGCGGGAGACGGTTGCGGGACTGACACCGGCCTCTCTGGCTATGTCGTAAATGGTTCGGTTTACACTCATTCGATCACCCGGTTATGATTATATTCGTTTTGCTCGAAATTTCAAGAGCAATCGGAAAGAAACGCCGCCTGCTTGAAAACGCCGCGGCCTTGGATGCAAAGGCCGCGGCGTCGCTGCTTATGATGGTTCAGGTGCGGCGATTGGCGGGCTCCCGCCCTTCGAGAACATCGATCACCTGCTGGGCGGTCATGCTGCCGCAGCGTTCGCCGTTTTCGTAGGTCTCGCCGCCGTTGTGAGGCGTGGCGATCACATTGGGCAGACGCAGCAGGGGGGTGTTCTCCGGCGTGACGGGCTCATGGACGAACACGTCGCTTGCAAAGAATCCGACCTGCCCGCTGACCAGCGCGTCATACATGGCCTGCTCGTCCACGACCTCACCCCGGGCCTCGCTGACAAAGATCACGCCCGGCTTGGTTTTGGCAAGTGTTTCGGCGTTGATCATGCCCTCGGTGTCGGGCAAAAGGGGAACGTGCAGGGAGATGATGTCGCTTTGCCGCAGAATGGTGTCGAAGTCGGCCAACTCCACATTCAAAAGCCGTGCGGCCTCGACATTGGGGGCGACATCGTAGGCGAGCACGCGGCAGTCGAAACCGCTGAGCTTCTTGGCGACCAGTTGGCCGATATAGCCAAAGCCTATGATCCCCACCGTCCGTCCGGCCAATTCATAGAAGATTGCCTGCTCCCACCGACCCTGCTTGGTGCTGGCATTGAGATTGGCCATATCACGCAGCGCGCAGAGCATGAGCGCCAGGGTGTGCTCTGCCACGGGGTTGGCGTTGATGCCGGGGCAGTTGGTACAGATGATGCCGCGGCGCCGGGCGGCTTCGGTGTCAACCGAGTTCATGCCGACCCCATAACGCGCGATCACCTTCAAGCGCGGGGCGGCGGCCATAGCCTCCTCGCACCAGGGCTCGGAATCGGCGATGACGGCGTCCGCGTCATGTGCGGCGGCCTTGAGTTCTTCAAGGGTGTAGTCCCGATCCAATTCGATGAATTGCAGCTGGCATCCGTGTTCCCGGAGCATGCGGCAGGCAGAGGGACTAAAGCGCTCGAAATAGGGCTTGGCGATCAGAACTTTTTTTGTCATGGACAGTCTCACCTCTGCGGTTACTTCATCAGCACAGCGGGCAGCCACGTGGTCAGGGACGGGATGTAGGTGATGAGGATCAGCACAACGACCGCGACGACCACGAAGGGCAGAATAACCTTGTACATAACGGAAAGCTTGACCTTGCCGACATTGGAGACGATAAAGAGCATCATGCCCACCGGCGGGGTCAGGGTGCCGACCATGAGGTTAAAGCAGACCATAACGCCAAAGTGGATATCGCTGATACCGAAGGCCCGGGCGACCGGCCAGAGGATCGGCACCATCAGCAGCAGGGCGGGGGAGGCGTCCAGCAGCATGCCGATCAGCAGCAGAAGAATGTTGACAAACAACAGGAAGAGGTACTTGTTGTTGATGTAGGCCATGCAGAAGTTCGTCAGTGCCTGTGCCACGCCCAGGGTTGTGATGGCCCAGGCCATGGCGGTAGCGATGGCGATGATGAACAGCACGTTGGCAGCGGCCTTGGCCGAACGGATGCAGGCGCGCCAGAAGGACTTGAAGCTCAGCTGGCGGCGGCACAGGGCCACGATGGTGGAATAGACCACGGCGATGGCGCTGGACTCGGTGGCGGTGCAGATGCCAAGGGTAATGGTGCCCATGATGATGATCGGCAGCAGCAGCGCGGGCAGGGTTTCCCATGTCGCCCTGGCGATCTCCCTGCCGGAGGCGCGTTTTTCACGGCAAGGGTATTTACGCTTGAGGGAGATGTAGTAGCAGAAGGCCATGTAAGCAATGCCCAGTAGAATACCGGGGATTGCGCCGGCCATAAACATCTTGCCGACGGACACCGTACCGACGCAGCCGGCGTAGATGATCATGATGTTGCTGGG
Organism: Oscillospiraceae bacterium; assembly: GCA_017458085.1. GTDB lineage: Bacteria > Bacillota > Clostridia > Oscillospirales > Oscillospiraceae > Limivicinus. Next base: position 48,552 of record JAFTGE010000012.1, read on the forward strand.
GGGAATGATAGGGCCAATGATGGCCGAGGCCGCAGTAACAGCGCTGGAGAACTCCTTGTCGTAGCCGCCCTCTGTCATCATCTGAATCTCGATGGGGCCGAGACCGGCGGCGTCCGCCGCGGCGGAGCCGGAAAGCCCTGCGAAAAGCATGCTTGCCAGAACGTTCACATGGGCAAGCCCGCCGCGAATGTGGCCGACGAGCCGCTCGCAGAAGATGACGATAGCCCTTGTGATGCCGCCGACAGACATGATGTCCGCCGACAGGATGAACAGCAGGATGCACACGTAGGTGTACACGTCGATGCCGGAGAACATTTTCTGGGGGATCATGGACAGATCGCCGCCGAGCAGCTTGAAGGCAATCACCGTCAACGCGCCCATGCCGAAGCCCACCGGCGTGCCGAGCAGCATAATGACAAGGAAGATGAGCAAAAGAACCAAAGCCATATATGCCATGTGATCAGCTCCTTTCTTCCGCGTCATTCCGGGCGGTGGGATCGGGCTCCTCATGCCGCGGGAAGGAACGCTTCCTGCCGGCTTCAAAGGGCTCAAGCTCGCCGGAGAACACGCCGATCATCTCCGTCAGGATCTCAAAGCCCACCAGGATCGAGCCCACCACCGGCGCCGAATAGAGAAGCGTCCCGGGGGCGCGGAGCATGGAGGACTTATAGATCTTGCGAATCTTGCAGACGTAGAGACCGTACTTAATGGCGACAACAAGCACCATGACCATCAGCACGCGGGTCAGCACGTAAAGGATCAGACGTCCTGGCCGATTCATGCGTCCGTAGATAATGTCCACCTGGGCCATGGAGCCCTCGCGGAAGCAGATGCTGATCACACAGTAGCAGATCCAGACCATGGAGTAACGTGCCAGCTCTTCTGTCCAGCTGATGGAAATATCGGAAATCTTGACGAGAACGTAACGGTTGAAGACCTGAAGGAACACGTCGGCGGCGTTAATGACCACCAGGATAACCGCCACAATTTCGAGGATCCAACAGATGATGTCGGATATCTTGTTCATGCCGAAGTATACTTTTCGCAGCGTTTTCATAGCTTGCTCCTTGCCTGAGGTTTTATTGTGAAATCAGATATAAGCGATTGGCTTTAAGCCAATCGCTTATATCTTACCGTCTTGCCGGGAATTACAAAAGATGCTTAGCGGTTCGCGGCAATAGTGGCAAGGAACTCGTCCACGATCTGATCGCCGACCTGACCGCGCAGATACTCCTCGCAGGCGGGACCGTAAGCGGCATGCCAGGCATCCAGCTCCTCGGCAGTGGGGACGTAAACGGTCATGCCGTTGTCCTCGAGGGACTTGACGCCGTTGGCGAGGATATCGGTGACAACGTCACGCGCGGCGGCCTGAGCGACAGCGGCGGCCTCGTCGACGACGGCGCGCTGGGCGTCAGACATCCGCTGATAGAGAGCGTCGTTGAAGTAAACGGCGGTCATGGAGGGGATGTGCTCGTCCATGACGATCCAGTCCTGAACCTCATAGGTCTTGTCCTGCAGGATGTTGGGGATGGTGTTCTCGTGGCCGTCGACAACGCCGTTCTGCATGGCAACGTACATCTCGGAGCCGGGCATCGGAACGGGGTTGGCGCTGATGGCCTCAACCATCTTGATGTAGATGGGGGAGTCCATCACGCGGAAGGTCAGGCCCTTGGCCTCGTCGACCGTGTGGATCTGATAGCCCTTGGTGGTGAAGCAGCGCATACCGCCGGAGACGACGCTCAGCACGCGGATGCCGGTCTCCTCTGCGGTCTTGGCGAACAGCTGGGCGGCCCAGTCGGTGTCGGCCGTTGCGTTGACCTCGTCATTGTTCAGGAACGCGCCGGGCATGCAGAAGACCATGGTTTCGGGATAGTAGTTGTTGATCAGGGAGAAGTCGTAGGCGCCCATCTCAACGGTGCCGGCGGCGATGGCGCCGACAACGTCATTGGCGGAGCCCAGCGTGTCGGAGGGGTAAAGCTCAACCTTGATCGAGTCGCTGTGGCTTTCCACATACTCTTTGAAAGCGGTGGCGTACATAACCTCGCGGGAAGCGGTCGGCTCAAGGTCGCCGGGGGTGCGGCCGAACTTGATGACGATCTGCTCCTCAGCGGGTGCGGCGTCGGCGGCAGGCGCGGCGGCGTCGGCGGCGGGGGCAGCGGCAGCGGGAGCCTGTGTGGCGGCGGGAGCGGAGGACTGCTGTCCGCAGGCGGCCAGCGCCAGGATCATGCAAAGTGCCATGACAAGTGCGAGTACCTTTTTCATTGTGTTTCTCCTTTTAAAATATTTTTTCTGCCATCATGACAGAGAAATACAAACGGTTGCCGGTCATGTTCCGGCCTTATCCTGCCAGGCGGCAACGCCTGCGGCCTTTACCTGCTGCAGCGCGGCCTGGTAGTGATAGATGTCGCTGCCACAGATGAGCATGTTGACGCCCTTACCGATCAGCGTCTGGATGGTCTCCTCCGTGGGGGGCAGGGCGGGAGCCATGATGCCGATGCCCTTGGGCGCTGCGGCCTTCACCAGCGTAGCCATGATCTCCTCGGTGTTGCTGTTTTTCATGTCGTAGCCGGAGGGCCGGTTGGTGGACATCGAGTAGTCCGCCGGGCCAAAGTTGATGGCGTCAATTCCCTCCACCGCGAGCAGCTCGTCCAGATGGTCCGTGAATTCAAAATCCTCACACATGGGAATGACCAGCTCGGTTGCGTTGGCGGTCCTGACAAATTCCTGGCCGTCCAGCCCCATACCAAACTGCGCGGCGCGGACGGTGGTGTCAAAACCGCGGCGACCCAGTGGCGGGAACTTCGCTGCGCGCACGCACAGCTCCATATCCTCCACTGTGCGTACATGGGGGATGATCACGCCCTCGGCCCCCATCTCCAGCGCCTTACGGATCTGGATCATGTCGGGCTGTGTCACGCGAACCAGGGGACTGATCCCGGCGGCGCGGGCGGCGAGGATCGCCTCGCGCAGGCTGGTGGTCTCCCAGGGGCAGTGTTCCGCGTCAATAAACGCGAAGTCAAAACCGGCGTAGGCCAGACACTCGATCAGCTGCGGAGAGTTGGTGTACATGGTCATGCCAAAAACGGGGCGAGTCTTCATTTTCTCTTTCAGGGTATTGACATAAATGGGATTTTTCATGCGATTCCTCTTTGTTCCGGTGCGCTCGGCGGCACAACGCCGCTCGGGGGACCCTGATTTGATACTTCGACTATAAGAGCGAATGAAATAAAAGTCAATAAACAGGACAATGTTTCCTAAATTGTTTCACATTTTTGGCATTATCGTGAAAAACGAACCGGGCCGATTTGCATATTTCGACTACGATGTTTCAGAATATTTCACAATAAAATGTGTGAAATATTCGACAAACAACAAAAAAGGAGGAATAAAATGGACATGATCAATTGGACGCAATTGAGTCGGGCGAGTGGAATGAAACAATATGTGAAACAAAAAACTGTTTCCTACATGAGCTGGCCCTCAACTCCGGCGCAGAGGCGCTTCCCGGCGAAAAACGAATTGCCGAAAGAATCTTGTATATTGACGGCTGGCGGCAAAGACCTTTATAATATGAACATCTGAAATATCATATCAATACAGTGGAAAGGTGAGGGAGCACCGTGGCAAAATATAAGGTTGTAATCACCGACGAATGGAGCGAAAGCTACGATATTGAACGGGAGGTCCTGCGCCGGGTAGACGCAGAGCTTGTCGTCTGCCGGACCCGCAGCGAGGATGAGGTCATCGCTGCCTGCCGGGATGCCGACGGCCTTCTGGTGCCGCTGACGGATATCAATGCGCAGGTCGTCGCGGGGCTGGAAAGGTGCCGCGTTGTCAGCCGCTATGGTGTCGGCTATGACAATGTCGATGTGGACGCCTGCACAAAGCGGGGTATCTGGGTCTCCAATGTGCCCGGTTACTGCGCTGACGATGTGGCCGAGCACGCGCTGGCTCTGCTGTTTTCCTGCCTGCGGAAGACGGCGCTGCGTGACCGACTGATCCGACAGGGAAGCTGGAACCTTTCGGCTGCGGGCAGCTTCCGCCTGGCCGGGAAGACCGTCGGCCTTATCGGAGGCGGCGGGATCGCCCGTGCCCTGATGAAGAAAATGGGCGGCTTTGATGTAAGGCTGCTGGTCTATTCGCCCCATGTGCCGCAGGAGATGCTTGACGAATATGGCGCGCGGAAGGTTTCCTTGGAGGAACTGTTGAGGGAGTCGGATGTGGTAAGCCTGCATGTGCCTGCCAACGACAAAAACCGCGGCATCATAAACGCCGAGACGCTTGCCCTGATGAAGCCCGGCGCCATTCTGATCAACACGGCTCGCGGCGCGCTGGTGGACGATGCGGCGCTGATTGCGGCGTTGCAAAGCGGAACGATTGCCTTCGCGGGCCTGGATACCCATAACTTTGAGCCGCTGCCGAAGGACTCGCCCTATTTCGGGCTGGACAATGTGGTGCTCACTGACCACACCGCCTATAACACGCCCGAGGCCGTAAAGGAGCTCAAGCGGCGCGCAGCGGAGAATGTTGCGGCGGTGCTTGAGGGAAAGGCCCCCAACACCCCGGTCAACCATATCGAATAAATAAGGCTGCCTCAAAGCACCCGAAAGATGGTCAAGCATCGCAGGGGAGGCCCTTGCCCCGCCCGCACGGGAAAATAACAATAAATGTACAAATCCGAGGCAGAATCACGAATCCGCCTCGGATTTGTTCGTTGAATTTGGGGTGGCTGCTGCCGGGAGAGGCAAGGGTCTCCCCTACACCGTCGACGGAGTATTTGCGTTTTCAGGGCAGTCCCTTTTTATGAAATGGATTGACTTTTTTGATCGGTTGTTTATAATCATAAGTAGAAGATATAATCATAAATGCTGTTTCAAGGAGGAATCGGACATGAGTCTGAGAGACGATCCTAAGCTGGCGGCGTCGATGTACGCTTCTATGTACCGCATCCGCCGGTTTGAGGAGGAAGTGTTTGAGTTCTATAAGCGCGGCCTGATGCCGGGCCTGGCCCATCTGTATATCGGGGAGGAGGCCGTGGCCGTGGGTGCCTGCGCCGCCATCCGCGCTGACGACTATGTGGGCAGCACCCACCGCGGCCACGGACACCTGCTGGCCCGCGGCGCGGACAGCCGCCGCATGATGGCCGAAATTCTCGGCAAGGAGACCGGCTACTGCCGGGGCAAGGGCGGCTCTATGCACATCATGGACATGAATCTCGGCATTCTCGGCGCCAACGGCATTGTCGGCGGCGGCATTCCCATCGCCACCGGCGCGGGCTACAGCTGCAAATACCGCGGCACCGATCAGGTGGTGCTCTGCTTCTTTGGTGACGGCGCCGCCAACGAGGGCACCTTCCACGAGAGCATCAACATGGCCGCGGCCTGGGATCTGCCGGTGGTGTATATCATCGAGAATAACCACTACGGCATCACCGTCAGTGTTGACCGCGTGACCAAGGAGCACGACCTGGCAAAGCGCGCCCTCGGCTACGGCATCGACGGCTACACCGTCGACGGCAACGACGTTGAGACCGTGTACGACACGGTGGCCAAGGCGGTGGCCAAGGCCAGAGCGGGCGGCGGGCCGAGCATTGTCGAGTGCAAGACCTACCGTCAGCACGGGCACAACGGCGGCGACAACGGCGCCTACCGCCCGGAAGGGGAGCTCGATGCCTGGAAGCAGCGCGACCCGCTCAAGCTTTTCCGTGAGGCCGGGTATCTGCCGGAGGAGAAGCTGCGCGAGATCGAGGAGTCTGTGGAGGCTGAGATCCGTGATGCCTGCCGCTTTGCCGAGGAAAGCCCCTATCCCGACGCAAGCGAGCTGATGCAGGGCATCTTCTATGAAGGCTGAGGAGGGCAGAAACATGCGTAAAATTTATTACCGCGACGCCATCCGCGAGGCATTGGACGAGGAGATGGCGAGAGACCCCATGGTCATGCTCATCGGCGAGGATGTCGGACCTAACGGCGGCACCTGGAAGGAAAACCGCGGTCTGTGGGAAAAGTACGGCGACCTGCGGCTCAAGGACTCGCCCATCAGTGAATCGGGCTTTGTGGGTATGTGCGTCGGCATGGCGCTGACGGGCATGCGTCCCATCGCCAAGGTGATGTTCTCGGACTTCTTGCTGGTGGCCATGGATCAGATCGCCAACCAGATGGCGAAGATCACCTACATGTCCGGCGGGCAGAAGCCGGTGCCCATGGTGCTGCGGACTACCATCGGCCTTGGCCGCGCCAGCGCCGCCCAGCATTCCCAGAATCTGACCGCGCTGCTGGCCCATTTCCCGGGGATGAAGATCGCCATTCCCTCCGACGCCTATACAGCCAAGGGATTGTTAAAAACGGCCATCCGCGATAACGACCCCGTGGTCGTCATTGAACACCGGATGCAGTATGGCAAGGAATACGACATGCCCGACGACGCCGACGAGAATCTCCTGCTGCCCCTGGGCAAGGCCGCCGTGGTGCACCCGGGCGAGGACGTGACCGTGGTCACCTGCTCCTACATGGTGGAAAAGTGCGTGGCCGCCGCGAAGAAGCTCGACGGGGAGGGCATTCACGCCGAGGTCATCGACCTGCGCTCCATCAAGCCCCTGGACAAGGAGACCATCATCCGCTCGGTAAAAAAGACCGGCAGACTGCTCCTGGTGGATGAGGGCTATACCAGCTTCGGCATCACGGGGGAGATCGGCTTTAGCATCATGCCCGATGTGTTCTACGATCTGGAAGCGCCCATGCAGCGGCTGTGCGCGCCGGACGTGCCGGTGCCCTTCAGCCCCGTGCTGGAAAAGCTCATCATCCCCAATGAAACCACCATCGCCGAGGCGATCCGGAAGATGCTGTAAGGAGAGAGCGCTATGGGAAAAGTTATCATCATGCCGAAGCTCGGTTATACCCAGGAGGAGGGACGGCTCGTCAAATGGCACAAGGCCGTGGGCGACACCCTGACCAAGGGGGAGCCGTTCTTTGACGTACATACCGATAAGAGCGTCATCACCGTCGACGCAACCGAGGACGGCACGGTTTTAAAGCTCGTGGCGGAGGAGGATACCCTCATGCCCGTGTTCACGCCGGTGGCCGTGGTGGGTCAGGCGGGGGAGGACCCGGACGCTCTTTTGAAGGCCCATGTCATGGATGTGGCCCCCGACGCCGAGGTGCGCGGGGACAGCGCGGCGCCTGCCTCGGCTTCGACTGCTCCGGCGGCCAAACCCGCCGAGAAGCTGCGCCTGACCCCCAAGGCCCGCAAGCTGGTGGCTGACGAGGGCTATGACCTCGCCTCCATCGCGCAGATTCCGGGCACCGGCTTTGAAGGCGGCATCACCGCGAAGGATATCAAGGCGTCGCCCCTTGCGCGCAAGATCGCAGCCGCCGCGGGCACACCGCTCCCTGCTGCCGGAGCGGGCCGGGTGATGGCGCAGGATGTGGCGGCGGCCGCCGCCGACGGAGACAAGCGCGTGGCCTCCGTGATCCCCTACGCGGGCGTGCGCCGCATCATTGGCGAGCGCCTGGCCGAGAGCAAATTTACCGCGCCCCATCTGTATTTTACGGAGTCTGTAGATACGACCAATCTGACGGCCCTGCGCGCCCAGATCAATGCCGGCGGCGATGTGAAGATCTCCGTCTCCGACCTGCTGATCATGGCTGCGGCCAAGGCTTTGCAAAAGTACCCGGAGGTCAATGTCTCCCTCCAGGGGGATCAGATCCTCTGCTATGAGAGCATCAATGTCGGCGTCGCCGTGGCCGGGGACAACGGCCTGGTGGTGCCGGTGGTGAAGAATGTGCAGGACAAGACCATCACCATGGTCGCCCGCGAGAGCCGGGATCTCATTGTCCGCGCGCAGAAGGGCCGCCTGCGGCCCGAGGAGTATAACGGCGGCACCTTCTCCATCTCGAACCTCGGCATGTTCGGCATCGAAAATTTCACCGCCATCATCAATCCCCCGGAGTCCGCGATCCTCGCGGTCAGCTCCGTGCGCAAGACCCCCGTTGTAATACCCGATGAAAACGGCCTTGACACCCTTGCTATCCGCCCCATGATGCACATCAATCTGACCGTTGACCACCGGGTGATCGACGGCCTGCTTGCCGCCCGCTTCGTGGGCTGCCTCAAGGAACTGCTGGAAAACCCCGTGCGGCTGCTGCTGTGAGGATTTTGTCATGAGCTACGATTTTGACGTGATCGTCGTGGGCGGAGGCCCCGGCGGTTATGTGGCCGCCATCCGCCTGGCCCAGCTGGGCAGGCGCGTGTGCCTGGTCGAGAGGGAAAAGCTCGGCGGTACTTGCCTGAACGTGGGCTGTATCCCGGCCAAGACCTATGTAAAAAGCGCCTCGCTGCTTTCTGAGCTCCGCAGGGCGGAGCGCTTCGGCATCCGCTGCGAGGGCGCGGCCGCGGCTGAGATCGATATGCAGAGCCTTGCCGCCCGGCGTGAGGGCGTTACCAAACAGCTGGTGTCCGGCGTACAGGGGCTTCTGCGGGCAAACGGCGTGAGCGTGCGCACGGGCAAGGCCCGCTTTTATGACCGGCACACCCTGAGTCTCGACGGCGAGAAGCTCACAGCGGCGGCCTTCGTGCTGGCTACCGGCTCGGAAAACCGCCTCCCCGCGTCCATCACCGTGGAAGAGGGAACAGAAATCCTCGATAACGCAGGCTTCTTCGCGCTTGACCGTGTGCCGGAATCGCTCGCGATCCTCGGCGGCGGCGTGGTCGGGATGGAGTTTGCCTATGTGATGAGCAGCTTCGGCTGCAAGGTCTCCGTTGTGGAGATGGCCGACCGTGTGCTGCCGCTGTCGGACCGGGAGCTGGCCGATTTAGCGAAAAAGCGCCTGGAAAAGGCGGGGGTCCGCTTTTATTTAAACGCGGCTATCACCGGTCTGTCGCCCTGCTGTGTCCGCTTTACACAAAACGGGGAGCAAAAGGAGCTGCACGCGGAGAAGCTTTTGAGCGCCCTGGGCCGCAAGCCCCGGATCGAGGGGCTGGGCCTGGAGGAGATCGGGCTGGAAATCCGCGACGGCGCTGTCTGCTGTGACGATACGCTGCGCACAAATCTGCCGCACATCTTCGCCGTGGGCGACGTCAACGGTAAAATGATGCTGGCCGGAACAGCTTCTCACGAGGGGATCGTGGCGGCGGAAAATCTCTGCGGCGCGTGCCGGTCGGTGGACTATGCATCCATCCCCGTCTGCGCCTATATGGAGCCGGAGATCGCCGGTGTGGGCTTGACCGAGGAGGAAGCCCGCGCCCGATTCGGCGACGAGATCCGTGTCGGCCGCTTCCCGCTGCTGGCCAGCGGCCGCGCCCTGACCGAAGGGGAAACCGAGGGCCTGTTCAAGCTTATCACGGATGCGCGCTACGGCGAGATTTTGGGCGTCCACCTCTATGGCAGCCACGCGACCGAGATGATCGGAGAGCTGGCGCTGGCCATCCAGATGGAGGCCACGGTGGACGAGCTGCTGCATCTGGTGCATCCCCACCCCACGCTCAGCGAGGCGGTGGGGGAAGCTGCCATGGCAGCCAAAACCGGCAGAGCGATCCATGCCCTGTAATACTATTTTTCAATAAAAAGTAGACACTTTTTATTGAAAAGGCGCCGCTCGATGCGTCGCCCATCTGCGCGAAAGCGCAGATGACGTCTGCTCTGCATAAGTGTGGCTTAGCGAAATCAAAGATTTCGAGCCTCACTTATCATACAGTTTCCGACGCGCTTGCGCGCTATGAAAAGTAGTATGACAAGGGAAAACAAAAACGGAGTGAGTTTTGCTCACTCCGTTTTTTGCAATGATTCAGAAATCTTTTCGGCGGGCTTGTTCCTCGGTCCTTTGCAGCATGTCGGACAGATACACGTTAAAAACCGATTCGATCACCGACTGTTCGGTCACGATGGAAAGGGCAGCGCGGCCATCCTCACAGGGACGGATCTCAAAAACCAGGGCCTGGTTTTCCCCCATGCCGGCGGGCCTTTCCAACGGGGAAAGCACGGCGTACTCCCGGCCCTCCAGCCGGACAGCGGCTACGCGCTCAAAGCGCATTTCCTGCCCGTCGGCGCTATACAGTGTCAGAATATCCTCGCTCACGGTTCCACCTCCCGCCGGTTGGACACGTTCGTATGCTGCATGATGCTGATGAAGTGCTCATGGTCGGTGTTGATGAGCGCGGTAAAGAGGATGTCGATGAGGTTGAGGGTGGAGATCCGGCTGGACATGCCGCCCAGACGATCCCATGATTCGCTGGACTGTACAAAGAGATTATATGTGCACTGCTGTATCAGTCGGTTATCCGACAAGGAGGTCAGCGACACCGTTGTGACACCCGCGCGCTTGAGTGTGGCGGCAGCCTCAATGACGTCCTCGGTTTCGCCGGTGTAGGAGATCATAAAGGCAAGCGCGTCGTGAGGCGTTGCCAGGGCGTTGATCAGCATGGTCAGACGATCGCCGTAGGCTGTGGAGGGAATGCCGAGACGCATGCATTTGAGCTGTGCGTCCTCGGCCACCACGTTGGAGGGGCCGATGCCGTAAAAGTCAATGCGGCTGGCATGCGTCATCAGAGCGATCACGTCGGAGATGACGTCAGGATGGTTGAGATTACTGGTGTCGATGATGGATTTCGCGTTCTGGTCGGAGACCTTGCGGATGATACCGGTGACGGTGTCATAGCGGTCGACGGGAGCCTGGGCGCCCTCGATGATGTTGATGCGGGCGTAGTTGGCGATCTCCGCGGACAGCTTGAGACGGAAATCTGTATAGCTGTCGATCCCGAGCTTGCGGCACAGACGCTTGACGGTGGTCGTGGAGGTGAAGGTCTTTTCGCCCAGCTCCACGATGCCCATGTTGGACACCTCCTGCAGATTGGAAAAGATAAAATCCACAATATGCCGCTCTGAGGGCGAGAGATCCTTGATCTGCCGCATCCGGTTCAGCAGGCCGGTATCATGTTCATAGCTTATCATGGGGTCCTCCTATTTGGTCTCCAGAATGGCGGGGTTGTCCCTTGCCTCGGCGATGACGGAAGCATACAGCGTGTCCTTCAGATTCTTTTCCGCCCGGTTGAGATAGGTGCGCATCAGGTCCTCATCGCCCTTGAACCAGGCCAGCTTTGCCACACGATACTGGCAAATGCCGCGCATGACGTCGTTTTTGGTATGCTCGGCCCGGCCAATCAGCTTCTTGATCAGGGCCGTATCGTGGTCGATGTATACGCCGATAATGGTGTCAGCCTCCCGGGCAATATCGGCATAGGGCTCCGTCTCAAGCAAACGGCCCTTGGCCAGAAATGCTATCAGCGCGTCACGCAGACGCCGGGCGTTTTCCCCATCGCCGCTCTCGGCATAAAAGGAGATGCCCTTCTGATAATATTCCAGCCGGTCGTTGGGTTCCAGACGCATGGCGGAAAGCGCGTCCAGCGTTTCGCGGGCAAGTGCGTCGTCCCCCATGGCCATGGCTGCGTCAAGCCGCCACAGGGTCAGGATGGGCTTTCGGAACACCGTGGCAAGACGCCGATTGTTATCCAGCCGTTCCAATGCCTGTGCGGGATTGACGGCCAGCAGCCGCTGCATTTCAGCCGCCGCGTGCTCCCGCAGAGAGACCTGCACCCGCAGCAGCAGATATACCAGCGCCGCCGATACCAGCATCAGCGGAATCAGGAACGGGTGGGCGGCGAGATATGCGCCCAGCTCACGAACGATCATGAGATCATTCCGCCAGCGGCGGGAAGCGCAGCAGCGTGCCCTGGGTGGTCTCTATGGCCATGTCCGCCAGCTCCGCGGCGCTCAGCTCCGTGTTGAAGGAAATCTCAGAATAGGCGGAGGTGTTGATACCCGCCACACAGCACCAGTCCGGATGCTCCAGACAAATGGCCGCAGCCTCCCGGAAGGGGGAGCCGCCCGCTACGTCGCAGCTGAAAAGAACCTGCGCATCGCCGACCGCGGCCATGGCCTCGGCCAGCTTCCGGCGCAGAATCTCCAAATCGTCCTGCTCGTTAAAATCCACGTAGAGAAAGTCCTCAAGCTCGCCCACCAGCATGGCCAGATTGCGCTGCATTCCGCTGGCATAGCCGCCGTGACCCAATACGATAACTTTTGTCATGATATCCTCCGATCCGCCGCAGCAGCGGCAACAGATGTCAGGTGAGTATTAGTATACCACATACGCCGTAAAACAGCGATTTTTTTTCAGAACAAAGAAATTACCCTCCGCCGCATGAGGCAGCGGAGGGCTGGGAAAATGCGCTTACATGTTGGAGTTGGCGAAAACCAGACGGCGGTAATCCGCGTAGACCTCGTGCATGTACTCCTTGGGGACCTCGACCACATTGGGGGAGACGAAGATAAACATCTTGTGACCCTTCTTTTCCAGACGCAGCGCTGTCTCAGAGGCGATCGCCTGGGAGATGGTAATCACCGCGACGGTGGAGGAGGCGCCGACCTTCTGATAGTAGCCGGGAATGGGAACAAGAGCATCCTCCAGAGGGCAGCAGTTGTCGATCATGACGTCGGCCAGATCGCCCAGCTTTTTGCCGGAGGAATGGGTGGCCGTAGCCTTGCGGTAGTTCTCGCCGCTGGTAACGGCGATGACCTTCAGCCCGCGCTCCTTGGCGTACATGGCCGCCTCAATGGGGGCCGCATTCAGTCCGCCGTGGGAATAGACGATCATTACTTCGCCTTCCTGGAAGTTGTAGCTCTGCAGGAAGTTGGCAATGTAACCCTCCTGCCGCTCAATCCAGAGAAGCTCTCTGGCGCCGCCGGGACCGATGACATTGTTCCACATCAGCCGCGGGTCCATGCAGGGATGCCAGCCCACTACGCCGCCGTAGCGGGGGAACACGTCCTGGACGGGCAGAACGGAATGACCGCTGCCAAACAGATGGACGAGCTTGCCGGAGGCGATCGCCTCGGCGCACAGGTCGGCGGCTGCGCGGATATTCTCAGTCTGCTCGCGGTCGATCTTCTCGATCACGTCGGTAATTCTGCTGAGATACTCAAGTTGAGCCATGAAATGGATTCCTCCTAATACAGTATGTAATTAAACAAAGGCACCAATGCCGGGGATAAAGCCGATCGCTGTCAGTACAGCCGCCAGCAACAGGATGATACCCATGATTGCCAGAGGAGACCAGTTCTTTTTAGCGTAGAGATTGTACACAAAGAGAGTCAGTCCCAGAGGAACGATCTTCGGGAAGACGCTGTTGAGCAGATTGTCGAGGTTGAAGACGGAGATGGTGCCGTCCACATAGCTCTTGGAAGCCTCGTCAAACACCTGGGTAGCGGTCTTGATGTCGATGTTGAGGGAGCAGGTGACAAAGTTGGCGGTCAGGGCGCCCACAACGATCAGGCCCAGGACGGTGATGGCGTTCATGATCTTATCCAGCTGACCGGACATCATGAAGCGCTGCACGCCTTCCAGACCGGCCTTGTAGCCGAGCTTGAACAGACGCCAGCTGAGCAGATACGTGCCCAGCGGGTACACAAGCATGTACAGCAGGGCGCCGACCCACGGGGCGGTGGTCAGACCCTGGGCGATGGACAGGCAGATGGTCAGCAGCAGGGGGATAATGGTGGCAACCCACAGGGAGTCACCGATGGCGGAGGTGGGGCCGATGAGGGCGACCTTCGCGTCCTGAATGGCCTCGGCCGTGCCGACGCCGTTGGCCAGCTGCTCCTCCATGCCGATGGCGATGCCGTTGCAGACGGAACCGACCTGAGACTCGGTGTTGAACAGGGTGATATGACGCTTGAGGCCCTCGGCCTTCTCTTCCTTCGTATCATACAGCTCGTCAATGACGGGGGCCATGGACTGACCGAATGCCATGCCCAGCATCGTCTCGGCCTGCTGAGAGCAGCCATTCCAGAAGAACCACTGCTTGAAGGAATTCTTTAATGTCTTTTCACTGACGGTTTTCGTGGCCATGATTAAGCAACCTCCTTCTTCTCAAGGATGGCATAGTAGATGACGGCAACGAGAACGGCGATCACCGCGACAGCCATCGTGGACATGCCAAAGTAGGTGGCAAGAACAAAGCCGGCCAGGAAGATGGCCCAGTGCACGGGCTTCTTGACCAGGAAGGCCAGAATGATGCCCATACCGAGGGCAGCCATCATGCTGCCGAAGGCACTGATACCGGTGGTAAACCAGCCGGGGATGGAGATGCCGTTGGCAGCGCCCGCAGCACGGATGGCGCTGAGGACGATGACGGCGGGAACGAAGCGGCAGAGAAAGCCGATGCACTGACCGCCGATGATGTTGGGCATCCACATCTTCTTGCAGTCGCCGGATTCGGCAACCTTGTTGGCCCAGCGGTTGATGAAGACGTCCAGCGCATAGTGGACATTCCACATCGTTCCGCCGACCACGCCGCCGACACCGGCACCGGCGAAGGCCAGACCGATCAGCGCCGCGTTGTCACCCACAGTGCCCTTGAGGGCCAGCGCCATGGCGGTGCCGATGTAGGTGGCGTAGGACAGATCCCAGGCGACGGCGCCGCCGGGCGTGACGTTTGCCAGATATGCGATCTGCAGGGGGATGCCGACGACCATCGCGGTGGAAACATCACCCATGATCAGACCGACGACAAAGGAAGCGACCAGCGGTCTGCCAAGGCAATACCAGCCGATGGTGTTGCCGACGATGGATCCGATCGCGCCGAGGTAGCAGAACAGCGCAATCAGGATCACTTGCAATGTGCTCATAGATTTTTCCTCCTTTTCAAATTCTCTATTGCTTGTGGGAATGAACCCAGTTAAGCCAAATCCGGACAGGTTTACTTGATCTGCTTGCGGACCTCCTGCCAGGTCCTCGCCGCCGTTTTGGGCACGGTCTGATAAATCAGATTGACTCCGTCGGCCGCGATTTCGTCAAAGAGCTTGACATCGTCCACGCTGGCGAAGAAAACGCTGCCGCCGCCCTTGGTGAGATTATACTTGGTGTCGGGGCGCTTGGCCGCATTGCCGATCACCACCGTGTCACAGGACTTCAGCTCCTCCCGCAGATTCTGCAGATCCGCCGGGAAGCGCGTGACGAAGAGACGGTTTTTCTCGCTCTCTTCGGCAAAGAGCTTCTTTGCCTCATCCATGGTGACCACATGCGCCTTATACTGAGCGGGGATACCCATGAGCATGATGGACTGCAGCGTCGGGTTGGAGGCGAGCTTGTCGTCGATCGCGACGATCTCCCCGATTTTCCAGAAGCCGCACCAGGCCGTGACGATCTGGCCGTGAATCAAACGGTCGTCAATCCGCACATAATTTTTTGCCATCGATTCTCCTCCTTCTGTGAATGATGAACGAAAGGTCCTCTCTGTGATAAAAATACCACGATCCGGAGATCGTGGCAATACGATGTTAATTTTTAACTAAAATCGGCAAATCTTGACGCGATATTTCAGTCACTATGCTTGAAAAAAGGGGCTAACGACCGTATAATGCAATCAGAAATGATGGAAAGGGAAGGATGAAAATGAAGGAGATCCGCCTCTCCGGAAGGTCAGAGCGCATAACGGCCTGGCTGGTCACCGCCCTGCTGACGGCGCTGCTGCTGTTCCTCCTGCGCGCGCTGCGAAATGACCCGTCGGCAAGGCTCCTGCTGCTGCTCATCGGACTCGTGGTCCTGGCGGCGACGCTGTTTTATCTGTTGAGCGTGATCCGGGCAGCCTGCATTGTTTCCGACGGACAGCTGGAGATCGCCGGAATCATCCGCTATGCGCAGCCCCTGGACGGCGTCTCCGGCGTGCGCACCCAGGGCTTTTCCTCGGGACCGGTTGCCAGACGCAGTATTGTCCTGACCGACGAACAGGGGCGTCCGGCATACACCATCCCCACCTTCTTTACCGCCAGAGGCGGCGCGATGGCCGAGCCTGCGGCACAGGAGCTGGCCGCGGCGCTGGATCTGCCCTTTGCGCCGAGTCTGGAGCCGTGGGAGTACGACCGGCAGGCGCGCCGCGAGCACCGGCAGGCGATGGCCGAGGCCGAGCGCAAGCAAAGACGGGAACGCCGCGCTGCCCGGAAAGCCCGGCGCAGGGGCGAAACGCCGCCGCAGCCGGAGAAAAAGCCGGCAGAGGCGGTCAACTACGACGCGCTGGACGACGAGCGCTGACACTCACAGCTGCTCCAGCCGTTCTATAAGATCGCCCACAGCGCCCTCGTTATTGCCGCAGGTGACAATGGAACACATGGCCCGGATATCGGCCGGCGCGTTTGACGGACAGACGGCGAGGTCGGCGGCCCGGAGCATGTCGGCGTCGTTATAATAGTCCCCAATGCAGATCAGCGTCCGGCCGCTCATCCCGGCAAGCGCCGCGGCACGGCGGACCCCGTTGGCCTTGCCCGTATCCCGGTTATAGGTTTCCAGAAAAACGGGGGAGGACTTGTTGATAAGCATGTCCCGCAGAACAGGCGCGGCGTTGACCGCAGCTTCCAGCTCCGGCATGAGATCGGCGCGGTCATCCTCCAGCACATAGACCATCTTGATGAAAGCGTCGCTTTCCAGAAACTCCTCCCGGCTGACGTAGGATTTCGCCAGCGCCAGACGGCCGTGATCGCGGTCGTCGCCCAAAAGCACCTGGGTCACATGCTCATGGTTGTTGGGCAGCAGGAACACGTAAGGCAGCCGCTCCGCCAGCTGCAGACAGGCCTCCTTAAAGGGGCGGGTCAGCGGACTTTCAAAGTGGACGCGGCGGTCGGCGCAATCCTGAATCAGCGTGCCGTTGCCCAGCACCAGCGGCGCATTGAAGCGCAGACCGGGGAAGTGGACCATCACATCGTCAAGCTGCCGGCCGCTGGCAATGGAAACCGCACCGCCCGCGGCCATAAACCGCCGCATGGCATGGAGATTCTTTTCCGGGACAAACGGCCCCAGGCTCCAATCGGACAGCATGGTGCCGTCCATATCACAGTAAATCAGACAATTGTTTGCATTCATATTTCTATTATATACAACATCTCCGGGGGAGGCAATCCCGCCTTTTTCCGGAAAACGTCAATTTTTGACGGACAGGAGGCAGCGATGGAACGTAAAAATACGCTGGAACGTATCGGCCGTCGGGAGGCACGGCGGGAGGCGCGCAGCGCACCCTACAAAAAAGCGGGCGGTGTACTGTCCACGCCGCGCTTGATCTCCTGTTATGCGGCCAGCCTTGCCATCGTGGTGATCTGCATTGTCCTGGGGCGCAGCCCGGAGGTGGTCGAGGCGGGGAACAGTCTGCTCTATGTGCTGCTGGCCTGTGCGGGCGCGGGCTTTTCGGTGTATATCACACGGCAGAGCCTGGCTGCGGCAAAAGCAAAACAAGGGAAAAAGGATAAGAGAAGATGAAAGCCTTTAAAAACGGATGGATTTATACAGAAAAATTTCTGTTTGAGCGGGGCGGCTTCGCCGTGGAGAACGGACGCTTTACCCGCGTGCTGGGAGAGCTCCCGCCGGACGCTGTCGACCTGGAGGGACGGTATGTCATCCCCGGCCTGCTCGACATCCACACCCACGGCAATTCCGGCGCGGACATGTCCGACGGCGCGTATGAGGGACTCAAGCGGATGCTGCTGTATTACGCGGCAAACGGTATTACCTCCTGCGCGCCCACAACATTGACGCTGCCGTACGAGACGCTGGCACGGGCTTACGCGGTGGCGCGACGTCTGGCGGATGAACGGCCGTCGGGTGCTGCGGTCATCCGCGGCGTACACATGGAGGGGCCCTTCTTCTGCGAAAAGCGCAAGGGTGCGCAGAACGCGGACTACCTGCGGCTGCCGGATTTTGAGGCGTTTGAGGAGCTGCATGAAGGCTGCGGCGGGCTCATCCGTCTGGTGGATGTGGCGCCGGAGCTGCCGGGGGCAGAGGCGTTTATCCGGCAGGCAAGCAAACTGTGCACGGTTTCCATCGCTCATACGGATACGGACTGGGATACGGCCCGTAAGGCCATCGACGCGGGCGTGACCCATCTGACCCACACGTTCAACGCCATGCCCGGCATCCACCACCGCAATCCCGGCCCCATCGTCGCCGCCGCGGAGGATGCGCGGGTCAGCGCCGAAATCATCGGCGACGGCCTGCATGTGCATCCGGCGGTGGTCTGCTTTGCGTATCGCGTGTTCGGCGCGGCGCGGATGGTGCTGGTGTCCGACTCGCTGCGCTGCTGCGGCATGCCCGAAGGCGAGATCGATCTCGGCGGACTGCGCGCCTGGCTCAAGGACGGTGTGGCGCGGCTGGCCGACGGAACGCTGGCCGGGTCGGCCACCAATGTCTATGAATGCATGCAGCGTGTCGTTTCCTTTGGCGTGCCGAAGGAGGACGCCATTCGCTCGGCCACCTACAACCCCGCCAGACAGCTGGGCTGCCTAGACGAGGTGGGATCGATAGCCGACGGGAAGGTCGCGGACTTCGTGATCTGCGACGCCGCGCTCAACCGCGAGAGCGTCTGGCTGGCGGGGAAAAAGCTGTAAAACAGGAGCGGGACCGCCGTCGATCGGCGGTCCCGCTCCTGTTTGCGCTTTATCCCTCCGGGAAGATGCGCCCGGAAAACAGACGCAGCAGCATATCGTACAGCGCGTCGGCCGAGGCCGGGGGTTCGGAATCGCAGTATTCCCGCACCACACCCGTCAGTCCCCCGGCAAGAAAGTGGGCCGCATACTGACGCTCCCGCTCCGGCATGGCGCCGAGACATTCACAGCAGCCGGAGAAGGAAGCATACACGCTGTTGTAGAGAAGGTAGACGATTTCGTTTTCCACCAGCAGCTTCAGAAAAGCGCGGTTGGAGCAGATATAGCGGCTGTAAATGCGGCTGAGCCCCTCGAGTGAAAAATGCGCTGTCTCCTCATGCGGAAGCTGGCATACCTTCTCTTGCAGGGTGAAGAGCACCACATTCTCCATGGAGCTGAACAGCGAGTAAAAGGTCTGGCGGGAGATGCCGGCCTCCTTGCACAGGGCTGTCACACTGATCTGGCTGTAGGGTCCGGCCTCCATCAGGCGGATCAACGCCTCGGATATTTGGATTTGAGAGGCCAGCGCGGTGGGGTTGCTGCCACAGTACATAGACGGATTCCTCAAAATTCATAGGGTGTTCACAAAGGCGCCTTGACAAATGGCAAGCTTGTGCTATACTAAGGTCGAAACTTGACAATTGTAAAGGTTGGCTTCATTATACAGCGGCCCACCGGAAAGGTCAAGCTCCGTAGAGTGGATCTCGGAGCATTTTTTGTACACAGCACTTAGCACTCTCTTGCAAAGAGTGCCAAACCAAGGAGGTTTTCCCATGGCAGTTTTACCCGTATACAACATGATTACCGTCCCGGATTCCAACGTGTATATCCAGACGGAGGTCTATAAAAGCATGGCCGGGCGCGCGCCTGTTCTGGACGAGAAGGTCACGGTCATCGTCTCCAAGGAGGAGACCAGCCGTAAGGAGCTCACCGGCGAGAGCTTCTATCCCATCGGCGTCTCCGGCTATATCCGCGAGATCAACGATCAGGGCTATATGGTCATCCGTCTGACCCGCCGCGTCAACGTGGATGAGGTCTATGTTTTCAACAACAAGAGCATCGAGCTGACCATCTCCCGCCGCGCAGACGTGGACGACCTGGACGAGGCCGAGGCTGCAAGCCGCGTGCTGGAGGTCAAGGAGCGAATCCTTGCCTTCTCCGAGGGGCAGCAGTGGGGCCCAATGCTGCGCCGTTTTATGACGGTATGCGAGACGCTGGGCGATATCGGCGCGGCCATGTCCCCGTGGATGGATTGCCCCAATGACGCGCGCTACGCGCTTCTGGCCGAGGACAGCACCCAGCAGCGTTTTGACATGCTGGAAAAGCTGATTTACGAGAATCTGGAGCTGGCGAAGGTGCGCATGGACGCTCACACGGCCCAGCAGGAGGACCATCAAAAGCTCTACCGGGAGCAGGCCATCAAAAAGCAGATCGAGTACCTGCAAAAGGAATTGGACGATATGCACCCGGAGAATATGAGCGACCTCAGGCGGCTCGAGGTGCGGATTGAGGAATCTGGCATGAACGAGACCGCCCGCAAGGAGGCCGACAAGCTGCTGGGTCGCCTCAAGGCCGAGGGCGGCCAGGGGGCCGAGGCCGGGATGCTGACGGATTATCTGGAGTTCCTGGTCTCCCTGCCCTGGAAGAAGGAGGCCATGCAGGACATCGACCTCGACAAGGCGGAGACCGTACTGGATCGGGAGCATTTCGGCCTGGATAAGGTCAAGCGCCGCATTCTCGAGCAGATCGCCGTCATGTCCCTCAAGGGCGAGCAGTCCGGCTCCATCCTCTGCTTTGTCGGCGCGCCCGGCACCGGCAAGACCAGCATCGGCCAGTCGATCGCCGAGGCCCTTGGCCGTAAGTATGTGCGCGTCAGTCTCGGCGGCGTGCGTGATGAGGCCGATATCCGCGGCCACCGCCGCACCTACATCGGCGCCATGCCCGGCCGGATCATGGACGGCATCCACAAGTGCGGCGTCTCCAACCCCGTCATGGTGCTCGACGAGGTGGATAAGCTCTCCGTTTCCTATAACGGGGACCCGGCCTCCGCGCTGCTGGAGGTTCTGGACCCCGAGCAGAACGCGAACTTCACCGACCATTACATGAATGTGCCCTATGACCTGTCGGACGTGCTGTTTATCTGCACGGCCAACACCGTCGAGACCATTCCCGAGCCGCTTTTAAACCGCATGGAGGTCATCCAGTTCCAGGGCTACACGCCGATTGAGAAGCTGGAGATTGCCAAGCGCCATCTGCTGCCCCGGGCGATGGAGGCCGCCGGCATCCATGAGGACGACCTGAAGATGGACGACGCGGTGATCGAGCACACCATCAGCGAGTATACCCGCGAGGCCGGTGTGCGCGGGCTGAAAAAGCGCATGGATACCCTCTGCCGCAGCGCCGCCGTGCGCCTGGTGCGCGGTGGGGAAAAGCCCGTCACCGTCACGGTGGAAAATCTGCGCGACTTCCTGGATATGCACCCGATCCGCCAGAAGAACGTGCGCGACAGCGCCAATCCCGGCGTGGTGACCGGGCTTGCCTGGACGCAGGCGGGCGGCGACGTGCTGTATATCGAGACGATGCAGACAAAGGGCAGCGGCAAGCTGACCATCACCGGGCAGCTGGGCGACGTGATGAAGGAGTCGGCCCAGATCGCCGTCAGCCTGGTCAAATCTCTGTACCCGGAGAAGGCAGAGCTGCTGGAGAAGCAGGACGTACATATCCATGTGCCCGACGGCGCCACGCCCAAGGACGGCCCCTCCGCCGGCATCACCCTCACGACGGCCCTGGCCTCGCTGGTCAGCGGCATCCCCGTCAGCCCCAGCGTGGCCATGACGGGAGAGGTTTCGCTGCAGGGCGGGGTCAACCCGATCGGCGGCCTGCCCGAAAAGCTCATGGCCGCTCAGCGCTCCGGCGTAAAGCAGGTCTTCATCCCCGCCGACAACGTGGACGACCTCAAGGATGTGGCGCAGGAGGTGCGCGATAAGCTCACCATCGTTCCCGTGCAGAGCGTGACCGAGGTTTTGAATAAGCTGTCGCTGCATCAGTAGAATAGGGGTTAAGCGCCGTGCCGCCGGGCACGGCGCTTTTGCTTGCGGAAGGGGAGCGGGTATGCTAGAATGGAGGCACCATAACAAAGGAGACCTCCCCATGAAAAAAGCTCTGATCGTATTTCTCACGGCGCTGACCCTGCTGCTCTGCGCCTGCGGCAGCAATACACCCGCGCCCACGGCGGAACCGACAGCCGCACCGGAAACACCGGCGCCTGCCGCCGCGCCTGAAGCAGCCGAGGCGACGATCACGCCGGAAACGCCCGCACCTGCGGCGGAGCCGACGGTCGACGACGGGGCGGAACTCTTCACATTTTCCACCACCGACCGGGAAGGAAAGGTCTATGACGAGTCGGTCTTCAAGGACTATCAGCTGATCATGGTCAATTTCTGGGAGCCGTGGTGCGGACCCTGTGTGGGCGAGATGGCGGATATTCAGGCGCTCTATGAAGCCTACGCCGACAAGGGCCTGCTGGTGCTGGGGATCTATTCCACGCCCGGCATGGAGGAGGATGTGGACGCGGTGCTGGAAATGACCGGCGTCCATTATCCCATCCTGCTCATGAGCGAGGATTTTTACCGCTTCGGCACGGGCTTTGTGCCGACGACGGTTTTCTTTGACGGCGAGGGACATGTCCTGCGGCATGAGCTGGACAAGAACCTGCTGAGCAGACTCGGTTACAGCAATGTGGCGGTGGAGCTGGCCAGCACGGTCTATATCGGCAGCAGGGACTATGCGGGCTGGGAAGAAATCGTGAACGAGGTTTTGCCATGAGTACGCGTGATCTGACCGCACTCGCGCTGCTCTGCGGCGCGGGACTGACGGCGGCGGGGCTGCTGATGAACCAAAACGCCGCGGTCATGGCCAAGGCGATCCGCGTGTGTCTGGAGTGTGTGGGCATTGGATAACATCAAAAATCCGCGCCGCTTCGGGATTCAGGCCGCGGCCGCCCTCTTGCAAAATGCGAATCTGAAGGGCTTTTTCACCGGCACGGTGTACCAGGGGGCGAGCAAGCAGGTCTGCGTGCCGGGACTCAACTGCTACTCCTGCCCCGGCGCAGTCGGCGCCTGCCCTGTCGGTTCGCTTCAAAATGCGCTGTCGGGGCTGAATTTCCGCTTCCCATACTATGTTGTGGGGCTTTTGATCTTTTTCGGCGCGCTGCTGGGCCGGGCGGTCTGCGGTTTTCTGTGCCCCTTCGGTTGGCTCCAGGAGCTGCTGCATCGGATTCCGTTTTATAAAAAGAACCGTTTTCGGCTGGACCGTCCCCTGCGCAAAGTGAAGTACGCGGTGCTGCTGATCATGGTGGTGATTCTGCCGCTGTTTGTCAAGCTGACCCCCGTCTTCTGCAAGTATCTGTGTCCATCCGGCACGCTTGCGGGTGTGCTGCTGGCCATCCGCAATCCCTTGATCCGCTCCCAGCTGGGGCCCTTGTTTACCTGGAAATTCTCCGTGCTGCTGGCGATGCTTATTCTGTCGCTGATGATCTGGCGGCCCTTCTGCAAGTATCTGTGCCCGCTGGGTGCAATCTATGGGATGTTCAATAAAATCTCACTGGTGCGTCTGCAGCTGGACAGCAAACAGTGTGTGCATTGCGGCATCTGTGCTTCCGGCTGCCGGATGAACCTTGATCCCGTGCGGGAACTCAACCATGCCGAATGCATCCGCTGCGGCGACTGTGTGCGTGCCTGCCCACGGAATGCGCTTGGCATTGGCGTGGAAAAACGAAACAACGGAAAACAGGAGGGGAGCACATGCTGATCTGTCCGGTCTGCGGCGAGATATTAAACGCGGGGGAGAAGACCCTGCGCTGTGCCCACGGCCATTCCTTCGATCGCGCGAAGGAAGGTTATGTAAACCTGCTCCGCAGCTCCAGGCCCGGCGACAGCATGGGCGACGACCGCGCCTCGGCCCGATCGAGGCGGGACTTCCTCAACCGCGGGTACTATGCGCCGCTGCGCGACGCGCTGGTGGAGCTGTTTTGGGACAAGAGCGGCAGCGTGCTGGACATCTGCTGCGGCGAGGGCTACTATACCGCGGCCCTGGGCGAAAATGAAAAGCTGCGCGTCTACGGCTTTGACCTCTCGCGGGAGATGGTGCGCCTGGCCGCCAAGCGCGGTGGGGCGGTCTACTTTGTGGCAAACATCTCCGCCATCCCGATCCTGACGGAGTCCATGGATTTTGCAGTGCACCTTTTTGCGCCCTTCCACGAGGGGGAGTTTGCCCGCGTTCTTAAACCGGGCGGGCGGCTTTACAGCGTGGTGCCCGGTGCGCGGCATCTCTACGGTCTGAAGGAAGCGCTGTACGATCGCCCGTATCTCAACGATGAGCAGCTGCCGGAGACGGAGAAGCTGCGTTTGATCGGACGGCAAAAGCTTGCCGCGCGGATCGCGTTGGAAACACCCGCGGATATTGAGGCGGTTTTCCGTATGACGCCCTATTATTTCCACACGGGAGAGAAGGACAAGGCCAAGCTGAAGGACGTTCAGCGGCTGGAGACCGAGATCGAATTCGTCATCGGGGAATATGAAAAATTGTGACCGACCCTTTTCCCCTTGCGTTTTGGAAAAGTCTGTGTTATACTGTGCAGGCACGCAGGGTTGGTATATCGGTATTACTCCAGCTTCCCAAGCTGGCTAGGCGGGTTCGACTCCCGTACCCTGCTCCAAAAGGCAAAGGCAGCGGCGTATGCCGCTGCCTTTGCCTTTTGGAGCAGGGTACGGCTTTTTTAAGGGATGGCAAAATCCATCCGCTTGTGTTATACTGCATGGCGGTTAGAAAATGCTAACCACGGGAAGAAAAGCGCAGGAGGAGAAACGCCATGAAATACGCGGGAATGCCCGGGGGAATGTGGGTGCTGTTCCATAATTCCTTCCGGAAAAACCTGACGGCTGTGCTCGGCATTGACGAGGCGGCCGCGCGCGAGATCGAGAAAAAGGCCGGCCCACGCTATCGCGAGATTATTGCCAGGCTGCCGGAATTTGAAAAGGGCGACCGCTTTAAAATGAACATCGTCAACGCCGCTCTGCTGGCGGCGTTCTATCTGAATATGGGGCAAAAACCCTCGACCGACCAGATGACGGAATACTACAAGTATTCCATGATGACAGGGGTTATGCGCCGGTTCTGTCATATGAGCGGGAAGAAAAAATTCACACCCGGGGATATCGAAGGGCTGGAGGCTACCGCCGCCTTCAAAGCCGCCGACCGCAATCCGTATTCGTGGAACATGGACTTCTACCCCTATCCCGACGGCAGCGGTTACGAGGCGCGCTTTACGCAATGCGGCATCTGTGTGCTGATGAAGGAGCTGGGGATATCCGAGATCGTGCCCGCTATGTGCCGTTTGGACTATACCATGAGCGAGGCAGGCGGCGCGTCCGAATTCGTCCGGGAATACACGCTGGCCTCCGGCGGACCCTACTGCGACTGCGGGTATAAAAAACGCGCGTAGTAATGAGAAGATGTAAATTGGCCGGAAAGCTCGCCGGATAAAACGGATTGACGGGAACCGCGGTGCGGCGTATAATTTTAAACAGCTTTACGGAGGAGGACAGAGCTATGAGCGTGGAATTGCTTCCGGCCTACGACCACCGGGATGAGATCGCGGCGCTGTTCGGGGAATATACCCGGATGCTGGTTGCCGGGGACGAGAGCTTTCAGGAATACCTCACCATCCAGAACTATGACGATGAGCTGGTGCACCTGGAGCACAAATACGGCCTGCCCGACGGACGGCTCTATATCGCCATGGAAGACGGCGCGGCGCTTGGCTGCGTGGGTCTGCGGCGGCTCGACGGAGAAAGCTGCGAGCTCAAGCGCATGTATGTCCGCCCGGAATATCGGGGACGCGGCCTGAGCAAGGTCCTGCTGGATCGGGTGATCGCCGACGCGCGTGAGATCGGCTACAAGGCTATGCTGCTCGACACGCTGCCGTTTCTGGAGGCCGCCATTGCCCTGTACCGCAAGTACGGCTTCTATGAGATCCCCTGCTACAACGACAGCCCCGTGGAGAGCACCATCTTCATGCGTCTGGACCTGTAATACTATTATCTGATTCAATTCTTTCATCAGATAAGCCGCGCTTGGCGCTGAAAATTCGTCTTATGCAGAACCTCACAAAAACCTTTAAGAAATAAAAGGTTTTTATGAGGTTCTGGTATAAAAAAGAATTGACAGGCACTTTTGCCGGTGTTATGATGCTATGGACAAACGGCGTTGACGGAGACGCGGATCATTCGGCGCGATCAGAGAGGGCGGCCAACGGCTGCAAGCTGCCCC
The DNA here is from genome assembly GCA_017458085.1 of Oscillospiraceae bacterium. Classification (GTDB taxonomy): domain Bacteria; phylum Bacillota; class Clostridia; order Oscillospirales; family Oscillospiraceae; genus Limivicinus. Next base: position 74,335 of record JAFTGE010000012.1, read on the forward strand.
GCGGCGGAGGATCATCGCCACCACTCCCGAGCCGGACGGAGGAAATGCCGTCCCGTGAGTCCGCGTTACGGACGGAAGCAAACACTGATCATTGTTTGCTTGATGAGTGAAATTCCAAGGTGGAACCGTGTAAGTACTGCACCCTTGGCCGTGAGGCCGAGGGTGTTTTTTGACTGAATGGAGGAGAAAACTATGAAGATCATCTACAAGGACGGACATGTGGACGAGTGTCCGCAGGAGGAAGAACTGCACGTTCTGCGCCACTCCGCGGCCCATATTATGGCGCAGGCTATCAAGCGCCTGTTCCCCGAGGCGGACTTTGCCTACGGCCCCGCCACCCAGAACGGCTTTTACTATGATGTTGACCTGGGCGAGCGCAAGCTGACGCCTGAGGATCTTGAGGCCATCGAGAAGGAAATGAAGAAGATCTGCAAGGAGAATCTTCCCTTCAAGGCATATATGCTGAACCGTGAGGATTCCCGCAAGCTCATGGAAGAGCGCGGCGAGAAGTACAAGCTCGAGCATATGGAGGACCTGGCCGACGAGACCGAGTTCAGCTTCTTCCAGCAGGGCGAGTATGTGGACATGTGCCTCGGGCCCCATATCTGCTACACCAAGGTGCTCAAGGCATTCAAGGTGACCCAGCAGTCCGGCGCCTACTGGAAAAACGACAGCAGCAAGAAGATGCTCACCCGCATCAACGGCGTTGCCTTCCGCAGCGCCGAGGAGCTGGCCGAGTGGGAGAAGCAGCAGGCCGAAGCCCGCGAGCGCGACCACCGCAAGATCGGCCGCGAGATGGGCCTGTTCATGACCGACGACCTGGTGGGCCGCGGCCTGCCCATGTTCCTGCCCAACGGCTATGTGGTCTGGCAGGAGCTGGAAAACTACATCAAGGCCAAGGAGCACCGCCTGGGCTACCAGCACGTCATGACTCCCTGCGTGGGCACCGTGGAGCTTTATAAGACCTCCGGACACTGGGACCACTACAAGGACAACATGTTCCCCGCCATGGAGCTGGAGGGCGAGGCTTACGTCCTGCGTCCCATGAACTGCCCCCACCACATGCGCATCTATGCCAACCGCCCCCGGTCCTACCGCAACCTGCCCATCCGCATCGGTGAGATCGCCCATGACTTCCGTTATGAGGCGTCCGGTGCGCTCAAGGGCATCGAGCGCGGCCGTCACTTCTGCCAGAATGACGCCCACCTGTTCGTGACCCCCGAGCAGATCAAGGACAAGGTTTCCCGTGTCTGCGACCTGATCTTCGATGTATACAAGGATTTCAACATCACCGACTACCGCTGCGTTCTGTCCCTGCGCGATCCCGCGGACAAGAAGAAGTACCACGACGACGACGAGATGTGGAACACCGCCGAGGCCGCTCTGCGTGAGGTGCTGATCGAGCTTGGCATCGACTTTACCGAGGAGATCGGCGAGGCCGCCTTCTACGGCCCGAAGCTGGACGTGAACGTCAAGCCCGCCGTCGGCGCGGAGTACACGCTGTCCACCTGCCAGCTGGACTTCTGCCTGCCCGCCAAGTTCCAGCTCACCTATATCGACTCCGACGGCAGCGAGAAGACCCCCGTGGTCATCCACCGCGCCATTCTGGGTTCCCTGGATCGCTTCATGGCCTACCTCATCGAGGAGACCAAGGGCCGCTTCCCCGTGTGGCTGGCTCCGACGCAGGTCAAGGTCCTGCCCGTCAGCGAGAAGACCCTGGACTATGCCGCCGCTGTGACCGATAAGCTGGAGGACCTCGGCCTGCGCGCGGTGCTGGATTCCTCCAATGAGAAGATCGGCTACAAGATCCGTCAGGCCCAGCAGGAGGATCGCGCGCCCTACATGCTGATTCTGGGCGCGAAGGAGGCCGAGGCCGGCAACATCTCTGTCCGTACCCGCACCGGCGAGGACCTGGGCGCTATGAGCCTGGACGACTTCACGGCGAGAATTTTGAACGAGATCAAAACCAGAGCAAATTAATTCCAAGGATATTTTTTGACGTACCCCCACAAACTATGGAAAATGGTTTGTGGGGGTATTGCTATGAGTCCGGAGAGGAAAAAACTGGTGCTGGCGGTGGCGGTGATTTTTGCGGTCAACATCTTTGTCATTGCCCTGGCGCAATCTGCGTCGGCAGATTTATATAAGAAGGGGTCCAGCGGCCCGACGGTGTCGGAAATCCAGACGCGTCTGAAAAACTGGGGCTACTATGACGGCGCGGTAGACGGCGTCTACGGCAGCCAGACGGAGAAGGCCGTACGCTATTTCCAACGCACCAACGGCCTACAGGTCGACGGTCAGGTGGGGAATCTCACGCTGGCGGCCCTGGGCATGCAGCCAACCGGCGGCTCCGGCTCCGGCGGCGGGGGCGGCGACCTCGACCTGCTGGCACGGCTCATTTCCGCTGAGGCCCGCGGCGAACCGTACGAGGGCCAGGTGGCCGTGGGTGCGGTGGTTCTCAACCGTGTGGGCCATCCGTCCTTCCCCAATTCCATCGCGGGCGTGATCTATCAGCCGGGTGCCTTCTCCTGCCTGGACGACGGACAGTTTAACGAGCCCGTGGCCGAGAGCGCCTACCGTGCCGCCCAGGACGCCATGAACGGTTGGGACCCCAGCTACGGGGCGATCTATTATTTTAATCCCGTCACCGCAACCAGCCAGTGGATCTGGTCTAGGCCCCTGATCGTCAATATCGGAAAACATCGCTTCTGCGCCTGATCAAGGTTGAAATGTTCACATTCATAGGATATAATACCCTTATTAAGAGATAAAGGCGGAGGAAGTCATGAGCTATTGTAAATCCTGCGGTGCCTATATTCCCGACGGACAAACCAAGTGTCTGGCCTGCGGTTTTGACGATGCGGCCGAGCAGCAGGCTGCCGCGGCAGCTGCGCAGGCGAAGAAATCATCTGAGAACGGGCAGAAAAAATACAGACAGTTCGACAGCGATTTCCTCCGTAAACAGCTCGACGAGCAGCGTAAGCGCCAGCAGGAGACCAGCCGCAAATGGGCCGAGACCGAGTATGCCCAGCGGCAGAAGGTGAAGGAGGAGCAGGCGCGAAATTTTACGAATACCGCCGGAGCATCGGCCAGATCGACGACGAGGAACAGTAACGCTTCCCGTAATATGACCTCCGGCGGAGAGATGAGCAAGGTATTTGCGGGCCTGAGCTATATCAGCGCGCTGTTCATCCTGCCTCACATTTTTTGTAAGGACGACAAGTTCGCCATGTATCATGCCAAGCAGGGGCTGAATCTGTTCGTCGCCGGAGTGATCGGCGATATCGTCGGCTCCATCTTCGGCCTGGGCTGGGTGGTGACTCTGGCGCGGCTGTACTTTATCTATAAGGGAATCAGCAACGTGGTCAACGGACGAAAGGAGCCGCTGCCCTACATAGGCAATCTGCTGAAATAGGGCCTCTATTTTGTGGGGCGCGGCGTCGGAAAACCACTAGATTTTGGACAAGAAAAAAAGCATGTAAAATCGCAAAAAAAGTGTTGACAAATGGCGCCTGGAAATGCTATATTACTCAAGCACTCGGCGATAACCAGCCGCATCCCGAATCGGAACCAGCATGAAGTAAATTTGAAAGAATTGAAAAAAAGCTGTTGACAGACACCTCGAAAAGTGGTATCTTAACTAAGCTGTCATTTTGAGAGACGGCAAAGAACCTTGATAACTGAACAGTGAAACAAACCACGAACAATTCTTGTGTTCTACAAGCGATGCGGTTCGAACAGACGGATTCCTGAGAACTTGTTCTTAAGGAAGACGGTTGTGAGAAACATAGCGCGACAGCGCGTTAGTGAGCAGGATGAATATCCTGCGAATGAAGCAGCGCTTGGAGAAATTAGATTTATTCAACGGACAAGCGACTTTGAGAAGTCGCGCGACCTAAACATTAATGTAAGGAATCAGCCAGTTCTGATTCTGAACAGGAGAACTTAAAGTTTTAAGTTTCCCTGCCGAAACGACTAAAGTTCGAAAGCATAGCTTTCTCACTGTACGTCGTTTCTCCAATACCACATCCGCATCTGAAAGATCTGTAAGCGAGCTTACGATCTTACATCTGCAGATGTGCTGCAGGAAAA
>JAFTGE010000081.1 GCA_017458085.1 Oscillospiraceae bacterium
CCGCGGTCGGCTTCATGGGGCTGAACATGGCGGCCCAGGCCGGCGGCATCGACGCGCAGAGCCTCTACGCCATGGGCGCACAGCAGCAGGCCGCCAAGCCCGCGGCACAGCCCGCCGCCCCCGCGGTGGACAACTGGACCTGCCCCAGCTGCGGCAAGGCCGCCTTCGGCAAGTTCTGCCCCGAGTGCGGCGCGAAAAAGCCGGAGGACGGCTGGACCTGCCCGAGCTGCGGTAAGGTCAACAAGGGCAAGTTCTGCTCCGAATGCGGGGCAAAGAAGCCCGCTGCGGCGCTTCTGTACCGCTGCGACAAGTGCGGTTGGGAGCCGGAGGACCCGGCGCACCCGCCCAAGTTCTGCCCCGAATGCGGCGATCCCTTCGACGAGGCAGATATTCAGTGATCCCCCGCCGGGGTAAGCGAGGTGACGCCCTGTGGCAAAACAAATAACCAACTACCAGTGCCCGTCGTGCACAGGCCCGCTGCACTATGTGGGCGAGAGCGGCATGCTCGAATGCGACTACTGCGGCAGCAAGTTCACCGTACAGCAGATCGAGGCGCTGTACAAGGACAAGGACGAGGCGGCGGCTGCCGCCTCCGCCCAGGCCCAGGCTCAGCAGGCCGCCCAGCAGGAAGCGGATAACCAGTGGCAGGATAACGGCACCAACTGGGCGACGGATCAGGGATTGCGGGTCTATAACTGCCCCAGCTGCGGGGCGGAGCTGATCTGCGACGAGACCACCGCCGCTACCAGCTGCCCATACTGCAACAATCCGTCCATTGTGCCGGGACAGCTCAGCGACATGCTCAAGCCCGACTATGTCATCCCCTTCAAGCTGTCAAAGGACGCGGCGGTCACGGCGCTGAAAAACTACTACCGCGGCAAGAAGCTGCTGCCCAAGGCATTCTCGGACAACAACCATATTCAGGAGATCAAGGGTGTGTACGTCCCCTTCTGGCTCTTTAACGGCGAGGCCGACGCCGATGTGACCTTCCAGGCCACCCGCGTCAGCTCCGTCACCACCGGCGACACCGTTATCACGACCACCGACCACTACCGGCTGCATCGATCCGGCACGGTGAGCTTTGAGAAGATCCCGGTGGACGCCTCCAGCAAGATGCCGGATGCGCACATGGACGCCATCGAGCCCTTTGATTATTCCGAGCTCAAGCCGTTTTCCAACGCGTATCTCCCCGGCTTTATGGCCGACAAGTACGACGTGCAGGCCGAGGACTGCTATCGGCGGGCCGACGAGCGGGCCGAGAACACAACCGTGGAGATCATGAACCGGTCGGTCTCGGGCGGCTATTCCACCTGCGTGCCGGAGAGCCGCCGGATCAATATCCGCCGCGGTAAGATGCACTATGCACTGCTGCCGGTATGGTTACTCAGCACCCAGTGGAACGGGAAGAACTATCTGTTCGCCATGAACGGGCAGACCGGGAAGCTCATCGGCGATCTGCCGATTTCTTCCTCAAAGGTGCTGGCCTGGACGGCGGGGATCGCGGCGCCGCTGATGGCGCTGCTGGCGGCCTTCTTCTGGCTGTGAGGAGGAAATGAGATGAAGAAAAAACTCTTTCTGTCCCTGCTGCTGGCCGTCTTGCTGCTGCTGAGTCTGGGGATGAGCGCCCACGCAGAGGCGCAGATCGACTACGTCACCGACACGGCGGGGCTCCTCTCCGCCGAGGAGCAGAGCGCCCTCAACGAGCAGGCGCGGCAGATTGCCGCCGCTACCGGCTGCGGCGTATACGTGGTGACGGTGGACGACTATACCAAGTACGTCAGCGGAAATATAGAGGATTTTTCCGAGGCCATCTACAAGACCTATGACCTGGGTGAGGGCGAGGGGAAGGACGGTATTCTGCTGGCCCTGAGCATGAGCGAGCGGGACTACGACCTCTGCGCCTACGGGGATTTCGCAAACTATGCCTTTACCGACTACGGCAAGGATCAGCTGGCCGGAACCTTTCTGGATAACTTCCGCCGCAACGATTGGGCGGGCGGCTTCCGCGATTATATCGCCAACGCTGCCGCGCTCATTCAGCGGGCCAAGGCCGGCAATCCGCTGGACACCTATGTCTACGAAACCGAACCCGGCCCCCGGATCACGCCCTTCAGCGTGGTGGTCGTCATCGGCCTGCCGCTGCTGATCGCATCGATGGTCGTCGGCGGGTTTAAAAAGCAGATGAAGACCGCCGTGCGCCAGACCGAAGCCTATGATTACATCGGTCAGGGCGGCGCCAGGCTGCGGGGTCAGCGCGACCAGTTTATTAACCGCAGCGTGACGCGGCAGGTCATCCGCCGCGAGCCGGTATCCAGCGGGCGTCCCGGCGGTCATGCCGGCGGCACCCATGTCAACTCCGGCGGCTTCTCCCACCACAGCGGAAAATTTTAACGTAAAGAAAATCCCGGTATGCTGCAAAGCAGCATACCGGGATTCAGACTGTAGACAAAGTACCCATCTGTCATTGCGAACCAGTGACCGATGTCACTGGTGTGGTGCACGCCCTGCGGGTGCAATCCGTATTCCCCGAAAGCCGCATATTTCCAGCACTATACCGGAGAACGGATTCCCACGCCAGTGTTGCGACACTGGCTCGGAATGACGCTCTTTTGAGGTTTGTCGACACATTGAGTCCCGGTATGCTGCAAAGCAGCATACCGGGATTTTCTCTATAAGTATTCCCAATAGTATTAACGGGCGTCTTGTGCGTCTTCCTCATAATGTGCCAACGCGTATTCGATGCACTGGTTGACGATCTTGTTAAAGGATACACCGGTTTGGCGGTTGATTTCGTTAATGCGATCAAAGGTTTCTTCTTTCATACGGATCGTCCGGCTGATGGAGGACATTTTCCGATCGGTTTTATCGATGACGAACTTTTCCATGCTGTGCTCCCTCCTGATTCAATATTGTACTCATTTGAGAGCTGCATTATAATGTACATAATTGCAATCAAAAATGTACACAAACGGAAGGGGAAAGCTATGCCGCCATATAAAAGAGTGTATTTTCATCTGTTCAACGCCGTTACAGACGCGCTTCGGAAAATTGCCGCAGAGGATATTACCCAGGCGCAAGAAATCCTGATCCTTGCCCAGCGGTGGTGTGAGCAGACATACATAGAAACCGGCGAGGAACTTGCAACACGCCCCTTTATTTCATCAACAGGAAGCTCTGGCCGTAGGGGTAGGGGGAGCCGCGGCGGTTCTCCCGGACATGGGCAGCCATTGCGCCACGGTCGGTTACAGCCATGCCGGCAATGCGGTCCAGCCCAAAGTCCAGCAGCGCCGGGCACAAGGGGACCGAGGGCCCGGTCAGGATCGTGGTTGCCTGGGGGCAGAGGCTCAGGAGATGGGGCAGGGTCTTGTTGATCAGGCTGCTGCCGGTGATGAGCACCAGATCGCACCGGGGCAGGAGCCAGTCACAGGCGGCGTCCGGGTAATCCCCGGGCTGAGGGACGCGCTCCATGATGTAAACGGCCTTGGCCTGCTCCCGCAGACCCTCGGGGCCGTGCATGTGGCCGATGATCCCCACGGTCAGACCGTGCAGATCGATGCCGACCGTGCTGTAAACATCGGGCGAAACGGCCGCGCCCAGCGCCTCGATCCGCGCGGGCGTGTTATAAAAGGCGTTGGCCGCGGCCAAGCCCAGGGACGCTTCCCGCAGATTCCAGCTCATGACAGCCTCAGACGCCCTGCGCAGGCTGAGAGCGTCCAGACCGTCGGCAAAAAGGGGAGGAACGGTTTCGCCCGGGGTTGCCATGGCAAGGCCCAGGCTGTCCGGCGTCTCGGTCATGGCCCAGCGCCGGCCGAACAGTGTGCGCCGAATCACGGCGTCACTGTCGACCCCGGCGAACAGCGCGTCATACAGGGGGAGAAAGTTTCGATCCATGCTGCCACCTCGGTTGTTCCTTAATCAAATCTCCCGGATGAAGTCCATCCGGGAGATTTATGACGGTTATTCGTCCTTGCTTTCAGGCTCGGCTTGGGGTTCGGTCTGCTCCGCGGGTGCGGCTTCCTCGGCCTTCTCCTCGGCGTAGCCGTCGATCATGGAGATCTTGCGGGCGGGGCGCTCGATGGTCTTATCCTCGCGCACCTTGCGGGCGTCCTGGGGCGCCATGGGCATAAACTCGCCGTGCTCGAAGAAGTAGTTGAACTCCTCGGCCTCCATGGTTTCGTGCACCAGCAGATACTCGGCAATGGCACGCAGCTGATCGGCGTGATCGGTGAGGATCTTCTCACACATGGCCGACGCCTGGTCGAAGATCTTCTTGACCTCCTCGTCGATCATGCCGGCGGTCTCCTCGGAATAGCTCTTGGTCTGACCAAAGTCGCGCCCGATAAAGATCGAGTGACCGGAGTTATCATAGGAGATGGGGCCAAGCCGCTCGCTCATGCCGTAGCGCATGACCATGTCGCGGGCGATGGAGCTGGCCTGCTGAATGTCGCCGGAGGCGCCGGTGGAGATGTCGTCCAAAAACAGCTTTTCCGCCATGCGGCCGCCCAGTGCCATGACGATGTTCTCAAACATCTCGGCGCGGGACTTGAAGTTCTCCAAATCCTCCTGCGGACGGAAGAGCGTGAAGCCGCCAGCCCCGCCGCGGGGGATGATGGTGATATAGTGGACGGGGTCCACATGCTCGAGGTACTGCCCGGCGATGGCGTGGCCGGACTCGTGATAGGCGGTGAGACGGCGGGCCTTGTCGCTCATCTTGCGGCTCTTTTTCTCGGGACCCATCTGCACCTTGAGGATGGCCTCGTCAATATCCTCCATGTTGATAAAGCGGTGCTTGCGCCGCACGGCCAGCAGTGCCGCCTCGTTCATGAGGTTTTCCAGATCCGCGCCGGCAAAGCCGGGGGTGCCCTTGGCAATGGAGTTGAGGTCGACGTCCTCGGCCAGCTGCTTGTCGCGGGCATGGATCTTGAGGATGGCCTCACGGCCGCGGATGTCGGGCAGGCCCACATAGACCTGGCGGTCAAAGCGGCCGGGACGCAGCAGGGCGTTGTCCAGAATGTCGGCCCGGTTGGTGGCCGCCATGACGATGACGCCCTCGTTCGAGCCGAAGCCGTCCATCTCCACCAGCAGCTGGTTCAGGGTCTGCTCGCGCTCGTCGTGACCGCCGCCGAGACCGCTGCCTCTCTGACGGCCGACGGCGTCGATCTCGTCGATGAAGATGATGGCGGGGGCGACCTTCTTGGCCTGCTCGAACAGATCACGCACACGGCCCGCGCCGACGCCGACATACAGCTCAACAAAGTCGGAGCCGGAGATGGACAAAAACTGCACGCCTGCTTCACCGGCCACGGCCTTGGCAAGCAACGTCTTGCCGGTACCCGGAGGGCCGACCAGCAGCACGCCCTTGGGGATGCGCGCGCCCATGGCGGTGTAAGCCTTGGGGTCCTTGAGGAAGTCGACGATCTCCGAGAGCTCCTCCTTCTCCTCATCGCAGCCGGCAACATCGTTGAAGGTTTTCTTGTTCTTCTCATCGCTGCCGAGACGGGTGCGGGCCTTGGAGAAGCGCGCGACACCGCCTGCGCCGCCGGAGCGACTCATCATAAAGTACCACAGCAGCATCGCGCCGCCCATGACCAGGACATAGGGCAGCATGCTCGCCCACCAGGGGACGACAAAGCCCTCGTCATAGTCGTAGGATTCCAGAATGCCGTCGGCATACTGCTGCTTGATAATTTCGTGGAAGTCCTCGTAGAAGACGCTGAAGCTCAAAAGGTCATAGGTGACCTCCTCCGTGGGGGGATCGCCGCTGTCGTTGCGAACCTCGAGGATGATGGTGTTGCCCTCGGTGGTGAAGGACTTCACCTTCTCCTGTTCAAAGAGGTCTACCAGGTCGGAGTACTGCTTGAGCTTTTTGGAATCGGAGCTTTCGGTCATGGTGAAGATGACAGCGATCATAATTACGATCAGCAGCACGTAAAAGCCCAAGTCTCTGGCGCGTTTGGAATTCAAGTGTGGGTCACATCCTTTTTATGCTGGCATTGGGAAAAACTCAAATAGAGGTATAGATTTCCGGTTTCAATACGCCGATGTAGGGGAGGTTGCGGTAGCGCTCGTTATAATCCAGGCCGTAGCCGACGACAAAGGCGTCGGGCACCTCAAAGCAGGAATAGTCCGCGTAGACGTCGGCTTTGCGCCGGGCGGGCTTGTCCATCAGGGTGGCGATGGTAATAGAGGCGGGATGACGCACCATGAGATAGTTTTTCAGGTAGCTCAGCGTCACGCCGGAGTCGAGGATGTCCTCCACGATGATGACATGGCGGCCCTCAATATCCTGCCCCAAATCCTTGTTGATTTTCACCGCGCCCGTGGAGCTGGTGCCCGCATAGGAGGACACGGCCATAAAATCCATGGAGCAGTGGATGTCCACATGGCGCATAAGGTCTGCCATGAAGATAAAGCAACCCTTGAGCACGCCCACAAAAATGGGGTCCTTGCCGCGAAAATCCGCGCTGATCTGCTGGCCGACGCGTGCAACCGCGGCCTCAATTTCTTCCTCGCTGATGAGGACTCTTTCAATATCCTGGTTCATGAACGGATAATTCTCCTCTTTCTGGTTCTGTTTGGATGAAGTGCAGACGCACTGCCCGGTCGCCGGGCATGGGAACAGCCCGTTCAGACACGGCCAGCCCTCGAACCCAAAGCGGCCCCTGACTGTCCCGGATCACGGGGGTCAGGTCGCGCTGCGCCTGGGTGAAGCCCGCCTCCTGAAAGAGCGCCTTTAGCGTCTTGGTGCAGCCGCGTCCCACTGGGCGCAGCCGGTCACCCGGCAGGCGGCCGGTGCAGAGAAGATCGGCACTAATCATCTCATATTTGACAAAAGAAGTCGTGAACAAGTCGTTAACTTCTCCACGAAAAATGCACAATTGGCTCTGTAAGGTAAGCCCCGCTTCGGGGATAGGAAGGGCTTGGCCGACGGTCAGAGGACGCGCGGGGAGCGTGGAATGATCCCCTGCGTCGAGATACAGGCGGCCCTGCTCCCGGCGGAGCCTCCGCCCCGGCAGATCCAGCAGAGCGTAATCGGAGCCTTGTATAAAACGCAGCGCAGCATCGACATGCTCCGCTTCAAGCCCCGGCAGCAGCCGCCGCAGAACGCGGGAAGCGATGGCCGGGTGCAGCGCACGGAATTCCTCGAGCGGGAGGCTGTTGTCCCGCAGCTGACGCCGGAGGAAATCTTCGGCCAGCGCGTTCAGACAGTCATCATCCTGCCCGAGCAGGCGGGCGGAGCGGGCCGCGGCCTCGGCAATGCGGGGGTTCAACTCCCGCAGCGTGGGCAGTACGCCATGGCGGATGCGGTTGCGGGTATAGGCGTCGCTTTGGTTGGAGCTGTCCTCCACATGGGCAAGCGCGTGCTCGGTGAGATAGGCTTCGATCTCTTTTCGCGAGACCGAAAGGAGGGGGCGCACGATGATGCCGCGCTGCCGGGGAATCCCCGTCAGACCCGCGGCGCCGCTGCCCCGGGTGAGGTGAAACAAAATCGTCTCGGCGTTGTCGTCGAGGGTGTGGGCCGTGGCGATCACGTCACAGCCGGCGTCCGCGGCCGCGCGGGTGAGAAAGGCATAGCGCAGCTGTCTTGCCGCCTCCTCAATCCCAAGGCCGTGTGACGCGGCATAAGCGGGCACATCGCCGTGCCCGATGACAGAGGGTACGCCGTTTTCCCGGCACCAGTTTTCCACAAAGGCCGCGTCGCGCCTGGATTCCGCGCCGCGGATGCCGTGCTCAAAGTGGGCGGCAGTCACATCGATCCCGTTTGCGCGCAGCAGGTGCAGCAGGCACATGGAGTCGGCCCCGCCGGAGACGGCGCAGAGCACGCGCCGGCCCTCCACCAGGGCGCGGTCAAACTCAATACTCATCGTCCCGGCGCTTCTCCAGATTCGAGAAGCTGGTGTATTCCGGCAGCCAAAGCAGCTCCACGGTGCCGGTCTGACCCTTGCGGTTTTTCAGGATGATGGCCTCGGCCAGGTTGGGATTCTCGCTCTCCTTGTTATAATACCCATCCCGGTACAGACCTATGACAACGTCGGCGTCCTGTTCGATGGCGCCGGACTCACGCAGGTCGGAGAGCATGGGGCGCTTGTCCTGCCGGGACTCGTTGGCACGGGACAGCTGCGACAGACAAATGACGGGGACGTTGAGCTCCTTGGCCATGATTTTCAGCATACGGCTGATATCACTGACGGCCTGGGTGCGGCTTTCGTTGGACCAGCTGTGGCCGGAACCGGCCGACTGCATCAATTGCAGGTAGTCGATGACCACAAGACCCAGGTTCGGCACCCTGCGGCACTGGGCATTCATGTCGGAGACGGTGAGGGTGGGGTTGTCGTCAATGCGGATGTCGGTGGCGCTGAGCGCCTGGGCCGCGTCCGAAATGTCGCTCCACTGCTGGTCGGAAAGCTGACCGGTCAGCAGGTTCTGCGAAGGGACCAGGGACGCGCGGGACAAGAGCCTTGTCACCAGCTGCTCCCGCGACATTTCCAGCGAGAACACCGCCACCGTCTGGCGCAGGTTCAGCGCCGCATGCAGGGCCATGTTCAGCGCGATGCTGGTCTTGCCCATGCCGGGGCGTGCCGCGATCAAAATCAGCTCCGACTTATTCAGACCCAGGGTCACCCGGTCGAGATCGGGCAAGCCCGTGGAGAGGCCGGGGATGGCGTTGCCGGAGGCAGAGGCGTCGGCCAGATTGTCAAACACGTTCTGCACCACCGAGGACACGGGAATCAGTCCGCCGACATTGCGGCCCTGCCGGAGGTTATAGATCCGCCGCTCGGCGGCCTCCAGCATGGCCTCGGCCTCGCCGGAGCCCTCGTAGACCATGGCGTTGATCTCATCGGCGGCCTCACCCAGCCGGCGCAGCAGCGCCCGGTCGCGCACGATGGCAGCGTACTCCAGAACATTCGCGGCGGTGGGGGTGACGCGCATGATCTCCGCCAGGTACTCCTCGCAGTTGTCCTGATACACGCCGCGCACCTTCATCTGACCCAGCACGGTGACCGGGTCGATGGCCTGGGCGTAAGAGAACATGGCGTAGATGGTCTCGTAGATATCCCGGTTGAGCTGAATGTAAAACTCATCCGGCTTCAGTTTTTCCAGAACCTCCGGAATGCACCGGGGGTCAATGAGCATAGAGCCGATGACGGCCTGCTCCGCCGGTGCGGAGTGGGGCGTCTTCCTGCCCAGCAGTTCATCCATGGCTGTGTTCCTTTCGGAAGATTATTTGTCCTCTACCACCAGAACGTTGACCGTGCCGCTGACCTCGTAGCCCAGCTTGGCCTTGACGGAGTATGAGCCGAAGGTCTTGATGGGCTCGGCCTGGACGATCTTGTTCTTCTCGATGTCGATGTCAAACTGCGCCTTGAGCGCGTCGCTGATTTCCTGGGAGGTGACGGCGCCGAAGAGCTTACCGGCGCTGCCGGCCTTGGCGCGAATGATCACCTGCACGCCGGCAAGCTTCTTGGCGTTTTCCTCGGCCAGCGCCTTCTCGCGGGCGATCTGGGCGGCCTTGGCCTTCTCCTTGAGCTTGAGAGCGTTGATATTGTCGGTCGTGGCCTCTGCCGCCAGACCGCGCGGGATCAGATAGTTGCGGGCGTAGCCGATGGAGACCTCCTTCATCTCGCCCTTCTTGCCCTGACCCTTCACGTCAACGTTAAAAATCACTTTCATTGGTATGATCCCCTTTCACGAAAGATAATCGTCAATTGCGGCGTAAACTTTTTTTACCGCGCCGGGGAGGTTTTCCTCGGCAAACTGCACGGCCGCGGCGCTGCGATTGCCGCCGCCACCGAGTTTTTCCATAATCAGCTGCACGTTCAGATCTCCGATGGAACGGGCCGAGGCAAAGACGCCGCCCTTTCCGTCCGGGCAGATAACAATGGACGCGTCGACCCCGGAGATGTTCAGCAGCTCGTCGGCCGCCATGGCCGCGACCACGCGCTCCTGCGGCTCCGTCGGGGCGGAGATGGCCACCTTGCGGTACAGCTCCACCTGCTCCAAGATCCGGTACTTGGCGACGGTATGGTCCATGTCGGCCTGGAACAGACGCTTGACGGCGGCGGTGTCCGCGCCGACCCGACGCAGGTAGGCTGCGGCGTCAAAGGTGCGCTCGCCGGTGCGCAGGGAGAAGCTCTTGGTGTCCAGCACAATGCCTGACAGCAGCGCCTCGGCTTCGCAGCGGAGCATGCTCATGGTTTCGGGCAGCTCCTGCAAAATCTCGGTCAGCAGCTCGCAGGCCGAGGAAGCATACGGCTCGATAAAGGCGAGGGCCGCGCCCTGGATATAGGTGGCGGCGACGCGGTGGTGGTCGATGACGGCCACGCGCTCGCAGGATTGGAGCAGCGCCGGGCAGTCCACCTGCTCGGGGCGGCTGGTGTCCACCACGACGAGCAGCGTGCCCTGCTCGGGCTTCGCGGGCACATCGGAGGGCGCGATAAAGGCGTCCTTATACTCCGGCTCCCGCCGCAGCATGTCGGCCAGGGAGACGGCGTTGGAGTGGACAATATCGGCCACGATGTTGTATCGAACGCCCAGCTGCCGCGCCACGCTGCACACGCCGACAGCGGCGCCGAAGCTGTCCAGATCGCCCATGCGGTGGCCCATGACCAGCACCCGGGAGGAGTCGCGCACCAGCTCGGCAAAGGCGTTGGCCATGACGCGGGACTTGACCTTGGTGCGTTTTTCCACCTCCAGCCCGCGGCCGCCGTAAAATTCGTAGCCCATGCGGTTTTTGATCACGGTCTGGTCGCCGCCGCGGGAGAGCGCCATTTCAGCGGCGGTGTCGGCAAATTGCAGCGCCTCGGAAAAATCCTCGCCCTCGGCGCCGAGGCCGATGCTGATGCTGGCGGTGATGCCCGAGGGACTGACGACCTCGTGGATGCGGTCGGTGATGTTGAATTTCTCCGCCTTGAGCTTTTCCATGTGTTCATGGTCCATCAGCAGCAGATAGCGGTCGCGGTCATAGCGGCGGATGAAGCCGTCAAAGCCGGACACCCACTGGCTCAGCTGATCCTCGACCGCGTCGCGCAGGTCGTTTTTGACGCGGTCGGGCTGGTTTTTCATCAGCTCGTCCAGATTGTCGATGATAACCACGCCGGCCACGGGACGGGTGTTCTCATAGCGGATGCGGATGTCGTCGTATTCGGTGACGTCCACCCAATAGGTGATGCCCATGAAGGGGGCGTTTTCGCTGTCCTGATCCTTGTCGGAGTGGATGATGCTGCCGTGCAGCTGATACTTGCGGCCCTGCACCTCCAGCAGCGTGGGGTAGCGGGTTTTCCCCTCCAGCAGCCACTTGCCGGAAAACTGCGGCACCAGCACCGCAAGGTTTGCGTCGAGCCTTGTGTCCGGCTCGCCGCACATGCGGAAAAACTCCTCGTTGCCCCATACGATCATCGCGTCGTCCAGGCGGAAGATCGCAATGGGCAGGGGAAAGCTCATGAGCGTGCTGCTCTTGGCGTTTTCGGTCTCATAGGTGAGGCTTTCAATATAGGAAGCCAGCTCCTTCTCCTTCCGCCGCCGGGTGATCAGCGAGACGATCAGCAGCAGCAGCACGGCCCCGGCCGCCGCCGCCGCGAGAATATATTCACGAAAATACAGCGCCGCCGCCGCGAACAGCACCAGGAAGATCAGCGGCAGCCTGCCCGGCTCCACCAGCTTGCGCAGCGTTTTGTTCAACGGGGACACCTCCTCGGGACGGTTTCATTCGTACGTGATGTTACATTATACCAAATCTGGCCGCTGTTTACAATCATAAATTCCTTTTCCTGAAAGACACTAACAACAGATTCAAAAAATGGTGCGGGAGGAAAGAACGATGAAAGCGATTATCATGGCGGGTGGGCTGGGAACGCGGCTGCGTGCGGTGACGGGGGAGCACCCCAAGCCGATGGCCCCGCTGCTGGGCAGGCCGATTATGGAGCATATCGTCCTCCTGCTGCGGGAGAACGGCTTTGATGAAATCTGTGTGACGCTGCGCTACCGGGCGGGGGAGATCATGGCCCACTTCGGCGACGGCAGCCGCTTCGGTGTGAACATGCAGTACCGCATTGAGACAGTGCCCCGCGGCACCGCCGGCGGCGTCAGGGGCTGCCGGGACTTTTATGCGGACGAGGACTTTCTCGTCATCAGCGGCGACGCCGCGTGCGATTTTGATTTAAAACGCCTGATGGACGAGCATAAGGCGCGCGGCGCGGCGGCGACCCTGGCGCTCTGCCGCAGCGCTTCGCCGCTGCGTTATGGTCTCGCTGTGACCGACGGGGAGGGGCGCATCCGTTCCTTTATCGAAAAACCCGCCTGGCCCCGCGTGGTCAGCGACCTGGTGAACACGGGCATTTATGTGCTTTCCCCGAAGGCGTTGGACACCGTGCCGGAGGACCGGCCCTGCGACTTCGGCGCGGAGCTGTTCCCCCAGCTGCTGCGGCGGGGGGAGCACCTGGCGGGCGTGGTGCTGGACGGGTACTGGACCGATATCGGAACGCCGGCGGCCTATTATCGCTGCTGTGTGGATGCGCTGGAAGGGCGGCTGCGGCTGGATCTGCCGGAGGCGTGGCGCGCAGCGGAGGAGGAGACAAGGGATGAGCCGGAGCCGGGCTACACCGAGGAGCTGCCCTGCGATGACCGGGCGGGGCTCATGGGCGCCTTGTCGGAGCTGATGCTGGAGCTGGGCGCCGACTATGACGATGGCATTCGGCTGCAAGGCCGCGGCTACAGGCTGCATATCTGCCCCTCGGCCGCGCGTTCGGCGGTGAGACTTGCGGTGCAGAGCGAGGACGCGGAGTTTGCCAGATCCCTGTGTCTGTCGGCCCGGGCGGTGGCCGAGGCGCTGCAGCGGGGAGATGCTTGACTTACCGCCGACTTCCCGGTAAAATAATATGGAACAGGATAAATGAAAACGGCGTGCCGGCTGGCACGCCCGGTACATACAGGAGTACGATTTTGGAGCTTTCAGAACTCAAGCTGATCAGCGCCAGCAACATCATCCGGCTGCGCACCAATGCGGGGATGACACAGGCGGAGCTTGGCGCACAGCTGAACTATTCGGATAAATCCGTCTCCAAGTGGGAGCGGGGGGAGGCCATCCCAGACGCCTATGTCCTTACGCGCCTGGCGGAGCTTTTTGGCGTCAGCGTGGACTATCTGCTCTCCACCCACGATGCGTGGACGCCGCCGGAGGAGGAGCCTGCGCCGGCGCAGTACAGCTTTGGCGTCATCACGGCGGTGGCCATCCTCGCCGTATGGACCATGGCGCTGACAGGCTTTGTGGTGCTGTGGCTGGTGGGCGTCATCTGGTGGCCGGTGTTCGCCGTGGCGCTGACGGTGTCGCTGCTGGCGTATCTGATCCTGCTGATCGTTTTTAAGCGGTGGCGGCCGCTGCGCTATGTGATCGCGGCCTTTGTAGCCAGCGTCTTTGTGCTGATCTATGTGCTGATCCTGCCGCTGGGCAACAACTGGCAGCTGTTTTTGATCCTGATCCCGGCGGAGATCCTGGTCTTTCTGGTCTTTCATATCCGCAAAAAGCCTCGAAAAAGATAACTCTACGATTCGTAGAGTGGCAAAAAACGGTGAGTAGAGTGAAATCTGCCCACCGTTTCATTTTGTAGAGAAGCGCTCCCTTGCCGCAGGAACCAAAAAAGGATAAACTATTATTATCATATTTAGCGAAAGGAAACCGTATCATGTCTGATTATATTCTCAGCGGCTGCTCCGCGGCCGACCTGACCAAGGAACACTTCGAGAGCATCGATGTCAAGTACATCTGCTTCCACTTCATGCTCGACGGCCAGATCTACCCTGACGATCTGGGACAGACCATTTCCGCCGACGAGCTTTACTCCCGCATGGCCAAGGGCGCGACGACCTCGACCTCCCAGGTCAACATCGCCGAGTATGTCGACTACTTCTCCGCTTTCTGTGAGCAGGGGAAGGACATCGTCCATGTGACCCTCTCCTCCGGCATCTCCGGCACCTACGGCTCGGCCACGAACGCGGCCCTGATCGTCAAGGAACGCTATCCCGAGCGCAACATTTACATTGTCGACTCCCTGGCCGCCTCCTCCGGCTACGGCCTGCTGCTGGACACCGCCGCCGCCAAGCGCGACGAGGGACTGAGCGCCGCGGAGCTGGCGGATTGGCTCGAGAAAAACAAGCTCAAGCTCAACCACTGGTTCTTCTCCACGGACCTTTCCAGCTATGTCCGCGGCGGCCGCATTTCCAAGACCGCGGCCTTCTTCGGCGGTGTGTTTGAGATCTGCCCCCTGCTGAACGTGGACTATCTGGGCCGCCTGATCCCCCGCAAAAAGGTGCGTACCAAGAAGAACGTCATCAAGGAGATCGTCCAGCGCATAGAGGATAACGCCGAGGACGGCCTGGACTACAGCGGCAAGTGCTTCATCTCCATGTCCGCCTGCCGCGCTGACGCCGAGGCGGTGGCTTCCCTGATCGAGGCGAAGTTCCCCAAGCTCAACGGCAAGGTGCTCATCAACAACATCGGCGGTCTGATCGGCGCCCACACCGGCCCCGGCACTGTGGCCCTGTTCTTCTGGGGCAAGGAGCGCGTGGACTGAAGTTTATATTCAAACAAGAAATGAGCCATCCATCGGGTGGCTCATTTCTTGTTGGATCGATTCAACACTAGTTGTACAGGGACGCCCCGCCCTTCACGGTCTCGTCCCGCAGCGCCAGGTGCTGCTGTTCCAGGGCCTTCCACTGCTGCTCCAGCTCGTTGAATTCATTGTAGGCCCGCTTCATCTCGTCGGAGTCATAGGAAACACCCTGCCCCACCAGTTCCTTGAGCCGCGTCCGCGCTGCCTCCAGATCCACACCCAGGCTGTACAGCCTTGCCGCCGAAGCCAGTAATAAATTGTTTCTATAATCCATATCCTCACCCACAACTTTTTCTGCTTGTCCTGTTATAGGACAAGAAATCTTGCTATGTAGTTTACGCTTATCTTTGTCCTAAGTCAAGACAAAGGAGCGTGCAATTATGGCAAGGATTATTGACGGGAAAGCCCAAAACATGGTTGGCGATAAAGTTCGGAAGCTGCGTACAGAACAGAAGATGAGTCAGCAAATGCTCTCAGATCGTTTGGAGACCCTTGCGATTTATATCTGTCGCGGCTCCATTTCTCGCATTGAGGACAAGCAGCGCACGGTAACGGACATTGAGCTGTATGGCTTGGCAAAGGTACTTGGTGTTTCGATCGAGGAACTGTTTCGGGAGTAATACCGTTCAGACCAATAATTCAATGTAACAAGCAATGGATATAAGCTTGCCGAGAGAGTAAAAGTCCTGCGAGAGACGAGGATATCAAAAAGAAGCATCGAAGTTGCCCCGTTCATTTCATCAGACGCGAGCTCAGCGTCAGCGGGTCGCGTCTGAAAAGGAAAAACAAAACCGCCGGTCGATGTGACGGTGCTTGCGCCGTCATATGACCTTGCGGTTTCGTTTTGACGTGGTGACCCGTACGGGACTCCCCGCCTGCGGGCGGGCCGGGGCGCGGCTCTGACATGCCCCCGGCATGTCATTCACTCCCGCGCCCTTCGAGTCCCGCGAGAGACGAGAATATCAAAAAGAAGCAATCCGCCATCCGGCGGATTGCTTCTTTTTGGTGACCCGTACGGGACTCGAACCCATGTTACCGCCGTGAAAGGGCGGTGTCTTAACCACTTGACCAACGGGCCGTATAAAAGGCGCAGCAAGATGTGCTGCGCCTTTATGGTAGCGGCACCTGGATTTGAACCGGGGACACTCCGGGTATGAACCGAATGCTCTAGCCAGCTGAGCTATGCCGCCATGTGTTCTGAGAACAGCATAGGAATTGTAACAGAATGATTGCTCTTTGTCAACACCCATTTTGAAAAAAACCGGACAATTTTGAGAAAATCGAAAAGTTCCTCTTGAAATGTCCAAAGAGATGTGATAGTATGTACAAGCTACGGAGGGTTAGCTCAGCTGGTTAGAGCGTCCGCCTCACACGCGGAAGGTCGACGGTTCGAGTCCGCCACTCTCCACCAAACAGACAGCCCCGCCTTTTGGCGGGGCTGTCTGTTTGGTGA
Source organism: Oscillospiraceae bacterium (assembly GCA_017458085.1). Taxonomy (GTDB): domain Bacteria; phylum Bacillota; class Clostridia; order Oscillospirales; family Oscillospiraceae; genus Limivicinus. The sequence goes on from JAFTGE010000081.1 coordinate 16,060, forward strand.
AGAACGGACGAGAACCGGAGGTTCGATACGTGAGGCTCCAAAAAAGCAAGCATTGCGCCGCTTTTTGGCTAAGCCGAACTTATGCATGCGAGCAAAGCGAGCCGCAGTCCGCCACTCTCCACCACGTCGTCGCAAGCTGCATATCGCTTGCGGCGACTTTTTTATGCCATGTACCGCAGAATTCTTAAAAATCCTGAAAATGCTGCCCGGAGCATTGTCCGACAGAGAGGTCTGTGATAAACTGAGCCTGTCTGAAGAGAACAGGAACCCATAGGAGTAACAACATGAAACGATCAAAGAAAAACAGAACGATCATCCTGACTGTCGGCCTGACGCTGAGCCTGCTTCTCGCTGCCTGCGGCGAAAAAAAGACAGAGACCGTTGAAGTCCCCGTGCCGTCCGCGAGCGCTGTGCCGTCGCCGGAGACTGCTGCGGAAACCCCGGCGCCTGCGAACAACACGCTTCCCACGCTTGAAGAACAGAAGCAAATTCTGGAAGCCAACCGCGAGCTCTGGGCCTTTGACGATCCCTATGCCAGCCCGTGGTTCTATACCTTCACAGACCTCGACCATAACGGGCGGCTGGAAGTGATCGCAGCCTCCACGCAAGGAACCGGGATCTTCACCTACGCCCATTTCTATGAGGTCCGCGCCGACGGCTCCGGCATCGACAGCTGCTATGAAGCGCCGGAGGGATTGAACGACTGGCCGGAGATCATTCTGGACACACTGCCCTGCTATTATGACGCGGCGGCCGACCGCTATTACTATGTGTGCGAGGGCGTTACCCGCGACGGCGCGGCCCACCAGTACTACGCCTGGCAGGCGCTGTCCTTAAAGGACGGCGTGGGAACCTGGGAGCGCCTGGCAGATAAGAAAATGGAATGGCGCAACGGCGGAGAGACGCTCGATGTGACCTGCGTCGACGCCGAGGGCAATCCCATCTCCGAGGCCGACTATGACCGCGCGGTGGAGCGGCGTTTTGCGGGCATGGAGGAATCCACGCTTACGCTCGACTGGACGCAGGTGGAAATACCCTTTGGGGATCCTTTGGCACCCGTGGAGAGCGCGGGGCCGGCCATTGTCATCACTAAAAACCCCAGCAGCGAAGCCATCACCGTCGGCGGTAAGACCTGGTTTATCGCCCACGCGGACAATGCCGACAGGCTGACCTGGCTGATGCTCAGACCTGACGGCGAGACGTATACCCTTTCGGACGCGATGGCGGCCAATCCCGGCCTCAAGCTGGAGGCGCTGGAGGGCGACACCATCGCCGTCAGCAATGTGCCCCTGAGTGCCAACGGCTGGGGCGTGCTGGCACGCTTCGACGGTCCCGGCGGCGACGCTTTGACAGAGCCCGCCTACCTCTACGTGGGCGAGTTCACTGCCGCCTATGACAGCGTGATCTCCGCGTACCGCGCGGCTTATGCCGGCGGCAACCAGGGGAACCTGGAGTATCTTTCAAACCACGGCCTGTCCGAGGTGGCGGCCTATTCCAGCGGCGTGGGCTACGCGCTCAAGGACCTGGACAAGGACGGCACACCCGAGCTGATCATTGCGGGAATGGGTACGGACGACTTTTCCGACGGAATCGTCTATGGCCTCTACACGCTGGTCGACGGCGCGCCGGTCAATTTGGTTACCTCCTGGGCGCGAAACCGCTACTATCTGCTGACGGACAACACGGTGCTCAGCGAGGGCTCCGGCGGCGCGGCCTATACCTATATCACCCTCTGGCGTTTGACCGGGGATAAGCTGACGGAGACGGAGATGGTCTTCACCGATCTGGATGACAGTAACCAGATCGTCTATTATGCCCAGCAGGGCCACAGCGACGGCCTGCCGAGCGAGAAAAGCGTCGCGATCACGCAGGCGCAATTCGACGAGCGCTGGGAACAGTGGGAAGGAAAAATCTACGTCCCGCCGCTGACCAAAATATTCTAAAAACAACACCCCATAACCGTCTCGGTTATGGGGTGCAGTTTGTTTGGGATTAAATATTGAACCGGAACATGGTCACGTCGCCGTCCTGCATGACGTAGTCCTTGCCCTCCAGACGGAACAGGCCCTTCTCCTTGGCGGCGGCCATGGTGCCGCAGGTCTTGAGATCCTCAAAGGCCACGATCTCGGCGCGGATGAAGCCGCGCTCGATGTCGGTGTGGATCTTGCCGGCGGCCCGGGGCGCCTTGGTGCCGCGGACGATGGTCCAGGCGTGCACGTCGTCCTCGCCGGCGGTGAGGAAGGAGATGTAGCCCAGCAGATCATAAGAGGTGCGGATCAGGCGGTCCAGCCCCGTCTCGGTCAGCCCCAGATCCTCCATGAACATCTGCGCCTCGTCAGCGTCGAGCTCGGCAATGTCCTCCTCAAACTTGGCCGCGACCGGCAGCACGGCCGCGCCGCGCGCGGCGGCAAAGGCTTTGAGCGCCTGGAAGTTCTGGTTGCCGTCCAGGTCGCTCATACCGTCCTCGTCGAGGTTGGCCGCGTAGATGATGGGCTTGACGGTCAGCAGGCCGCCGTCGACCAGAATATCCCTGTCCTCATCGGTGAACGCGAAATCGCGCGCGGGCTTCTCGCTTTCCAGGTGTTCGATCAGCGCCTGGCACATCTCCGCCTCGCGCTTATACTTTTTGTCGCCGCTCTTTGCGTTCTTTTTGGCGCGCTCCAGACGGCGCTCCACGATCTCGATATCCGCCAGAATCAGCTCCAGATCAAAGCTCTCCGCGTCGCGCACGGCGTCGGCCTTTTCGAGAAAGACGCTGTCGTCGTCAAAGCAGCGCACCACCTCCACCAGCGCGTCCATCATGCGGATGGCCTGGAACACCTCCCGACCCTTGCCGCCGGGGGCCACGCCCGGCACGTCCACAAACTCGATGGTTGCGGGGGTGTATTTCTTGGGGTGATAGTATTCGGCCAGCCAGTCCAGCCGCTCGTCGGGCACCTTGGCGGTGCCGATGTTGGGCTTGGCGGCAGCGTTGGTGTAGCTGCCGGTTTCGGCCTTGGAGCCGGTCAGCGCGTTAAACAGAGTCGTCTTGCCCACGTTGGGCAGACCCACGATACCTAATTTCATTTATCTTCACATCTCCTCTAATAATCCAGTGTTTTCAATGCTTTCCGGGTTTGCTCAAAATTGGCTTACGCCCTTTTTACGCCCTTTTTTGCCCTCCGAGCTTAACTTTCAGGCGTAGGCGGACTCAAACTGATGGATGGCCTTCAGCATCGAATCGTCCGTCACATGGACGTACCGATCCATTGTCGTTTTGATACTCGCATGTCCAAGAAGCTGCTGCAGGACCTTCGGCTGTACGCCGCGCTCTATCGCTCTCGTCGCATAGGTGTGACGTAAAGCGTGCATACAGAAGTGCTTAATGCCAGCCTCGTCACAGAGCTTGTAGAGGTGCGTATCGTAGGAACTGTTCTTGTTTGGCTCTCCTGTGCGGTAGTTGATAAAGACCAGATCCCGCATGACCATGCACTTTTTCTCACCCGTCCGGCTGTCAGTGTATTCCAGCACTTGCGACAGAGAATCCGCTTCTTTCCGGGTAGTCCGTTCATCGTAACAGCTTTTCAAGATCTGATATGCTTTCTCCGTGAGAGGAATAGTACGGTAGCTCTTTTTCGTCTTGGGAGGCCCGGCGCGCCAACAGCCCTGCTTGTGACGATACTCCAGGCTCTTGTTGACCGTCAGTGTTCGTTTCTTCCAGTCTATCGCGTCCCACGTCAGGCCGATCAGCTCCGCAGTACGCAGACCGGTTTCCAGCAATAGTGCATACTGCCGGTAGTTATGGGACTTCTTGGCCGCTTCCAGAAACAGTTTTTGCTCCTCCGCAGTCAAATACTTGATGTCATCCACCGCGCGGGCCGGCTTGGTATATCTCACGCCATCCATAGGATGCTTGGAAATGATATCGTTCATGACCGCGGCACGAAACATGGTTCCCATCGCAATATACGCCTGCTTGATCGTCCCTCCGGCATAGCTTGCCGCCATCTTGTTGAGAACGATCTTGCAGTGCATGGGCTTGACGTCACACATCCGCATACTGCCGATGATCGGTTGGACATTGATTCTGTACCGTTCCCGATAATTTCTCTTGGTATTAGGGGACAGATCACAGATCAAATTGTCCATCCAAAATTGATGCCAGGCATCGACTGTCATTTCCGAATTGGCGTTAAACAGGTCGTGTAAATCCTCGTATTTCGCGTCTGCAAGCCATTTTCTCGCTTCTGGCAGCGTATTGAAATGCTTTTCGCGGCGTGTACCATCCTTCGCCAGGAATCTTGCGGAATATTTCCCGTCCTTCCTCTGGCAGATTCCTGCGCCGCACTCCTTTCCTTTGAGGTTTTTACCCATATCGTGTTCTCCTTTCCTTGCAGAAAAGAGCCCAACACGCCACATAATATACCACGAACATGCCCTTTTCTCAAGTCGTTTCGGCGGATATTGCCGCCTTTTTTGTCAGGAATTTCAGATCATCACCTGTGTTCGGATGCATTCTTCAAACTCCTTGCGTTTCACGAGCTTCTTTGTTCCCACGTACAGGACGAAGGGACAATTATAGGATCGAAGCAGACTGTCGATCTTGTTGATCCCGATGTTGCTGTATTCTGCCGCTTCCTTGATCGTCAGCGTGAGTTTTTGCGGGATCGGTACTTTTTCTGTCTCTGTACTCATGATGCGCTCTCCTCTCCGGCGGCATTGCCCCGTTCCTTCATGCTCAGCAGTGTCTCCAGCAGAAAACTGTGTGATAATGCATGGGGGTCAGATTTGCTTTTGTGTGTTAGATAGGCTGTTTTGTAATTTGAATGATTCATGATGAAAAGCCTCCCTTCACTAACCCCAATCTCAGAGGCTGTTTTTGCAAGCACCTGAGCAAACAATGTTTGTAAATTTTTTGTGAACGAGAGGCTGTATCAAAAATGATCGCCCTGAAAGGGTATGACAAAAAAGACCGTCCTACCGCTGTGGATCTGATTTCTTTCTCGCAGGCGAGCCCTGCTTATATGCCTCAACGATCTGCTGGTTTTTGCAAAGATGTTCCAGAACAGATGCTTTCTCCGGACTTTTGGGCGGAAGCACGGTTTCTGTAATCTGCGTATTCTGTGCTGTCGTTCCTTCCAAGATCGCGTCCACATTGGCACATGCCGTCCGCAATTCCTTTTCATACTCTTTGAAATACTCACAGGTGTCGCGCTGGGCTTTTTTCATCTGCAGCAGCTGATCTCGTTGCGCTTTCAGTTCTTTAAGCAGCGGCACATGAGCATTCATGTTTTCCTTGATGTATTTCACCGCCGCTTCGTAGAGATCCAGCTCATCGCCGTGCTGCTCCCGGAATCGTTTTTTGTTTTTTGCTTTCAGGAATTCCGCCTTCGCCGCTTTGTGGCTCGTGTATTGCCCCGCATAGTGGATCTGCTCATTGAGCGTCTGGATACGATCCTCAGTATTGTGAAAAGTCTGTTGGGCATCCTGTAGCTTGCACCGAATTTCTTCCAGCCTGGCGTTTAGATCGTCACGGGTAGCGAAGCCATTTTCCTGGACATAGCAGATGGTCTTTGCCATCTCTTTCAGATTGGTGAGCTTCACCTTCTGCGCGTAGGCTTGGCTCTGTTGAGCCTTGACACAGGTTTGCAGATCTGTGACCAGCCGAAGGTGGGAGCGAATGAACAGGATCGCTACGGGGTCGGTTTCGTAGTTGTAGCTCGGATCGTACGCATGCGCCTTTGCGTTTTTCTCCAAAACGGATAGCAGGTGATCTTTCTCGAAGTCACCCCCCCCCAGCCGCCGGGCAGTAATGTACCGCTCCCGGTCCGGCAGCAGATAGCTGAATCGGCCTCTGCTCTCTTTGAGCGTGATCCCATATTTCTCTTGAAGGCCCTTTTGTAATTCTTCATAGGAACAAGAGGAAGCGGCACAATCCACAATGGCGTCTGCAGATCGGTCTGGAATTTGGTAAAGCGCGGCTTCATGCCGTCTGCGATGATCTGGGCATTTAGCTCTTCTAGCTTTTCTTGTCCTCGCTTTTCCTTGCGGTATTTCTTTTCTGTAATCTTCACCGCTGCGGGGGACAGCAAATCTATTTGGCGCAAGCCCTCCCGCTCTGTGATCTCCATCAAGCCCTTCTGCATGACAGTCAGCAGTTCCCGCGTCTGGTGGTGTTTGTATCCCGCGCGGGAATCATAGCTGCGCTCCATAAACGGTTGCGGCTCCACGTCCAGTTTTCGCAAACTGTTCAGAACGATGTGAACGTGGATGTTGCCGCTCTTGTTATTGCCGTCCATGTGGGTACATACCAGCATCTGATGCCCTGCGAAAAAGCGATTGGCAAATTCCAGCCCGAAGGCCTGCGCCCTTTTTCCATCCAGACAGCATTCCGTCTCATCCCGCGGATCGAAGCTGATGATGTAGTGGTGAGATTTCACATCGCCGCGATTTTGGTTTTTATGAAATCGGTCGTTGAGCTGCTTACACTCCAGATTAAAGGTCAGCTCCTCACAGTTGATCCCATCCAGATAGAATTCCGTACGCAGCAGACCATGGCCGTTTTCATCCAGCTGCTCTTTTCCGGTTTTCTCATCATGCTGAAACATGAGATAATCCAAAACGGCGCCGTAGTCGGAACTCTTAATGGACAGGTGTTTTATAATTGCCAATTCCCTCACCTGTCATTCTTTTCAATACGGTCAGCATGGTCAGAACAGTGTCCGTGGCTCCGCGGATTGCATCATGCATAGCCCAAGAATACAGCCCGCCGGCATTGTAGTATTTTGCGATCTGCTGCAAATTGGCCAGGATGCCGTTTAGTTCCCTCGCCGCTTTTTTCACTTCCTCTGGGTCGGCGATGATCCGAAACGTCGTTTCCACTCTTCCGTGCACACTGCGATCACGGAGATAATCTGTGACCGTGGTATTTTGCTTTTTGGCCGATTCTACGATCTTCGCATATTCCGCCTCGGAGAAACGGATGGAAATCTGTTTTCTCTTTCTCAGTGATTCATCTTTCTTTGGCCTTGCCATGATTTTCGTACCTCCACTTTTTTCAATTTTCAATATTCTGGCTTTGACGAGAATCGTCACCGGAGCGCCTTTCCCGAAAAAGGAAAGGCTGTATCCGCTGCGACTACGCCAGTAGGAGCCACAGAGAAAAACGCCGTTTTTCTCAAACCGAGGGATTGGGGAGCCGGATTCCCCAACGAGATCGCCGGACAGCAGAAAACCCGAAACAGGATTTCTGTCCGACACAGGCGTATCTTGCGTTATAACGGTCGTTCCCCTCACTTACCCCAATCTTCGGCCCCACTTTTGCAAGTACCTATTTGGAAATAATAAAAGCCCGCGGCTTTCGGATTCTCCGTTTTGCCGCAGGCATCGTTTCCGATAATTCAGTTTTTTAACTGGTTATTTTGCAGAACACTTGCTTTGCTTTTTCTAGAATTACTTTCACAAACGACCTGTTCAGCATAAAAAAGGTCGTCACTCCAAACAAAATGTTGAAGATATTGCTGAACAGCCTGTTGATAAAGCAAAGCGCCGTTTCTATAAGCAGGATTCCAACCACCAGCAGGATATGTTTGAAATCATAGCGAATTGCAACTAGCTTCTTTACGTCTATCATCCGAAAGATCATAAGGAATAAATAACTAATCAATGTAGATCCGGAAGCAGCGTATAAGCCTATCTTTTTGATCAATGCCAAATCAACCAACAAATTACAGGTTGCCGCAGCCGTTGACGTAATTCCTACACTTAATGTTGCTTTATGCGCAATATAGATTCCCCCAAGAAATGAACATACACAATTGAAAAACATGGCAAGAAAGAGAATTGGCAACTGGGCATAGGCTTCCGAGTAATCGCCTCGAATTAAGAGCTGAAACAGAAGCGGTGCAGCACAGATCAACAGTCCCAAAAGGCCAGCAACCAAATCGAGAATTGTCCGGAACATAGAACTGTAATATTCATTTACGTCTTTATCGTTGACGACAATGCTCGCGTTTTCAAGCCACGCCATATTAAAAGTACCGTGTGCAAGTGTTAAAATAGAGGGAATCTTGTTCGCGACAGCATATACGGCGTTGGCCGTGATACCCATAAACATTGTTACGACGAAACGATCAGAAACCCTCATCACCCACATAGACATACTATTAGGCACCAACGGCCACGAATATTGCAGAAGCTCCTTTATTATTGAGAAATTTAACAGCTTAAAATCAATATACCGGAAAAGATGGATTCTGATTGATAACGCTGTAAAGGATGCTGTGGATGCAGCCAGTAAGGCTAGCACTGCGCCAATCAGGCCAGTTCTGAAATACCGCACAAAAATCACAGCGAACAGCATTTTTCCCAAAGCGCTGATAACAGCGCTTATCGAATAATCCATATTACGCTCCAATCCTCTGGCTATTTGCCGGGTATTATTTGAATAAATATCCACGAAAAAATACGCACAGATAAGGAGTTTAGTTTCGGATGATCCGCTCGGTAAAAGAAAATACAAGATAAGCAAAGCGACAATAGAGATCGGTGAAATAAAGGCAAAAATATTTGTTATTATAATTTTTACTTTTTTTTCGTCTTTCCTAGCGTCGATCAAAAAACGAAATGCGGCGGTTTGGATTTGCAGTGTAACAGCAGGAAGGAAGAGAGAGACTAAAATCGTTATTAAATCATAAGTTCCGTATTCCTCTTTTGTTAAGTATGCAGTAAGGATTGGCAGCGTAATAAACGCTGCCAATTTAGGTAAAAAAGTACCGATCGACAATATAATTGTATTTTTTGCCAGTTTCTCTTCCCTGCTCATTCTCCTTCCCTTGCCTTTCGATATGCCCGGAAAAGATGCTCCGTTTTCCTTTTGTCTTCCGGTGGCAACTGCATATAATTTCCATAAAGCTTTTCCAGATAAGTTTTATACCCGACCGGAGCCGGGAGCATCATATCTTCAAAAGGTAAGAACACCGTCTCATTAAAAATATCTTTGGAATTCCGCTCGCGGAAAAGATGGTGGAGAGTGGTTGTTACACCAACATAGGCAGAACTATCAAATGAGTATTTCAAAGCGACTTTTGTCAGCCGGTTGCAATAGTAATTTCCATCGTGCTTGAGGACTTTGTGAAGCAGCCGCTTGATAATAATAAATTTCTCATTTTCATAGTATTTTTGTCTAATTACTGCACTAATCATAGACCGAATTATTTTTATCCTATAAAGATGCAAATGCGAAATGATCTCATTCTGAGGATATCCATCAATTGGGAAGATATCTACAAAAACACCAATCGTTTTTTCCTTGGTCGAGAATGTCAAGGATGTATTGGGATCCCACACTCTTGCAAATGGAGTATTATAATCTGAATCCGTCTCACAAGATGACACACAAAAGCGCCCCATGTGAAAGCTACGAATAAATTGCTCATAGTCAGGTCTCGGCATCATTAAATCCACATCATCATCCCATGGAATATAGCCTTGGTGACGCACTGCCCCCAGAAGTGTGCCACCAGCCATATAATATCGAATCTTATTCTCTTTCGCAAATCGATCGATACAATGAATGATTTCAAGACCGATATCTTGTATTTCTTTGCACTCCAACTCCTGATTCATGGTCTTCTCCTCTCTACTATACTAAATCTTTTAAGATGGCTACGGTATGACCAAATCCTTCCTTGGCCGGGAAACAGCCTTTCCAACCAAGTGCAAGCAGGCTATCACTGTTTAAAGATGAATTACTCATTGGATTGAAGCCTTGCTTTTCCATCTCTGTCGGTGTTTCGGTTATCAGCTTAACCCGGGCACAAGCAGTCAGAATCTCGGCCATTTGTTTTATGCTGATTACCGAGTCTGGATTAGAAATGTTATAAGCGCAGCAATTGTCCCCTTTCATCAAGATCGTCAAAATTGCAGACGCACAGTCGAGGCAATAGCAGTAGCTTCGAATTTGGGCACCATCGCTTTTCATCACAATATTCTCACCGCGGGAGACGGCAAATGGCCACTGAGATGAGACCCGATTGTCTTGCTTGCCCGCAGTAGGCCCATAAATATGTCCGGGACGAACAATAACACTTTCCACTCCATATTCCTTTGCATAGGAAACACACAGCGTCTCTGCTGCCCGTTTTCCTACGGAATAGGAGTTGCGAGGATTCAGGATATCTATGAATCCATATTCATTCTCTACAAATGGAAGGTCATTGCTCTTCGTGCCATAAACCTCACTGGAACTGATATACAAAACCCTTTTAGATTTCTCTTTAAATGCATAATCCAGGAGTTCTCGGATCCCCAAGAAATTGCCGAGCATCGTCTCTACCGGTTCTTTCATAACAACACCGGGATTTGCGTTTGCAGCGGCGTGAATCACATAATCAGCATGAACAGAAAGTTGATTATCTGTTTTTGTTGAATCGTATGGTATGAAGTTGAAATCTTTGCGCTCTGCCATATGACCAAAACGACGTATCATGCTTTCATAGGAGCGCCCAGCAGCTATGATATTAATGCTTGTGCCATGTACGTCGTTGTACCGAAACAGGATGTCCACTACAGCCGATCCAATCAATCCGGTAGCGCCAGTAATCATAATGCTTTTGCCGGACAGCGCTTCGAGAAAATGCATTGTCGCAATCGTTTTATCAATATCTGAGATCCATAATTTGTTCTGGTAAAGCATCAGCGTCTCCTCATTTCAGCCAGCTTTGTTTTTTCGTATGGAGCAACGCTTCATAAATTAACATGTCGTCCACTGTGGTGATTTTCAGATTTGTTTCTGAACCTTTGGAAAAGAATACCGTTTCACCTAATAACTGCATCAATGTGCAGGAGGCGGCCGTATTGCTGATTCCCCTTTTTGATGCTTCCTCATGTGCCCAGAGAAGCTTTTCCAAACTGTATGTATGCGGTGTCTGTGTCCTGAAAAGCTGCTCGCGCGGTATGGAAATGTCAGACGATTTTCCATCGTCATTGCTACGGAAAACCGCTTCGACACACGGAATTGCGGCTACTGCCGAGCCTTTCTCATGAAATGTAGCCAGTGAGTCAGAAATAATCTCACTAGAAACCATACATCTGTTTCCGTCATGTATCATTACAATGTCATCGGGCGATAGATGCTTAGCCAATTCTAACAGTCCATTATTAATCGATTCCTGGCCCGTAGCTCCGCCAGGAACCACCCAGTTCAGCTTTGTAATGTTGAACTGGTTCGCGTAAGCCTGAACCACGGCTGTCCAGGCGGAGAGTGTCACAACGATTATCGCATCTATTGCCGGATGGGTTTGAAACGCCTCCATCGTATGAATAATAAGGGGCTTGTTATCAACATGCATGAATTGTTTCGGGATATCCTGACCCATTCTGGTACCTGTACCCGCCGCTGTAAGTAAAGCAACAACTTTGTGTTTATTTGTTAAATCCATTTTTTATTCCTGCCCTTCTGCACTTTCATAATTCAAGAGCAACATATGCATGCTTCTCTCTTTTATCCGGAGGGGGCAGCTGCATATAATTGCTGCCATATCTTTGTCGCAAGTATTCTTCTGGGTTTGCTGGCAGATTCCATTTTTCGCCTTCAAACAAACCTGTGCTTGGGTGTTCAAATAAAGAACTATTATATAATTCTCCAAAAAAATGATTGACACCGCCTGGACACACAAGATATTTTCCTCTTTTATGAACACTCGAAAAGACTTGATCAGACAAGAACAGCCAACGCTCTAACGGCATAAGTGCAAATAGATGGGAAGCCCATGTTCTTTTGCGAATTTCTTTCTGAATGCGAGGGTCATTGTTTGTATATTTCAATATGTTTTTCGAACAGTATCCAAGTCGAACCGAGCTGTCTACAAAAAGCAAAAACGTGCTCTTCAAGCCATGAATTGATCTCAACAAGGCATTGTCATATGTGTTTTCCAGTATAAAAATATCAATAAACAGACCGTGACTGTGATTCTCTACTGACTGGATTGACTGAACTTTCGTACCAATCTTTTCAATGCGTGGAAAACACATTAAATAGTCTTTGTCCCCCGGTGTCCTGAGCATATATCTGTCGTCTAAGCATTTGTCAAAAACCTTTTTAAACCTATCGAAATCCGATCTTTCCATAAAAAGGTCAATATCATCATCCCAAGGAATAAAGCCCTGGTGTCGTACCGCCCCCAGAATACTTCCTCCAGAAAGAAACCATTTGATGTGATTCTCAAGAAATACCGGAACTATATCTTTCATCATAGACATCAGCTCAGACTGAACCAGTTTTAACTTGCTATCATCTAGTATAATCACATCATCTGTGTATTTGGCTGTTTTAAACAAGTGTAAAAAGCCCATAAACTATTCCTCCAATAGTATTCTACTTGTTCTGGACAACTTCATCCTTCCATAGCTTCACGTTCTGGCAAGCACCTCGCCAGAATTCCTACTGTGGAGAAGAAAAGTACTGTTACCCAGTCTGTAGTATCCAGATCTGATGTGATCAAAAATGCAAGATAAAAAAGCAACATGAATAATACTATTTTTCCTACATGTGAATCTTTAAGGATATCCCATAAGTGATGATATAAATGGGTCATACCTAAGACAAACAAGATTGTCCCAAGTATTCCGGTTTTGTAGAACATACCAATAGACGTACTATGAGAACCATAAGGATATCTGCCCAACATATATTTGATTCCCATACCAATAATGGGTGATTCCTTCCATGCTCTAGCTATGCTGTTCAAATAGATATTTAGTCTGGCATTATTGCTGCCGCCTCTTCTATTAAGGAATGCAACCGCCAAATTCTTGATAAGCGGAAACTCAATAATTGCAACTGTAATAACAACTCCAGCGCAAAGTATCACAAAAGCATTGATCAATCTCTTACTGATTGCCTTATCGTTAAGAACAAAATAAGCGGCAAGAAAAACCTGGGCAAAGGAGATGACTTCACCCATTCTGGAATGTGTAGCCAAAACCGGAACAAGGCCTATCATCGCCCATAAAATAACGCTCCAGGTGTTTTCCCCTGTTTTTTTGATAAGATAAACCAACAGGGGGAATTGAATAATGAAAAAATGAGAAGGGCATATTACCGTATCCATCAATCCGCAAAAACGTGTCGTCACGCCTGATGATAGGTAATCTGTTTTTCGAAGATACAGGCTCATCCCAGCGATACTTATTACTGACCTGTTTGAAACGCGGTAAACAATGTAGATTGCAAACAGAATCAAAAAATTGGTTTTAAGGTATTTGAGTAAGAGACTATAGTCCCGCGTTGTGAAGCTCTGTTTTTGTCTAATCAGCAAGAAGAAAAACAGCGCAATGATCCAAATTGACGAAGTATTAATGGCAGCCATCAGTCTCTCTGCGTCTGGTGATCCAGTTAGGACTTGGACAAGGATTGCTATATACTGAACAAGGCTGCACCCAATGAAGCATGCGGAAATATTATCCAGTTTTATTCTCCTCTTATTTAGAAATACCAATACAAAGACAATGTACAAAACAAATTGTGCGGTCTTTGGCAGAATAACGAATAGCCACAAATACTTGAAAACGGAGAGCTCACTTCTTTTTATACTTATCTTCATATAAAGTCCTTCTAAATGCCTCTCAAATCAGTTAAAATGCTTTTTAAGCTGCCTCTTTAGCTTTGCGGGAAGCAGACTCTTGATTTGGCTGGAATACCTTCTATAGCCGATCTGGGCTTTGTACCCTTTCTCAAGACCTTTCCAGCCCTCTTCCACGTATTCCTTTACTATTTCATCTCTTTTTTCGATTTGACTTGGCGCTCTTAATTGCGCATTTCCAGCCGCCATTTGTGAAAATGTCGATTCCTTTAAATCGATGACAGTTTCATACTCTTCGATGGCGTCGGCACCTTTTCTCGTATTTGCAATAAGAAGAGAAATTCCAGCAGTTTCATCCCAGCCATTTTTCCCCAGGAATTCTGGATGTTGTTTTTCTATCCCCCAGTAATCTCCTATTGTTAGATCTGCAGGCCTATATTCACAAGCGTACTTGCATGTATAGCAGTTCTCTCGATAAATCCAGCCCTTCGTAAAATAATAAAGGTAAGAGGATGCACTCTGCCATATTGTAACTTTTTTTCCATTAATTACTGCGCATCCGTTAATCCCCCAACCGATTGACTTGTCGCGAAATGTGAACTGTTCAACCTTTCCGCCATGCTTCTCCTCAAGCAGTCTTAAGTAATCCTTTAGCATCCTGACGCTCGGAACGCCATGACAAACAATGTCAACCGTTATGAGGTTTTCATATTCTTTTCCCAAGTATTCTTTAAAGCCCGCAATCTGACACGGTGTCCCGGAGTACAAGACCTTTCTCCCGGTCTGCAGCTGCTTCTTTGCCTCAGAAAAGGTTCTTTCTGTATTGCTGTGGGCATACTTCGAGCCCTGAAGCTTCTCTAAAGTCGTCTCATCTTCTATCCCTATGTGATGAACTCCCCAAAGCTCATCAAAAGCAGCCCCGTATACAATGCCGCCTTCTTTAAGAACAGACAATGCGATTGCTGCGAAAATCCCCGCGGAAGCAGACTTTTTCGCCCGGTCTTCATCTGTGCTGACTGCCGCAAAGCATTCGATCGGTGAATTCGTCTCTTCTCTGTTTTGAAACGCACAGACCGTCTTACAACATCCACAACGTATACACCGTTCTGTGTTGATCACAGGATAGATAAATCCGCCTTCATCCTCCTGCATAGTAATGGCGTTCGCCGGACATATGTTAAGGCATGCTCCGCAGCCGCAACATGCTTCTTTTGCATGAAAAAGTTCTGGGACCGCATTCATTTTATCCATTGATTTAAATAGTTCCGTGTATTCTCCTGTTCGCTTCGTATAACAGCATCAGTGACTGAGTACTGGATCGGCTTCTCAATCGTTTCCGGCAGCGCTTCTATAGATGCGATCATTCGGGTTTCAAGCCGCAATCTTTGCAGAAGATCCGTCATTTTCTGGCTATTGCCATATCCCGTTTCTCTGATAATCGACACAAACTGTTTATGTGTAATGACTGAAAGAATAGCGCCATGAAAGGTGTCGGTCACTATGCATGCGGCATGCTGAAAATACGCAATCACTTCAAACGGATTCACATCGATAAACTTATCGCAGCAATCCTGGACGCCGCCAATGCAAAAGATCTTCAGTCCTTTGCTGTCGGCATATTTTCGGATCTCCCGGCACTCTTCTCTGCTGAATCTCCCCGAATATCCATAAAGAAGCATATAATCCGTATCCGGAACAGAGGACGGGATTTCCTTGCACTTGCCGATAAAATCATACACAAGGACAGGATCGAGGTTATACACAGGTTCCATGCCGGTCAGTTCTTTTACTATCTCTCCACTATTCTTATCCCGAACAGAGATTGCATCAAAGTCGTGTAGCCACCCTGCGACCTTGCCTCTCACTCTGTATTGCTCAAGCTTTCCAAGCGTAGTGTTGCCGAAGGAGGCAGCGTAACTGATTAGCTTTCTTGCCTTGTTATCCTGCCCGAACAGCTCAGGAGAGAATCCAACATTTGTATTGTTCTGCACGCAATTGAATACTTCATCAGAACCGATCACAAGGATGTCAAGCTCCGGACTATAATTTCTCACCTCGGTAATTCCAAGGTACGGATAGTAATTCGCAGCATAATTCTTCTTATAGGCAATGAAACGCAGCTTCTCTCTCAGCGGACCGTTTTGTTTCAGAACATCTCTAACCTTGGATATTTTTCTCCCCAGACCTGTGCCGCCGTCTGCGGGAATTAAGGTCTCGCCTGGATGGAAGTCAACAAATTGTACTTCGCAGCCCAGATCCTCCAAGATGTGTTTCAGACCATACGCCTGCAAAAAAGACCCGTAGTTTTGAATCCGCTGCATTGATAAAATTCCGACACTTTTTCCCATTACCGCACCAGCTCATTCGCAATTTTTCCAAACTCTGCGCAGAATTTTTCATTGTTGTGCTGTAAGGTGTTTTGCATGTGCGCTGTGATTTCTTCATATGTTTCAAGCATTTCTTCAAGCTTATTCACATCTTCCACAACAATGATATTCCGTTGACGTTCCGCAACTGCCTTTACAAAATCCACTTGATGATCATTGACATGCTCATTGAATTCCGCTCTGCGTGGAACAACGATCGGTATCTTTCCTATTTGCAGCGGCATGATAAAGCTCGATGGACCGCCATGTGTGATCACAATTCTCGCTTCTGCAACATTCTTTAGCATTTCCTGATAGGGAAACAGCTTTTGCCATTGACAGTTTTTGGGTTCATATGTACTAAAACCCGTTTGTATAATGACGCTCTCTTCATGTTTTGCAGCCCACTTATCCATATACGCAACCAATCTGGCAAAAGGTTGCTCATGGGTCCCCACCGTCACAAATATCATGCTTCTTTCACCCCTACCGATTCCGTTACTTAAAGATTCAGAAGATACTTCCCAGATTCACCGCTTTAGGATACACTTCCTTCATTTCTTCCCATTCCACGATGAACCGGTCCGCCACCGGGTAGCAAAGTTTCCCGGCAATCGTCGATTGGTCAATTCGATCAAAAACCTCAATATAGATCGTCTTGGCACCCATCAGCTTGCCGATCCAAAAGAAGGGGATGGCTGGAGCTGCTCCACTACTGATAATGAGATCCGGCCGCTCCTTCCGGAGAATTTTGATTGCCCTGTGAGTATTGATAATCAGCGCTTTGATGGACCTGTTGCTCGGATAATACACGGGATACATCTTCTCACCTTGAAGAAGGCTTCTGGCATCCTCTTTATCAAAGGTTGCCCAGAAACGCTCCTTATCCTGCCAAAAGGGCTTAAGCATATACAAATGCGTTAAATGCCCGCCAGATGACCCAACAAAACAGATTTTCATTCACATTGCTCCCTTTCGCGAAAACAGCACGCCTACCGTTTTAAACAAAATCTTTAAATCCAAGCCCGGACTCCAGTTGGTGATGTACTCGGTGTCCAGCCGCACAACTTCTTCAAAATCGGTGATCTCACTGCGGCCGCTGACCTGCCAGAGCCCGGTGATGCCCGGCTTGATTGCCAGGCGCGCCCGGTGGTGGTACTCATACTTCTCCCACTCATCCACCGTGGGCGGACGGGTGCCGATCAAACTCATGTCCCCCCGCAGGACGTTATAGAATTGACCAAACTCGTCAAGCGAAGTCTTGCGTATAAATTCTCCAATGCCGGTTTTCTTCGTCCCGTCAGGGAGAATCTCGTTACCGATGATGCGTGGATCAAAATCGAGCTTGAACATCATGCCGTCCTTGACCCGGTTTTGCTCCAGCAGATCCTTTTTGCGCTCCTCCGCGTCCATATACATGGAGCGAATCTTGTACATCTTAAAACGCTTGCCATTCTGTCCGATTCTCTCTTGTGCAAACAGGATTGGCCCTGGGGATTGCTTTTTTATGATCGGCCCGATGATCGCGATGATCAAGAGCGCAACCAGGCTGCCTATAAGTCCCCCGAGGATATCAAAGGCGCGCTTCATGACCGCTTGGATTGGTGTAGCGTAATTAATAGAAGTGGTTAGAACCGTGGTTCCGCCAATTTTCTCTGAAAAGCGTTTGACACCGTTCCGACTCATATTGGGGACATGATAGTGAGTCGGTACCGCCATCAATGCGCAGTCGTCCATTAGTTTGATGACTCTCTCATCTGAAAGCGGCGCGTCTATGTATACAGAATCAACCCACTCTCGGACAATGTAATTCCCAACGGTGGCCATATCCGCAACAATGGGGTAACCTGCGATTTCACTCTTCTCACTCGCCTCTGTAAGAACTGTGCCGACGATCTTATAGCCGCCGACAGTGTCCTTGCTAAGTCGCTGTAATATCTCATTTGCGGAATCCGGACTAGCAACAACCAGCATGCTGTTTTTCTTCTCTCTGCTTTTGCTGTGACGCTTTAGGTACAGCTTCCAGAGGATTCTCAGCCCATAGCCGACAGACGTATGGAACAGGAATGTAAGGAAAAGCAGAATACGCGAATACGCATCGCCGGACTGCGTGGCAAACATATAGACCGTCGCAATAGCGAATACATAGAAGCAATGCTTGATGGTTTCCGCAGCCTCCGTATAGTATCCACGGCTCATAACATTGTGCATGGAGTTAAAGAGAACCATCACCAGTGCATTGATCAGAATGAGCATAAAGCCGAGGCTTCGATAAAGCGGCGTAGCATAGACCCAGGAGTGATGCCGGAACAACCCCGCCAGAATAAAAGCAATTTGGAGGCTGATTTCATCCATCACAAGAAAGTCAAAATGCTTCGACCAGCCCTGCGCGTTTCTCTTATACATGGCTCATCGAATCCTCCTTATAGGCGCAAAATGGCAAAGAGGCTTGGCACTCTGTTTGGGCAAGCCTCTTTGCCATCCAGTTCATTCTAATAGTTTGCACAACGAATCCCCTCTTATAGTCACTCACTTTTCACAGAGGAGGCTGAGTCTACCTCCACCGCTTTGTTTTACTAAAGTGAATTGAATTAAGCGCCGACACGGCTTTCCGCCGGTACTTGAACTTGCCGATGTGATACTTTTTCGCTTGGCATACTTACCGGCTTAGCTGTGGGCCGCAACCCGATCTTTGCAAGGTATTCTTTCTGCTCCTCGGTCAAGGGCTTGCCTTTGCCGTTGAGCTTCCCGATCTGCGTATACATCCAGCGAGAGAGCCATACGCCGTTCACTACATAGTCTGCGGGCATTTTCAGATCGCCGTGCTCCTGATAGTACTGCTCCAACAGCGCATATTTCTCGCCCCAGGGATCCTTCTCCCAGACCATGCCGAGCGCGTCCAGCTTTTGCTTTCGCTCTTCGGATAGGCGTCCGGCTTTCCAAAAGTCCCGCTGCCGCGCTATCCAAGCCCCTAACGCCAAACCGGAAGATGTTTTATATTTGGATGGGACGTTGATATTTCCGTGTTCGCTCTGATACCGGGCCGCCTCTTCGTAGGCGCTGTCCCAATCACTCTGGAACTTGCCGTTCCAGAGCATGCCAAGCTCATTCAAGCGTAGGAGCTGATCTTCTGACAGCCGTAGCGTGTTCTTCCTGTAATGCGTCCGCAGATTGGCGATCCACACGCCGAGGCGGAGGCCATTAGCGTCTATGTAGTGAGTTGGGACGTTCAGATCGCCGTGCGCTCGGTGGTATTCCACTGCGGCGGCGTAGTTGCGCTCAAAGAGATAGTCCAGCACATCCCACTGCATACCAAGCTCGTCCAGCGCCTGAATCCGCTCGTCAGTGAGATAGCTGTTTCTGATGCCGCTTTTCCGGTAATTCCGCTGGTTGGCCAGCCATCTGCCCAGCTTCAAGCCCTCATCCGTCTCATACAGACGGTTGATCAGCAGATCACCGTGCCGTTCGTAGTAGCGCCTGGCCGCGGTATAAAAGCGCTCCCAGCTCTGATCGCTCGCACTTTCCCAGCGCATTCCAAGGTCGTCTAAGAGCTTGACTTGCTCTTCTGTCAGAGTCCCGACCACTTTCCCAGCGCGCACACGCCGTTGATTGTTCAGCCAATTGCCGAGGGAATAGCCGGACGCCGTTATATAACGCTTAGGTACGTTCAGATCGCCGTTCTCGGTGTGGTATTTCTTAGCCTCCGCGTACATCAGATCCCAGGAGGCGGTCAGCGTCTCGTTGAGCTTCGCGAACAGCTCCACACAGTCCCGTACCTCGTCGATGACCTTGAAGTGCTCGTTGACGATCTCGCTATCTAAGCCGAGAGAACGGTAATAGGTGGTGGCCAGCTGCATCTCTTCCTCGATGGCCCCGATGCTGTATAGATTCTCGATGTTCAGCACGATATCGAAGATCACGGCATCCCTGGTCTTGCCAGCCGACAGAGCGCGGCCGATCTGTTGTTTATAGATGATGGGCGAAACCGTGGGCCGCAACAGGATAACCCCGCTGACATCCGGGACATGGACGCCCTCGTTGAGCATGTCGATGCAGAACAGAAGCTTCAGGTGCTCACTGGCATCGGCTTTGAAAGAGGCGAAAGCTTTGTCGGTATCCGGATCAGCGGAATAGGCGGTGTAGACATGGGGCCTTTCATCCACCTTGCCAAACCACTCCGGCACTTTGGTGACCATATCCCGCATGTGCTCGGCATTGGCGCAGAAAACGAGATATTTTCCCGTACGGTCGGATATGTGCTTATTGAAGATCTCGTCCAGCCCTTCTGCTTTTTCGAGGGCGCGGCGCAAGGCTTCCAGATACTCTTCGCCCTTGTCCCGGACCGCCTTACTTTTGGCCTGTTGCAGGCGGGATTGGTATTTCTCCAGCTGGTTCTGATAGGTAAACAGCGAAAGCACATATTTCGGCGGGTTCAAAATGCCGCGCACGATAGCCTCGCCCAGACTCATTTGGGAAGCAATGTTGTTGCCGAAAAGCTCGTCTGCCATATCCCGCTGGTTGTCGAGATAGCGGATATTGGTGGCCGAAAGGCCCAAAATCGGGGGTTCCGGATAAGCTCTCAGCAGGCGTTGCACGCCCGCTCCCCACATCTCCGCGCCGCAACGGTGGAACTCATCCAGAATGATGTAATCCGGTTGGATCTTGCTGATCTCTTCCGGCGTCATCAGCATCAGCTTGGCGTAGGTGTAAAACCAGATATTCTCCGGTTGATAGCCGTCCGCCGCTGCTCTCAGGTTTTCCAACTGGGTTTTGAAGATATATTCCGATGGTGACAGCCAGCAGACCACCGCATCGGGATTGTCCTCGCAGAGCTTGAAGCCGATGAAGGACTTGCCTGTGCCGGTAGGGTGGATGATGGTGGCCTTTCTCGTCTCGGCAAGGAGCTCCAGCGCAGAGGCATATGCCTCCGCATTGTGCGGATAGAGCGATATAGCCACACATTCACCTCCCAAAACGAAAAAAGCGCCAAGTCCGGTTTTGATCAGACTTGGCGCTTTGATAGCATGGAGATTAAGGTGTACCTTTTTCCCAAGCGTTCACGAAGCCTTGATATGCCAAACCAAGTCTAAGTTTATTCATTTTAATTTACCATAAATGCTCATATTTTTCAATACATATGCCGGAGAAAAAGGTACACTTTTTTCTTCAAATACTTATGCAGACTGATCATTCGCCCATTTTAGAAAGGTTTTGTGGTTGACACCAAGGCGGGATGCTGCGCTGCGAGCGGAGACCTTGCCGCTGTGCCACAGTTCATAGACCGCCGGATACTCGTCCGGTTTTTCTTTTGGCCTACGTCCCAGATGCTCCCCGCGCGCCTTGGCCGCCGCGATCCCCTCTGCCTGCCGCTGACGGATAAACTCTCGCTCGGTTTGCGCCACATAGCTTAATAGCTGCAGTACGATATCCGCGATCAGCGTTCCGGTCAAGTCGCGTCCCTGTCTGGTATCCAACAGCGGCATATCCAGCACAACGACAGCCGCACCCTTGTCTTTTGTGATCACCCGCCACTGTTCCAAAATCTCATCATAGTTTCTGCCCAGCCGGTCAATACTCTTGATGACGAGAGTATCGCCCGGCTTTAGTTTTTTGAGCAGACGGCGGTAGGCTGGTCGTTCAAAATCCTTGCCGGATTGCTTATCCTGATAGATCTGCTTGTCCAGAACACCAAACTCATGCATAGCCAACAGCTGGCGATCCAGATTCTGCTCTTTGGATGAGACTCTCACATATCCGTAAATCTTGTTTTCCATTTTGTTTCCTCCAATCAAGGATAGTGTTGTTTAGAGGAAACCTTGATATGCAGATGTTTTCAATAATTGCGTTTGTCGTAACAATTATACGACATGAATTATTAAATTACAACGCTTTGTCGAAGTATAATTTACGAAAATAACAAGTGCTGGTGATGGTATGGAAAACATTCTGAATCGAATTACGGCCATGCGGGAGACCCGTGGCTGGACGGAATACCAGTTGGCAGAAAAATCAGGCTTACCGCAGTCTACGATTTCTTCCTGGTATCGGAAGAACATGATTCCCAGTGTTCCTTCACTGTCAAAAATATGCTCCGCTTTTGGTATTACACTGTCCCAGCTTTTTTCAGAAGATGGGGTATATTGCGACCTGACCGATGAGCAAAAGGACCTGCTGGAGCGCTGGGCCTGCTTCACGAAGGAACAACAGGAAGCGTTACTTCGGTTCTTGAAAACTCTCTAACACAGCGGATCTCCCCTCGGTTTTTAGTCATTGCCATCGCTATTTGCTCGTGGTGAATTGCTCCGCCGCAGCTTGGACAGGGCAGGTTATGACAAGAAAGACCGATCTTTTCTCAAATTGCATAGAGGAATGATACCAGATCGGATCAGAAGCATCCGATTCTTCTCTGAGCTTATGTAAATAATCGTGACACAGCAGCCTCTTGCTTTCGCTTCCTTTCACGATGTGAAAGGAAGCGAAAGCAAGAGGCTGCTACTATTCTCCAAACGGATAACATAAAGGAGCCTGAGAGGAGTGCGGTATTCCCGCAAATTTTCAGACTCCTTTGTTTTATTTTCCCGTTTCCCTTGAAATGTGTTGGGCGCCTCTTCTGCTGATGCGCACCATGTCCGCACCAATATGATATAGATTTATGTGTTTTTTCGTGGAGATTTGTGAAACTGCTTTTTCAAAAAATCCAGAAGCCATGCGCCTTTGCTGGCTTTTATGGATTATTATAGAGCTATGAAATCAGGCCGATTTGCTTCAATGCCTAATTTCATATGCGTACCCTTCTTATTGACATTTTAAGTGTAAGCAGTATAACACACAAAACCGCGTTTCTCAATAGCTTTTCTGCCCGTGTCAGAGAAGGCCGCGCCGACTTTTGACGGAATAGGACAACATCACCCCGGCGTATACTGCGCTGGGGTGATGTTATGCTGAGTTATTTTTCCGAGCTGCGCTATAAGGAGGTCATCGACGTCCACACGGGCTTTCGCCTGGGCTACATCTGCGACGTGGAGTTTGACGACCGGGAGGGCTGCCTGACTTCGCTGGTCACGCCGGGCAAGCCGCGCTTTTTCGGCCTGATGGGGCGGGAGGACGACTATATCCTGCCCTGGAGCAGCATTGTGCGCGTGGGCACAGACATCGTGCTGGTGGAGGTCAAAGGGGAGTTTATGCGCAGAAAGCGGCGCAACCGCTTCTTTTAATATTGGCAAATGGGCGGAATTGGGCTATAATGGATAAACTAAAGACAACGAGAGCAAAACAGGGGATGAACCATGAGAAAAACGATTGCGCTGCTGCTTGCCGCCGTGCTGCTGGCGCTGACGCTTGCCGGCTGCGGACAGGAGAAGGAGCTGGAGCCCTGGACGATGCCCGCGGTGGACGCAAAGCCCACGCCGGAGCCGACGCCAACGCTGTCCTATGGCGGCGGCACGCCGGAAAAATATGTCTGGAACGAGGCTGTGTCCTTCCGCATGAACGACCCCGGCACCGACCCCGCCAGCACGCAGGAGACCTTTACACATGCTAAAAGCCTGACGCTGTTTCCCTATACCTTCCTGCCCGCTGCGATCTTTTCGGAGAGCTACGCGGCCTACCCCAAGCTCACGCTGAAAAAGCAGGAGCATGCGGTCATGCTGGATGAGTGCGGGGCGCTGGCCGAGCACGCCTATATCGAATACGTCTATCTGCCGAAAAACGGCACCGAGGCCGATGCCCTCTATGTGATGGTGGAGCTGTGCTCTTACGACGCGGCGGCCGAGATCAGTCTCGGCGGCGTCTATCCCCACATCGGGTATGAGGAGGGCGCGCGGCCTGCGCTGTCCACCTATTATCTCAAAAACTTTGTGCTTGCCCGCTATGGCGAGCAGCGGCTGGCGCAGGTTCTCAAGCTTGCGCCCAGCTCCTATTTTTCCGATGCGCGCGAAGCCCTGCGTGAGGCCGAGGAGACGGGCGAGAGCTATACCCCTGCGCGGCAGGTGTTTATGACGGTCACCTGCGGCATCCACATGAGCGACGAGGCATTCGTTGCCGCGGTGTCGAATCTGTTGCGCTACAGCGACGGCAGCGAGAACCCCACGCCGGAGCCGTCGAGACTGCCGGTATTTGGAGAAAAGGGCGCGGCCTGACGGCCTCAACAAAGTGCAAGCACTTTGTTGATTTTGCACCCCGCTGCGCGCACTCGCTGTGCTCGCACACTTGCGGGGCGAGAGGTGTTTTTTTCGAGGCGCATGTCCTCGGAAAAAACGAATTTGAATTCTTTTCGCATGCGCGAAAAATTCTGCGAGGCTACACATGAACGATACAATGACGAAAAAAGAACGGGCCGTGCTGGCGGGGCTGGCCGCCAATTCCATGGACGAGCATGAGCGTTCCAGCGATGTTTCTATGGAGGAGCTGGCCGCCCTGGTGGAGACCGCCGGGGGCGAGGCCGTGGCCATGGTCATGCCGAACCGCCCCACGCCCGACCCGCGCAGCTTCATCGGCGACGGCAAGGTACGCGAGATGAAGGAGCTCATCGAGCGCAACGACTGCGATCTTGCGGTCTTCGACAACGAGCTCTCCCCCTCGCAGATGCGCGTGCTGTCGGAGGAGCTGGGGGTCAAGGTGCTGGACCGCTCCGGCCTGATCCTCGACATCTTTGCGCAGCGCGCCCAAACGCGGGAGGGTCAGCTGCAGGTGGAGCTGGCGCAGTATAAGTATCTGCTGCCGCGTCTGACCGGCATGTGGACGCATCTGGTGCGGCAGACCGCTTCCGGCGGCTCCTCGCCCATCGGCACCCGCGGCCCCGGCGAGACCCAGCTGGAAACCGACCGCCGCCACATTCGCCGCAAGATCCAGAAGCTGGAGGAGGAGCTGGCCCAGGTGCGCAAGGTGCGCGGCACCCAGCGCCGCCGCCGGGAGAAAAACGCCATGCCCGTGGTAGCCCTGGTGGGCTACACCAACGCGGGCAAATCCACGCTTTTAAACTGCCTGACGGATTCGGATATCCCGGCCAACGACCGGCTCTTTGACACGCTGGACACCACCACCCGCCGCCTGCAGGTGGACGAGATGACCGAGGTGCTACTGTCCGACACGGTCGGCTTTATCCGCAAGCTCCCCACCCATCTGATCGAGGCCTTCAAGGCAACCCTTGAGGAACTGCAATACGCGGACGTGCTGGTGCATGTGATCGACATTTCCAATCCCGAATGGACCGAGCAGGCCCGCGTGGTGGACGAGCTGATTGGCCAGCTGGGGGCAGAGTCCACGCCCTGCCTGCGGGTGTTCAACAAGTGCGACGCTTATTTCGGTATCCTGCCCCATGGGGAGGATGTGGTATGCATCTCCGCCAAAAGCGGGGAAGGGGCGAAAGAACTGCTCGAAAAGCTTTCGGCCATGCTCGACCGGGGCAAGCGCCATGTAAATCTCCTGATCCCCTACGCCTCCGCCGGCATCATCGACACGCTCAACCGCGAGGCCCAGGTACTGCGCACGGCGTACACCGACGCGGGCATCGAGCTGGAGGCCGTGGTCGGGCCGGAGCTGTTCGGCCGGGTCAAGGGCTTTATCCCCGGCTACACCGAGCCCAAGGAGGACTGGGAGACATGAGCGAGTATTTTGTCCCCGCAGGCTCCGGTGAGGCGGAGCTGACGGAAAAGCGCTCCCGCTTCATCGGCCATGTTCGCCCGGTCGAGTCTGAGGAGGAGGCACGGGCCTTCGTCACCGAGATGAAGAAGAAATACTACGACGCCCGGCACAACTGCTGGTGCTATCTCCTGAAGGACGGACCCGAGCGCTACAGCGACGACGGCGAGCCCCAGGGCAGCGCCGGTCTGCCCATGCTGGAGGTCTTTCATCGGCGGGAGGTCACAAACGCCGTCTGCGTGGTGACGCGCTACTTCGGCGGCGTGCTGCTGGGGACGGGCGGGCTGCTGCGGGCCTATACCAAGAGCGCCGCCGACGCGCTGGACGCGGCGGGCCTGGCGGTGGTGCGCCGCTGGGTGGAGGCGGAGCTGCCCTGCTCCTATGCCCAAGCGGAGCGGCTGAAAACCGAGGCTGTGGCCGTTGGCGCGGTGGTGGCGGACGTGGTCTACGCCGCCGATGTGACGCTGCGGCTTCTGATTCCGGAGGAGCGGATGGAGGCGCTGGCTGCGCGCGTCTTTGACCTCAGCGGCGGCAGCGTGACGCTGCGCCAGACGGGGGAGTGCTGCCGGGCGGCAAAGCTTAAAAATTTTTCAAAAAAATAAAGGGAAATAAAAATTTGCGTCGTATAAAGAGTAGGGAAAGAAAATTTCCCTACTCTTTTTTGATCGGCGGTGATGGGCATGGCACTTCCCCGGGAAGAATGGGAACGGCTCGAGCATGAAATCATCGGGCCTTACGGCGTGCTGGCGGAGAACACCCGCGGCCGCCTTGTGCCGGAGCGGGAGGACGATATCCGCACCTGCTTTCAGCGGGACGTGGACCGCATCACCCACTCCAAATCCTTCCGCCGCCTCAAGCATAAGACCCAGGTCTTCCTCCAGCCGGAGGGCGACCATTATCGCACGCGCCTGACCCACACGCTGGAGGTCACACGGCTTTCCCGCACGGTGGCCCGGGCGCTGCATTTGAATGAGGATTTGGCCGAGGCCATCGCTCTGGGCCACGATCTGGGCCACACGCCCTTCGGCCACGCGGGGGAGCGGGCACTTAACGCCATCTACCCCGGCGGCTTCAAGCACTATGAGCAGAGCCTGCGGGTGGTGGACGTGCTGGAAAAGGACGGCGAGGGCTTAAACCTCTGCTACGAGACGCGTATGGGCATCCTCAACCACACCCATGGCGCGCCGGACGATACCCGCGAGGCCACCACCGTCCGTCTTTGTGACCGCATTGCCTACATAAATCACGATCTGGATGACTCCATCCGCGCCGGCATCGTCAGGGCCGAGTCCGTGCCGGAGCTGATCCGCGTAAACTGCGGTGAGCGCAACAGCGCCCGCATCAATTCCCTCGTCTCCGACCTCATTGCCAACAGCGCCGACGGGGTGCTCAAGATGTCGCCCAAGATGCAGGAGACCTTCGACTTCTTCCATAAATATATGTTCTCCGATGTCTACACCAACCCCATCGCCAAGAGCGAGGAGAACAAGGTGCAGGGCATTCTGGAAAAGCTCTACGAGGCGTACGTGAAACGGCCGGAGCTGATGCCGGACGATTTCATCGCCGTGGTCGAGCGTGACGGACGCGAGCGTGCCGCCGTGGATTATATCTCCGGCATGACCGACGGCTACGCCATGGAAAAATACGGCGAGCTGTTTATTCCGTTTGCGTGGACAGTGAAATAAGTTTGGAGTTTGGAATGTGGAGTGTGAAGTGAAGGTGTCCGCTTCGCGGACTTATTCGAATTGCGCCGCAGGCGCTCCATAACTCCACACTCCAAACTCCACACTCCCCACGGAGAGAAGGTGAGACATCATGGCCTTTCCCGAAAAGTTCATAACGGAGCTTATCGACCGCTCGGACATCGTGGACGTGGTGTCGGGCTATGTGCGTTTGTCGAAGCGCAGCGGGGCCAACATGTTCGGCCTCTGCCCCTTTCACAGTGAGAAGACCCCGTCCTTCTCCGTCTCGCCGGACAAGCAGATCTACCACTGCTTCGGCTGCGGCAAGGGCGGCGGGGTCATCAGCTTTGTCATGGAGATCGAAAACCTCTCCTACCCCGAGGCGGTGGAATTTCTGGCAAAGCGGGCCGGCATGACCATGCCGGAGGAGACCAACTCCGCCGAGAGCCGCAAGCGCGCCCGGATGCTCTCGCTCAACAAGGACGCGGCCCGCTTTTTCTACAGCCAGCTGTCTACCCCGGCGGGGGCGGCGGCCGTGGCCTATATCCGCAAGCGCGGCATCTCCCCGGCCATGGTCAAAAACTTTGGCCTCGGCGCGGCGCCGGATTCCTGGGACAGCCTTGTCAACGCCATGCGCGACAAGGGCTACACCGACTACGAGCTGTTTGACGCGGGCCTTGTCAAGCGCGGAAAAAAGGGCGGCTTTTACGATGCCTTCCGCAATCGGCTGATGTTTCCGGTCATTGATGTGCGCGGCAATGTCATCGGCTTTTCCGGCCGTATCCTCGGCGATGGGGAGCCGAAGTACCTCAACAGCCCCGAAACATTGGTTTTCAACAAAAGCCGGAATCTTTTCGCCCTGAATCTGGCTAAAAAATCAAAAAGCGGATATATCCTTTTATCAGAGGGCAATATAGACGTAGTGAGTCTGCATCAGGCGGGCTTTGATTCGGCGGTGGCCTCGCTGGGCACCTCGCTGACGCCGGAGCAGGCGCGGCTCATCTCCCGCTACACCGATCAGGTGATCATCGCCTACGATAACGACGGCGCGGGCATCAAGGCCTCCCAGCGCGCCATCGGCATTCTGGAAAAGCTGGACATCAAGGTCAAGGTCCTGCGCATGAGCGGGGCCAAGGACCCGGACGAATTCATCCAGACCAAGGGCGCCGACGCCTTCCGCAACCTGATCGAGGCTTCGGAAAATCAGATCGACTACCGTCTGCGTTCGATCCGGGATAAGTATGACCTGAGCGTGGACGATCAGAAGGTGGACTTTTTACGGGAAGCCTACGACCTGGTGGCACGGCAGACGGACCCGGCCCGGCGGCAGGTATACGCCATGCGCGTGGCGGAGATCGCGGGGCTACAGGCCGACCTTGTGGTGGCCGATGTGGAGCGGCGGCACAAGCGCATAGTGCGCGGCATGCAGAAGACGCAGCAGCGTGAGCAGGCCCAGCCGGAGAAGCTGATCCAGCCCGCGGCGCGCGAGCTCCGCTATGAGGACCCGGCCTCGGCCATGGCGGAGGAGGGCCTGATAAGGCTTTTGTACTATGAGCCGGAGCTGATCAAAACCGAGGGGCTGCCGTTGGTGTCGGATTTTTCCTCGCCGGTTCTGGGGCGGATCTATGAGATCATCTGCGCCCGCATTCGCGCCGGGGACAGCGTCAGCGCCGACACGCTGGCCGCCGACCTGACCGGGGATGAGATGAGCCTTCTCATCACCCTGCTGCAAAAACCTGAGGTGCTCAAGAACAGCTCCCGGAGCATCGCGGATTACATAGCAAAGATCAAAGACAGAAAACAGCGCTCAAGCGGCGCGGCCGACCTGCGTGCGCTGAGCGAGCAGTTAAGAAAAACCAAAGGATATGAGGGATAACAACATGGCAGAAGAACCGATTTATTCCGAACAGGAACTGAGCAAGATGGCTGATGAAATGCTTGCCGCCGCCGGGGAGACCGAGCTGATCCCCGAACCGGTCAAGCCCAAGAGGTCCTCCCGCAAGAAGGAGGAGCACGAAGACCAGAAGGCCAAGACACCCGAGGAGCGTCTCAACGAGATCCTGGAAAAGGGCAAGAAGGCCGGCAAGATCAGCCCCAAGGAGCTGGAGGTCCTCGAGGAGATGAACCTCGACCCCGAGGCGATGGATAAGTTCTATGAGACGCTGGAGAAGAACGGCATTGACATCGACATCGGCTCGGACGATCTGCTCCCGCCCCTGGACGACGCCGTGCCCGAGGCGGCGGATCTGGCCGAAATCGAAGAGGTCAACGATGCCGAGCTCAACGACACCGACAGCCTTGTGGACAGCTTTTCCACCGACGACCCCGTGCGCATGTATCTCAAGGAGATCGGCAAGGTGCCCCTGCTGACGCCGGAGGAGGAGATCGAGCTAGCCAAGCAGATGTCCCTCGGCGACGAGGAGGCCAAGCGCCGCATGACCGAGGCCAACCTGCGCCTGGTCGTCTCCATTGCCAAGCGCTATGTGGGCCGCGGCATGCTCTTCCTTGACCTGATCCAGGAGGGCAACCTGGGCCTGATCAAGGCGGTCGAGAAGTTCGACTACACCAAGGGCTACAAGTTCTCCACCTATGCCACCTGGTGGATCCGTCAGGCCATCACCCGCGCCATCGCCGACCAGGCCCGCACCATCCGCATCCCCGTGCACATGGTCGAGACCATCAACAAGACCATCCGCGTCTCCCGCCAGCTGCTGCAGGAGCTGGGCCACGATCCCTCCGCCGAGGAGATCGCCAAGGAGATGGACATGCCGGTGGACAAGGTGCGCGATATCCTCAAGATCGCGCAGGAGCCGGTCTCCCTCGAAACCCCCATCGGTGAGGAGGAGGATTCCCACCTGGGCGACTTTATCCCCGACGAGGACGCCTCCGAGCCCTCCGAGGCCGCTTCCTTCTCCCTGCTGCGTGAGCAGCTGGAGGAGGTGCTTGACACCCTGGCCCCCCGCGAGAAGAAGGTGCTGGAGCTGCGCTTCGGCATTGTCGACGGCCGCACCCGCACTCTCGAGGAGGTCGGCAAGGAGTTCAACGTCACCCGTGAGCGTATCCGTCAGATCGAGGCCAAGGCCCTGCGCAAGCTGCGCCACCCCAGCCGCTCCAAGAAGCTGCGGGACTTCCTCAACTGATTCTCAGCCGGTACGCAGTCAGCCCGCCCGAAAGGAGTCAGGAAATGGCCTCAACCAACAAATGCGAGTACTGCGGCTCGACCCTCACATCCGAGCAGGCGAGCTGCCCCAACTGCGGCGCGGCCAATCCCAACTTTGTGGCCGACACCCCGCGCACGGTCTTTTTCCCCAAAACCATCGAGGAGCTGAAGGAATACTGCGCCGAGCGGGGAATGCCGCTTTTGCGCATGCGCTTCTTCATCGGCGAGGACTATCGTCAGCCCAAGGCATTCGGCATCTATCAGGACGGCAATGACTTTGTCGTCTACAAGAACAAGGCCGACGGCAGCCGGGCCGTCCGGTATCGCGGCCCTGATGAGGCCCACGCGGTGGATGAGATCTTCACAAAGCTGCTGGCCGAGTGCCACAGCCGCGGCATCTATCCAGATGGCAAGCCGACGAACGATCCGTCGCGCGCCGCAAAGCAGCGGTGGCGCCACGTGCTGCTCATCGTGCTGATCGTTGTCTATCTGGGGAGCATGTTCGGCAGCCTGATCATCCCGCGCATTATCCACCGCAACGACGGCTATTATCAGTTTGATACCGGCACGGTCTACTACCGCTACGGCAGCGACTGGTATTATACATACGACGACAACACCGCCGGCTACTGGTATGAGACGGACAGCGCGCCCGTCTCGGACTACGGCGACTACTACCTGGGCGGGGATTTCCAGTCCGACTGGGGCGTCAGCGACTTCAAGGCCTCCAGCACCTGGAGCGCCATTCAGGCGGATCACAGCTCCGGCTCCTCGGACTACGATTCCTGGGACAGCGGTGACACCGACTGGGATTCCGATTGGTAAGCGAAAAAGCCGGAAAGATTTCCGGCTTTTTTCATAGAGACAGAGAAGGAGACTGTATATGACCTACGACTTTACCACGATTCTTGACCGTGCCGGGCACGACTGCCTGGCGGCGGATTCCATACCCTTTCCCGACGCCCGTGTGGATGAGGGCTTTGACGTGATCCCCATGTGGATTGCGGACATGGCCTTTCCTACGGCGCCGCCGGTGATGGACGCTATCCGGAAGCGCTTGGAGCTGCCGAACTTCGGCTATTTCCCCCTGTCGAAGGATTACTACGCGAGCATCATCGACTGGCAGCGGCGGCGCAACGGGGTTGAAGGGCTTTCCCCCAAGCATATCGGCTATGAAAACGGCGTGCTCGGCGGCGTCAGCTCCGCGATCCAGGCCTTCACCACGCCGGGGGAGAAGATCCTGGTGCATTCGCCCACCTACGTGGGCTTCACCCACACGCTGGACGACACCGGGCGGCCCGCCGTCCACTCGCCGCTCAAGCGGGACGCGCAGGGCGTCTGGCGCATGGACTATGAGGACATGGACCGCAAGCTCAAGGAGCATCACATTCACTTTGCCATCTTCTGCTCGCCGCACAATCCCTGCGGCCGGGTCTGGGAGCGCTGGGAGATCGAGCGCGCCATGGAGGTCTACGCCGCCAACGACTGCCTGGTCATCTCCGACGAGATCTGGTCGGACATTATCATGCCGGGCCAGCGGCACATTCCCACCCAGTCTGTGTCCGAGGACGCGAAAAACCGGGTCATTGCCCTCTATGCCCCCAGCAAGACCTTCTCTCTGGCGGGCTTGGTCGGCTCCTACCATGTGATTTACAACGACTATCTGCGGGCACGCCTGCAGCGCCGCGCCGCGCTCAGCCACTACAACGATCCCAACATTCTCTCCATGCACGCGCTCATCGGCGGCTATCGCGACGGGGAAGCCTGGGTCAACGAGATGAACGAGGTCATCGACGCGAACCTCGGCTATGCCTGTGATTTTATTGCGGCGCATTTTGACGGCGTACAGGTATTTCGTCCCCAGGGGACATATATGCTCTTCCTCGATTGCGGCGACTGGTGCCGGGCGCACGGCGTTTCGATTGCCGAGCTGCAGGCACGGGGCGTGCGCTGCGGCGTGATCTGGCAGAATGGGGAGGACTTTTTCTGGCCGGACAGCATCCGTATGAATCTGGCCCTGCCGAAGTCCCGCCTGATCGAGGCCATGGACCGGCTGGAAAAATACGCGTTTATCTGAAGCAAAGAGGCGGCGCCCGGAATGGGCGCCGCCTCTTTGCCGTTCGGCTTTGTATATGACCGAATTACTTGATGCCGTACTTCTTGTTGAACTTGTCAACGCGGCCGCTGGTGTCGACCAGCTTCTGCTTGCCGGTGTAGAAGGGGTGGCACTTGGAGCAGATTTCAACGGTGATGTCCTTCTTGGTGGAGCCGGTCTCAATGACGGCGCCGCAGGCACAGCGGATGGTGGTCTGCTGGTAATTCGGATGGATGCCAGACTTCATGATAATTTCTCCTCGTCAAAGGCTATCTTGATTGTGCCAAAAAGGCATAGTTACAAGACGCAAAACGGATTGTATCACAGCGCATGCGACTTTGCAAGGGCTTTTGCAAAAAGTTTTCCGGAAAAAATTGGGGGAGGCAAGGCTGTACTTGTCGCAATTCGACCCTTGTGTTATAATCTCATTTTAGAGAATGATCGAAAAGGAGAAAGCCTTGGAAAGCATCAGCCAAATTCTTGCCCGGGAGCTGGGCCGCCCCCAGGCACAGATCGACAACGTAATCACCCTTATTGACGAGGGCAATACCATTCCCTTTATTGCCCGCTACCGCAAGGAACTGCACGGCGCCATGGACGACACGGCTCTGCGCACCCTGGCCGAGCGCCTGAGCTACCTGCGCAATCTGCAGGAACGGCGCGAAACCGTGAAAAACTCCATTGCCGAGCAGGGAAAACTGACGGAGGAGCTCTCCGCCGCGCTTGACGAGGCCGAGACCCTCGCCGCGCTGGAGGATCTGTACCGCCCCTATAAACCCAAACGGCGCACCCGCGCCACCATCGCCCGCGAGAAGGGACTGGAGCCGCTGGCTGCCGCGCTTTTTGCCCAGCGTATGGACTGCCCGGCGCCCGAGGAGCTGGCCAAGGCGTACCTCGATGCGGACAAAGGCGTTGAAACTGTCGAGGACGCCCTTGCCGGGGCCTCCGATATCCTCGCGGAGCAGATCTCCGATGATGCGGAAAACCGTAAACGCCTGCGCGCACTCATCGCGGACCGGGCCGCGCTTCACGCCGAGGCTGCCACGGAGGAGGATACGGTCTACCGTCTGTACTATGATTTTACCCAGAGCCTGCAGCGTCTGCAGGGACATCAGATTCTTGCCGTCAACCGCGGGGAGAAGGAGGGCGCGCTCAAGGTCAGCGTGGTGCTTGACCGGGAGCTTGCGCTGCAGCGGCTGCGCCGCGCCGTCATCCGGCCCGGCAGCCCGGCTATGGCCTTTGTGCGCGCGGCCTGTGACGACGCCTATGACCGGCTGATCTGGCCGTCTATGGAGCGGGAAACCCGCGCCGCCCTCACTGACAGCGCCGCCGAGGGCGCAATCAAAATGTTTGGCCTGAACCTCAAGCCCCTGCTGATGCAGCCGCCGGTCAAGGGCCGCGTCACCATGGGCCTCGATCCCGGTTACCGCAACGGCTGCAAGGTCGCGGTGGTGGACGGCACCGGCAAGGTGCTGGACACGGCGGTGGTCTATCCCACCTTTTCCGAGAACCGGAAGCAGGAGGCGATCCGCACCTTGTCGGCGCTGATCCGCAAGCACGGCGTGGAGCATATTGCCATCGGCAACGGCACCGCCTCGCGCGAGACGGAGCAGATGACCGTTGAGATGATCGCCCAGCTTGGCGGCAAGGTCAGCTACGCCATCGTCAACGAGGCGGGGGCCTCGGTCTACTCGGCCTCGAAGCTGGCCGCCGAAGAGTTTCCCGACTATGACGTCAACCTGCGCTCGGCGGTGTCCATCGCCCGGCGCTTGCAGGACCCGCTTGCGGAGCTGGTCAAGATCGACCCCATGGCCATCGGCGTCGGGCAGTACCAGCACGATATGCCCCAGACCAAGCTGGCTGAGACACTGGACGGTGTGGTGGAGGATTGTGTCAACGCCGTCGGCGTGGATGTCAACACCGCCTCGCCCGCGCTTTTGCAGCGCATTGCGGGCCTGAATAAAACCACCGCAAAGAACATTGTGGCCTACCGGGAGGCCAACGGCGCCTTCTCAAGCCGCAAGGCCATCAACAAGGTGCCAAAGCTCGGCCCCAAGGCTTTCCAGCAGTGCGCGGGCTTCCTGCGCGTGCCGGAGAGCAAGCAGGTGCTTGATAACACCGCCGTGCACCCCGAAAGCTATGCCGCCGCGGAGAAGCTGCTGGCCCTCTGCGGCTACACGCTCGACGATGTGAAGGCCGGCGCCATTGCCGAGCTTCCGAAGCGCGTCCGGGACTACGGCCCGGCGCGGGCCGCGGAGGACTGCGGCGTGGGCGAGCCGACCTTGAACGACATCGTCGCGGAGCTGTTAAAGCCCGGCCGTGACCCGCGGGACGAGCTGCCGCCGGTGCTGCTGCGCCGGGATGTGCTGGAGATCAAGGATCTCAAGCCCGGTATGGTGCTCACCGGCACCGTGCGCAACGTCATCGATTTCGGCGTCTTTGTGGACATCGGCGTGCATCAGGACGGGCTTGTGCATGTGTCGCAGATTTCCGACAAATTCATCCGCCACCCCAGCGAGGTGCTGGCTGTGGGGGACATCGTCAAGGTGGTCGTCCTGGATGTGGACGAGAAGAAAAAGCGCATCTCCCTCTCCATCAAACAGGTAAAGGAAGGTAACAACGGATGATCGACAGCAGCATCGAAAAACTGGTCAACTACGCCCTGGACAAGGGCCTGATCGAGGAAAGCGACCGCGTCTGGGCGGAGAACACGCTGCTCCACGCGCTTGGACTGGAAAGCTTTGAGCGCCCGGAGAACGCGGCGGCGGGCGAATTGGAGGATATCCTCTCCGAGCTGATTGCCTACGCGAGAGAGCAGGCGCTCATCGGTGACGGCATCACGGAGAGCGATCTCTTTGACGCGCGGCTCATGGGCCTTTTGACCCCGCGCCCCAGCGAGGTGATCCGCAGCTTCCGCACCTGCTATGCCGAAAGTCCCGAGAAGGCAACCGACTGGTACTATGATCTCAGCCGGAATAGCGACTATATCCGTTCCTACCGCATTGCCAAGGATGTCAAGTGGCTCGCTGCCACCGAGTATGGTGATCTGGACATTACCATCAACCTCTCCAAGCCCGAAAAGGACCCAAAGGCCATTGCCGCGGCGGGAAAGGCCAAGGCATCGGGCTATCCCAAGTGCCTGCTGTGCCGCGAGGCCGAGGGCTACGCCGGGCGTCTCAACTACCCCGCGCGCTCCAACCATCGGCTGATCCCCCTGCAGCTGAACGGGGACGCTTACTTCCTGCAATACTCCCCCTATGT
Source organism: Oscillospiraceae bacterium (assembly GCA_017458085.1). Classification (GTDB taxonomy): domain Bacteria; phylum Bacillota; class Clostridia; order Oscillospirales; family Oscillospiraceae; genus Limivicinus. The sequence continues at coordinate 51,825 of JAFTGE010000081.1, forward strand.
CTATTATAACGAGCACTGCATCGTGCTCAACCGCGACCATGTGCCCATGAAGATCGACAAGGGCACCTTCCTGCGCCTGCTGGATTTTGTGGGCCAGTTCCCCCATTATTTCCTCGGCAGCAACGCGGACCTGCCCATCGTGGGCGGCTCCATCCTCAGCCACGACCACTTCCAGGGCGGGCACTACTGCTTTGCCATGGAGCGGGCCGGGATCGAGCAGGAGCTGTCCTTCCGGGATTTCCCCGATGTCCGGGCGGGCATCGTCAAGTGGCCCATGTCCGTCATCCGCCTGCAGGGGGCCGATCCGAAACGCATGGCGGATCTGGCCGACCGCATCCTCACCGCCTGGCGCGGCTACAGCGACGAGAGCGTGTCCGTCTTCGCCTGCACCGATGGTGAGGCGCACAATACCATCACGCCTATTACCCGCCGCCGGGGTTCGGATTTTGAACTCGACCTGGTGCTGCGCAATAACCTGACCACCGAGGAATATCCCCTTGGTCTGTTCCATCCCCATCAGGAGCTGCACCATATCAAGAAGGAGAACATCGGCCTGATCGAGGTGATGGGTCTGGCCGTGCTGCCCGCGCGACTGAAGACCGAGCTCAAGGAGCTGGCCGACACGCTCGTCGCGGACGGCGATCTTTATGCCACCGAGAGCCTTGCCTCTCACGCGGCCTGGGCCGAGCAGCTCAAGGCACGCTATACCTTCACCGCCGATAACGCCGAGGAGATTCTCCGCGCCGAGGTGGGCGAGGTGTTCAAAACCGTGCTGGAGCACGCGGGCGTCTTCAAGCGCGACGCGCAGGGGCGTGCGGCATTTGAGAAATTTACGGCAAGCGTTTGACGCAATGGAGGCATCGGCTGTGACGCGGATCGAACAATGGAATACCAATCGGCGGGCGCGGCTGATCGCGGCCCTGCTTTTGAACGCTGTCTTCCTCGCGGCAACGGTGCTGATCGTTCGGGTCGGCTTCGAGAGCAACGACGATCTGACCCTGGCTGCCTTTGTGGACGGGCAGATGGCCGCGCGCACGGCCTACATTCCCTACGTCAATTTCGTGCTGGGCCTTTTGATGAAGGGTGTGTACACGCTTCTTGGCCAGGGGGTGGCCTGGCACACGCTGGGCCAGTACCTGCTGCTGTTTGTGAGCTTTACGGCCCTGAACATGGTCCTCAATGAGCGGCTGGGCATCGTGTACGGCTGCGCGGTCAGCACGGTGCTGCTGCTGTTTTTCGGCGCCGACGTCTATACGGTCATCAGCTATACCAAGACCGCCGCGGTCTGCACCGTGGGCGGCATGGTTTTGCTGGTCCACACCATGGAGCAGAACGAGCGCCGTTGGGGGGCGGTCGTCCTCGGCGCGGCGCTGTGTGTGTTCGGCTTCATGCTGCGCAGGATGGAGTTTCTGCCCTGCTTCGGCCTGATGGCGGCGCTGTGCCTGCGCCGGCTCTGCGGTCTGCTGTTTCTGGAAAAGGGAACCGGTCGGGAAAAAGGCAGGGCACTGTATCGCTTCGCGCTGCCCTTCGTGTGTGTCGCGGCGCTGTGCGCTATGCTGTATCTGGTCGACTGGGCCGCCTGGTCCCGCGCCCCCTGGTCCGCCTACCGCGAATACGACGCCATCCGGGTCGACTACTCCGACTATGGCCGTCCGACTTATGGCGAAATGCCGGAGGAATATGCCTACCTCGGCCTCTCGGAGGCGGACGTGGAGCTGCTTTATGAGGGCAACTATTTTGACCCCGAGCAGTTTTCCGGCGCCGTGATGCAGTCGATCACCAATGCGCGGGAGCTGCGTTTTCCGCATCCCTCCCTGGGGGAATGCCTGGGGCTGTTTCTGGATCGATGCCTGCCCGGTTTCTTTATCAATCTGCCGGTCTACGGCCTTCTGCTCCTGCTGGCGCTGTGGCTCTTCGGCGGGGCGCATGCACCGCGCGACTGGCTTGCGCTGCTGGCCGTGGCGGGCCTGTTTGCGGCGGCGTACCTGTATCTGATCTGGCGCGGGCGCTACCTCATTGACCGGGTGGACGCGGGGCTGTTTTTGGCCGGCGCGGTCTGTGCGGCTTATATGCTCAGCCGGGAGAAGCTTTCGCGTGAGCCTGTTATGACCGTGCTGACCCTGCTGCTTGCCGTCGGGATCAGCTGGTATCTTGTGCGCGATGACTATCGGGCAAACGATCCGTGGGACAGTTCCGACGCACGCGCGGCGGTGGAGCGCCTGCTGGAGGACGGGGAGCATGTGTACCTTGCCAAGCTCGACACGGTGTCTGACCGGATCTACAGTCCGTTTGAACCGGCGGGCAAGGGCTATTGGGACAGGATCGTGCTGCTGGGCGGCTTTGACTGCAACCATCCCGCCATCATGAACAATCTGAGACAATACGGGGTGGAAAACCCCTACCGTGACTGTGTCGGCAATGAACGCGTCTATCTGATTGAGGACGATATCGAGCTGACGCTGGCCTTTATTCACGAGCACTACGATCCCGACGCCGCGGCGGAGCTGGTGCAGCCGCTCAGCGACGAGACGGGACTGATGATCTACCGGATCAGGAAATGAGAGAGAAATCCATGAAGCGCAAGGAACAATGGAATCGGAGTGCCTGGCCGCGCGTTCTGGCCGCGGTGCTGATCAACGCCGCCTTTCTTCTGCTGATGCTGACGGCCTTTGCACCCGTCTATGAGACCAACGACGACCTGCTCATGTCCAAGTTCGTCGACGGTCAGCTGAGCGTGAAGACCGCCTATGTGCCCTATGTGAATATCCTGCTGGGCTGGCTGCTGAAAATGCTCTATACGCTGTTTGGCGACGGCTTCAACTGGTATGCCGCCTGCCAGTATTTCCTGCTGTTTTTGGGCTTTACGGCCATTACCTGGACGCTGCTGCGCCGCTTTGCGCCGCTTCCGGCCCTGGTGATGACGGTGGTGATCCTCGGGGCCTTCGCCTCGGACTGCTATCTCAGCATGAACTTCTCCAAGCCCGCCGCGGTGGGCACCGTGGGCGGCATGAGCCTGATGCTCCACGCCATGCGCAACGACAGCGGTAAGGTGAGCAGAACGCCGCTGGTGCTGGGTATTCTGCTGGCGCTGGGCGGCTTCTGCTGGCGCTGGGAGGAGTTTGGCGTCTGTGCGGTTTTGATGGCGGCGGTCTGCCTGTCGGCCCTTTTTGAAATCTTTGGCGAGAACCGGCATAAGCCCCGGGGACAGCGCCGCAGCGCGTCGCGGTATCTGGCGCCGTTTGTGCTGCTTGCTGCCCTGGCGGTGGGCCTTTATGCGCTCTTTCAATACGCGTGGAATCGCCCGGAGGTCAGATTCTACAAGCATTTTGACGACTCCCGCAGCCTGCTCATCGATTATGAGATCCCGGATTACAAGCTCATGCCGGAGGTCTATGACGAGCTGGACATGGACGAAAACTTCGTCTATATGATGAAAAACTGGAGCTTCTATGACACGGAGGTTTTCACGCAGGAGGCCATTGACACCATGCTTGCCGCGCGGACAGAGCATGTGCACCGCCGGACATTTGGGGAGTGTCTGGGCGTTTTTCTCAACAAGTGTCTGATGGGCTTTACACAGGACCGGCCCTTTGCGGGCTTTGCACTGTTCCTCGCGCTGTGGCTTGCCTGCGGCCGACGGCGCCGGGCCGGGGACTGGGCGGTCGTCATCTACATGGCGGGCATGTTCTTCGTGATGTACATGGCCTTCATTTATCTTGAGCGGTATCTGGCAAACCGGGTGGATATCGGGCTGTTTCTCGCCATGGCCATGGTGCTGAGCTTCCATCTGGAACCGGAGAAGCTCAGCGGCGAAAAGCTGCTGCTGACGGCGGTGCTGCTGCTGAGCCTGCTGATCAGCTACCGCGCCAACCGGGTGGTCTGCCTCTATGACAGCCACAACACTATCGAGGACAAGAGCTTTGAAAAGGCCGCGGTCGCGCGGCTGCTGGAGGATACGGAGCACCTGTACTTTGTCAAGGTCTGGTCGGTCGACCACCAGCTCTATACCCCGCTGGAGCCTGCGCCCGCCGGGTATGCCGACCGGCTGGTGCACATCGGCGGCTGGAGCATGCACCATCCCGTGATCGAGGCGCTGCTGCAAAGCTGGGGGATCGAGAACCCGTATCGTGATCTGGTGAATAACGACAGCGTTTATCTCATCGACAACGACATTGACCGCACCCTGGCCTATCTCCGCTTCGCCTATTACCCCGACGCGGCGGCCGAATTGCTTCAGCCGCTCAGCGACGAGACAGGCTACAGGATCTATCGAATTACCGGATAAGACAAGGGCCGCTCTTTTGAGCGGCCCTTGCGTCGAAAAAGAGGAAATGCTTGAAAAATCCGTTGCAAATACCGGCGCGGAGACGTATACTGATGTTTGGTTATTCGATACATTTCAATGGGAGGAAGCATTTGTGGAACCGAGAGAAAAAAAGAGAGGCGACCGTTTTGACGGGTACTGGCTGCGGGATGAAGCGCCTGCGCTGGGCCAGTTCATGGCATACCTCATGCCCAATCGTGCCGACAATGAGGCGCATATCACCGTGGATATCGACACCCGTGCCATGGACGCGTTCCTGGAAAAGAAGAACGCGGGGCTGGAAGCGGATAAGTATACCTATTTTCATATCTTTCTTGCGGCCATGGTCAAGTGCTTTGTGCTGCGCCCGCGCATGAACCGCTTTATCGCCGGCAACCGCCTGTACATGCGCGACCATATCTCTGTCTCCTTTGTGGTCAAAAAGCGCTTTGAGGATAAGTCCGAGGAGGGCCTTGCCTACAAGAAGTACGGCGAAGAGGACACCATCGATACCCTGCACGCCTCCATCATGGAGGAGATCCACCAGTGCCGCCGCGAGGATGTGCTGGACAACTCCACCGATATGATGACCAAGCTCCTGAAGCTGCCGCGCTGGGTGCTCAAGATCATTGTGGACATTCTCTTCTCACTCGACCGCAAGGGCAAGGTGCCTTACGATCTGATCAAGGCCGACCCGAACTATTCCTCCATTTTCCTGACGAACCTGGGCTCCATCGGCCTGGGCGCCGGGTATCACCATCTGAACAACTGGGGCACCAACTCCTTCTTCGGCGTCATCGGCAAAAAGCACCTGGCACCCGAATGGCACGAGGATGGCAGCTGCACGGTCCGTCCCGTGATCAGCCTGGGCCTGACCCTGGACGAGCGCATTGGCGACGGCTTTTACTACGCCGGCACCGTGCGTCTGCTGGAAAAGCTGCTGGCCAATCCCGAGCTTTTGGAGCTGCCCTTTAGCACACCTGTGGAATACTGATCCGCATATCGCAAGAGAAAAGAGGAAATCAGCAAATGGAAATTACCGCAAAGCGCCCCTGGCTTTCCAGCCTGGGCGAGGTCCCCGCGACGCTGGACTACTTTCAGGGCTCCATGGTCGAGGCCGTGGAGAAGATCGCCGAGGCCTACCCCAACAACATTGCCTTCGACTTCATGGGCAAGTCCACCACCTATAAGGACATGGTGGCCAACATTGAAAAATGCGCCCGCAGTCTGCGCACCATCGGCGTGCGTGAGCATGACCGCGTCACCATCGCCATGCCCAACTGCCCTCAGGCGATTTATATGTTCTACGCCGTGAACATGGTCGGCGCGGTGGCCAACATGGTGCACCCGCTGTCCAGCGAGAAGGAACTGGAGTTTTATATCAACGAGTCTGAGTCCGTCACGGTGGTGACGCTCGACCAGTTTTACCACAAGTTTGAGGCCATCCGTCAGAACACCTGCGTGGTCAACGTCGTCATCGCCCGCATCAAGGACGCGCTGTCCAAGCCCATGAAGGCCGGGTACATGCTCACCGAGGGCCGCAAGATCAAGAAGATCCCCGCCGACGCGCCGGTGATCCTGTGGGACGAGTTTATGCGTCTGGGCAAGGCATGCTTCTGGAACTACAAGGTCAAGCGCACGGCGGATGACGCCGCGGCCATTCTCTATTCCGGCGGCACCACCGGCACCACCAAGGGCATCCTGCTGACAAACCTGAACTTCAACGCCCTCGGCCAGCAGATCATCGCCACCAATCCCATGTTCCGCCCCGGGGACAAGATGCTCTCCGCCATGCCGCTGTTCCACGGCTTTGGCCTGGGCGTGTGCATCCACTCCATGCTCAGTCAGGGCGGGCGCTGCATCCTGGTGCCGCGCTTTACGGCCGAGAGCTATTCCAAGCTGATCACCAAGTACCGCTGCAACTTTATCGCGGGCGTGCCCACGCTGTACGAAGCGCTGCTGCGCCTGCCGAACATGGAAAACGCCGATCTGAGCTGCCTCAAGGGCGTCTTTTCCGGCGGCGACTCGCTGTCTGTGGAGCTGAAGAAAAAGTTCGACAAATTCCTCTACGACCACAAGGCGGTCATCCAGGTGCGCGAGGGCTACGGCACCACCGAGACCGTTACCGCCTGCTGCCTGACGCCTACCACCAAGGCCAAGGAGGGCAGCATCGGCATTCCCTTCCCCGACACCTATATCAAGATCGTCCGCCCCGGCACGGACGAGGAGCTGCCCTACGGTGAGGAGGGTGAGATCCTGCTTGCCGGGCCGACGGTCATGAAGGAGTATATCAAGCACCCCGAGGAGACCGCCCAGACCCTGCGCAGACATGCCGACGGCCTGACCTGGGTTTACACCGGGGATCTCGGCACGATGGACGAGGAGGGCTTCATCTATTTCCGCGGCCGCTCCAAGCGCATGATCATCTCCTCCGGCTACAACATTTATCCCGCCCAGTTGGAGAACGTCTTTGACGCCAATGAGCTGGTGCAGATGAGCTGCGTGATCGGCGTGCCGGATTCCTACCGCATGCACCGGCCCAAGGTCTTCGTCACCCTCAAGCCCGGTGTACCCGCCAACGAGGAGACGCGTAAGGCCATCATGGACTACGCGGCCAAGCACATCGCCAAGTACGCCATGCCCAAGGAGCTGGAGTTCAGGGAGACCCTGCCCAAGACCCTGGTGGGCAAGGTGGCCTACCGCCAGCTGGAGGAAGAGGAGGCGGCCAAGCGCAAGGCCGCCGGCGAAGAAGCCTGAGTCGGCACAACATAAACAGGCGAAATGGCTATAGCCATTTCTGTTCTTCAAAGAAGAACAGAATAAGGATTAACCGCGCGACGGAGGAAAGCATGAAAGCAAAATCTGGATGGAAAACCGTGGCGCTGGCCTGCGCGCTTGCGCTGCTGGCGGTCATGGCGGCCCTGCTGTGGCAGCTTGCCCACCGGGAGACACCGCAGGATGCCCGCTGGCGCTATGCCGCCGGGGATATCCTTTGTGTCGGAGACAGCCTGACCAGCGGTACCTGCTTTGGCCACGGGCTGGAGGGCGCTGACATTCAGCAACGCTATTCCTATTATCTGGCCCGGATGCTCAACGCCCGCGTTGACACGGCTGCGGTTCCGGGGATTTCCGTCTCGGCGTGGTTTACGGAGTACGCCGCGCGTTATGATTACCGGGACTATGACACGGTGATTTTGTGGTTTGGTACAAACAACGGCCCGGCCAATTCGTTGGAGGCGGATGTTTTATCCCGTTCCGGGCCGGACGCGTACGCCGAGACAGAGACCGGGTATTACTGCCGCCTGATCGAAAAGATCCGGGCCGAGAATCCGGACTGTCTGATCGTGCTGGTGAACGTGTTTGCCTCCAAGGACGATGTGGAGGAGGTCAACCGAGGCATCTCGTCCATCGCGGCGCACTACGCCCTGCCGCTGGTTGATATGTCCGACATGGGGTCCGAGGCGCACCCGGAGTACCATGCGGGCCTTCAGAATCCACACTTTGGCAAAACCGGCAACATTGCGGTGGCTTCCCGCATTGTGGACACGTTGGAGATTTGGTTTGCCGCCGATCCCTCTCGTGCGGAGTATGGTGTGCGCGCCCTGGCCGAATAAGTCGGATGAAACGCGGGGAAAGTTTCAGGGTATTATCCTAAGCGGAAATAGAGAGACAGTTTTTCAGGAGAAGCTATGGTGGAAGACTCAAGAAGGTTTAGGAAAGACGATCTAACTTATGGAGCAATAATGCTCCTCTATCTTGGGATAGTCGTTTTCTTGACGGCCAAACATGAGAACTGGCGAGACGAGGCGCAGGCTTGGCTGTTGGCGCGCGACCTGAATGTCATAGAGCTGTTCAGGCAAATGTCCTATGAAGGCCATCCCTGTCTATGGCATCTGATTCTTATGCCCTTTGCAAAGCTTGGCTTTCCGTATCGGACAATGAATGTAGTAAGTATGTTACTTGTCGCATCAGCGGCGGGATTGATGCTATGGAAGTCTCCAGTCTCACTCGGTTGGAAAATCCCCGTTCTGTTCGGTGGCGCATTTCTATATTTTATGCCAGTTGTTTCCCGCAGCTATTCGTTGATTCCGCTGTTTATATGTATAAATGCAGCAATCTATAAAAAAAGGCATCAGAGTCCGGTATGGTACGGTCTGTCTCTTGCATTGTTGGTACAGACTCATATCTATATACTTCCATTCGCAGGGTGGCTCTCGGTATTCTGGCTTTTCGAGGCCATAGATATCTATCGAAAATCGCGCAACCGCCGCTTCTTGATTCAGCAGGGTCTGGGGCTGCTGTTGCCATGTTTCAGTTTTCTTCTGTTTCTGGTACAGATGAGCGGGGTGCAGAAGTCTTCCGCATTTTTAATCCATTGGAAGGACAGCTTTTCATATGATACTGTTTTTAATCAACTGAATATTAGTCTGTTCGGTTTTAGAGGACTCTATATAAATCGCATGTTTCCTCGGATCCTCTATACCAGGCCAAAACGCAGTTTTATTCTGATTCTGTTTTTCCTTTTTGCTCCGGTATTAGTTTTTTTCCTGGCGATTAAAAGACGCCAGAAGGAAGTGGCAAAAGCAGCGGGTATTTATCTTATGGCAACACTTTCTGGTCTATTTCTTATGCTCCTATTAGGGCGTACTGGCCTACAGAAAACGGCAATTTTTGCTTTCCTGCCGATTTGGTTGCTGTGGACCTCGTGGCGGTATCTGCAAGTGGATAAGCAAATGCTACGCTTAACGCTGGTGAACTATGTGGGACTTGCGCTGCTGTTCCTGATGATGAACAGCGCGGCAATTTATGATGTGCATAACTGCTATTCTGACGCTGCCGATTGTGCCGCATTCATACGAGAAAACTTGCCGAGTGACGCAACTATTTTCCAAAACAGCACGGCATATGCGTCGTCTGTTGTGGCTTATTTAAACGCTGACGGCTTATATAGTCTGGAGAGTGGGGAATCGGAGAGCTTTGCACAGTGGATCAATCGGGAGCCGCGTATTACAGATTATAAATCATTCTGTGAATCAGTTGAGAGAATACGCGCTGGAACAGAAACGGCCTATTTATTGATACAGATGAAATTTGTTGAACCGTATATAGATATTCTCACACATACGGATAGTGAAGATATACTATACTCTTCTTTTCTGGAAAAAGATCCTGCGCCGGAAGAATGCTATATTTTGATGCGAATTTCTATAAACGAAGAGTAGAGAAGGAGGACATCGTTTTGAAACGTGTATTAATCATCGGCGGAGGACCTGCCGGCCTGACGGCCGCCTATGAGCTTTTGCGTCAGTCGAAGGATGTACAGGTCATACTCTTTGAGGAAAGTGACACCTTCGGCGGCATTTCCCGCACCGTGGCCTACCACGGCAACCGCATGGACATGGGCGGCCACCGCTTCTTTTCCAAGGCGCCGGAGGTCAACGCCTGGTGGGAGAGCATTCTGCCCGTGCAGGGCGCGCCCTCCAAGGACGATCTGCTGCTCGATCGTACGCCGCCGCTGGCTCCGGACGGGCCGGACCCGGAGAAGACCGATGAGGTCATGCTCATCCGCCGCCGGGTATCCCGCATCTTTTTTGACGGAAAGTTTTACGATTACCCCATTTCCCTCAAACCGGAGACCTTTAAGAACATGGGCTTTGCCAAAACGATGAAGTGCGGCTTTTCCTATCTGGGGGCTATGCTGCACAAGCTGCCGGAGGACAACCTGGAGAACTTCTACATCAACTCCTTCGGCCGTCAGCTCTATTCCATGTTCTTTGAGTATTACACGGAGAATCTCTGGGGCCGCCACCCCAGCGAAATCGACGCCTCCTGGGGCGCGCAGCGCACCAAGGGCCTGTCCATCATGGGCATCCTCAAGGACGTGTTCGGCAAGGTTTTCCACGTCAAGAACCGCGAGGTGAACACCTCTCTGATCGAGGAGTTCAAGTATCCCAAGCTCGGCCCCGGCCAGTTGTGGGAGGTCGTGGCCGACAAGGTGCAGGCCATGGGCGGCACCATTGTCAAGAATGCACAGGTCACAGGCGTGGAGAAGGAGGGCAACCGTATCGTTGCGCTCACCTGCGCCGACGGCAGGCGCTTTGAAGGGGACTATGTCATCTCCTCCATGCCCATCCGGGACCTGGTGGGCGGCATGAACGATGTCCCCGCCGAACCCGCGCGCATCGCGGCGGGCTTACCCTACCGGGATTATATGACCCTGGGCGTGCTGGTGAAGAAGCTGGCCCTGGTCAACAAAACGAACCTGACCACAGTAGGGGACATTGTTCCGGATTGCTGGGTCTATGTGCAGGATCGCAGTGTGAAGATGGGCCGCTTCCAGATCTACAACAACTGGAGCCCGTATCTGGTGAAGGATCTGGAGAACACCGTGTGGGTCGGCCTTGAGTATTTCTGCAACGAGGGCGACGCGTTCTGGAACCAGAGCGAGGAGGAGTTTGCCCGGCTGGGCGTGGAGGAGATGCTGCGCATCGGTCTGATCACCGACGCCTCCCAGGTGCTGGACACGCATATGGAAAAGGTCAAGAAGGCATACCCCGCCTATTTTGACACCTATGCCGAGATGGACAAGCTGGTCGACTGGCTCAACACCATCGACAACCTCTACTGTGTTGGCCGTAACGGGCAGCACCGCTATAACAACCTGGACCACTCCATGATGACCTCCTTTGAGGCGGTCCGCTGCCTGCTCTCCGGCAGCACGGATAAGAGCGCCTTGTGGAGCGTGAACACCGAGAAGGAGTACCACGAGGAAAAGAATAACACCGCACCGTAACGGGTGCCGAAGGCATGCCGTGTAAGCGGGCCGGCCGATGGACGGCGGGAGAGATCGAGTGATGAAAAACAAAGGAATCTGGAATACCTGGCTTGCCGTGCCGCTGTGTGGCTGCGCGGCATTGGCCGTTTGTATGCAATTTGCCGCCCCTGTGTCCCTGACCGGGAGCGGCCGCGCCGCCCTGACGCTGGCGAATCTTGCCGAGAGCCTGGCGGGACGGATGCTTCCGCTGCTGCTTTGCTTCGGGGCTTGCTACGCGCTCTGCCGCCATGTCCGGCGAAAGGGGACCACTCTGGGCGTGCTCTTTCATATCTTCTGCGCGGTCGTCGCCGGGATCTGGCTGCTGGCGCAGGGCTTCCAGATTGACAATACGTTGGATTCACTGACCGCCGTACCCGGGCAAATGACCAAGAGCCTGCTCTATCTGGTCGGAAGCTTCGCCGTTCTCGAATTGGCCGGGGCCGGGCTCATAGACTTCCTGGACTCCGGCGTGGATCTTCGAGAGAGGGGCGGCCTTGCGCGGCTCTATCGGGAGCACTGTTTTGCTGCGTACTTTGTGACGCTGCTGATCTGCTGCCTGCCGACCTGGATCATCTGTTATCCCGGCTATCTGGTGCCGGATTCCTACTGCCAGCTGGCCTATTACTTCGGGATCTATGCGTTCTACGGGCAGTTTCCCCCGATCCATACGCTGCTGATCTCCCTGCCGGTCAAGCTCGGCACGCTGCTGGGGAGCGCGAACCTGGGGCTGTTCCTGGTGGTCTGCGTCCAAATGCTGTGCTTTGCGGCGGTGTTTGCCTATCTGATGGATACCCTGTATCAGCTCGGCGCACCGCATTGGCTGCGGCTGTTTTCCTTCCTGCTGATCGTGACGGGGCCCTATTTTATTGTTCAGGCGGCATACGTGAGCAAGGACACACCCTATTCGTACGGCGCGCTGCTGTATATACTGGAGACTGTCTGGCTGTTTCGTCTGGGCGATGCCTTTTGGAAGAACAGAAGGCACAGGCTCCTGCTGATTCTGGGGATCATCCTGACCATGCTGATGCGCACCAACAGAAAATACCTTATCTATGTCTGCACGCTGGTTTACGGCCTGGTGCTCTTGCTTCGCGGCCGCAGACACCCCGATCGGAAGCGCTTTGCAACTGCGGCGCTCTGCCTGCTTTGCCCGGTCCTCCTGTCCCTCGCGGCAGAGAAGGCGGTCGTTGCTCATTATGACATCATTCCCGGCAGCAGACGCGAGGCGCTGTCCCTGCCCTTCCAGCAGACTGCCCGCTATTTGTTTGAGTACGGCGAGGATGCCGCGCCGGAGGAGCTTGATGCGATCAACGCCGTGATATCTGCTGAGGATATCCCGGAATTTTACTATCCTATGGATTCCTCTCCTGTCAAGCAGTTCTTTAACGACGAAGCGGATGGGGCGCAGCTTATTGCCTATTTTCGCGTCTGGCTGCGGCAGGGGCTGCGGCATCCGCTCTCTTACATCAAAGCGACCATGAACCAGAACTATCCACTGTTCTGCCCCTGGACCACCAACGCCCTTCAGCACGGAGAGACGGAATCGTCCAGACATGTGCATATCTCGGAGCCGATCGGACTGTATGACGTTCACCTCTCGGATGGGCTGGAGGACAGCATGAGGGCGCTGGACCGGCTGCTGGCCCGACTGCCGTTTCCCGGCCTGCTCATCAATGCCAGCGGCTGTACGCTTTTGCTGCTGGTCCTGTGCTGTGTTGCGTTGCACCGTCGGCGCTGGGCCTATCTGCTGTATGCGCTTCCGGGCCTGCTGACAATGGGAACCATTTTCCTCGCGCCGACGGTTGATCCCCGCTTCGCTCTCCCGATCATCTATTCCATGCCTCTGCTGCTGTGCCTGTTCCTCCGACCCGGGGGAATCGACCCCGCATTTTAACGGCGTGTAAACAATTCTGCCCGTCTATTGACAGGGAGAAAGCGGAATCATACAATAGAAACACAATGATCTAACGGAGCGAGCCAATGAAAGAAAAGCTGCAAAATCTGTTTCTCGGCCGCCAGGGTATGGATGAGTTGTCCAAGACACTGTTCTGGGCCGGCCTCGGCATGACGGCGTTGGGGGTGTTCTTGCCCGGGGCGCTGCGCTCTCTGCTGACGACCTTTGGCCCCGTGTTCCTGATTCTGGCCTTCCTGCGTGCCTTTTCCCGCAATCTGCCTGCGCGCGAGCGGGAGAATGCCCTGCTGCTGGGCTGGTGGGGAAAGCGGCGGCGGGAGCAGGCGGCGCGGAAGGAGCGCTTCAAAACGCGCAAGCAGTATAAGTATTTCAAATGCCCCGGCTGCGGCACTATGCTGCGCGTGCCCCGCGGCAAAGGGAAAATTCATATCAACTGTCGCTGCGGCTATACGCTGTACAGAAGAACCTGAATACAAAGGAAGAAGCCGCCGTACCCAAAGGGTGCGGCGGCTTCTTATCTATTTGGCTTCAGCGTCCGCGGCGGCGCTGCTTGTGGTCGGCGTACATGCGGTTATCGGCAATGCGGCTGTCCGATTCCTGCATGAATTTCTTGAGCCGATCCTCAAAATCCTGGTTCCCGCTGGTCTGTGCCGCTGCGGGCACGGGCTGCTGCGTGCGCGTCTCCCGCGGCGCGTATTGCCGCGGCGCGCGGTTTTCCTGCCGCTGCTGGGGCTGCTCAGCAGGCTCCGCGGCGCGCTTGATGGAGAGGTTGATTTTCCCCTCCGGGCTGATATTGAGAACCTTGACCTTGACCTGCTGCCCCATCTGGACGTGATCATGCACATCATTGACGAAGGTGTTCGCAATCTCCGAGATGTGTACCAGACCGCTGCGCCCACCCTCCAGAGCAACGAACGCGCCAAACTTTGTAATACCGGTTACGCGGCCTTCCTTAATGTCGCCAACTGCCAAATCCATGGAAAATCCTCTCTGTCTCTGTGACGGTGCCCTGCCCCGGCGTGGGGAGGTTGTTGTTTGCTGCTGTCTCTGCCTGTTCGGGGAAACAGAAAATACGGTCCTCCGGCCGGACAAGTCCCAATCTTTCCCGCGCCAGGGTCTCCATTTCCTCTGCTGTCCAGCCTGACTCCAGCCGAGCCTGCAACGCCTGGCTTGCCTGTTGTGCCTGCGTGAGATCGTCTGTCAGCGCGGCCGCGGCCGCCTCCACCCTGTGCAGCTCCCGGCTGACGGAGGCAAGGCAGACCGCCGCATACAGCAGCAGTGCCAGCAACACAATGCGCGTTAACGTTTCCTTTGAGTCCATGGCTGTTTCCCGCGGCCTTTATCGACCGTTCCTCCCTAATATATATCATAGTTAAAAAATATGAAAGAGTTTTTTTGCCAGATTTAGAACTTTTTTTAAGAAAAGGAGCAATTTTTTGGCGGCACTTTCACAGATAAAAGCAAAATTCTCAAATATTGGAAAAAGTAATGTGCTTATAAAGTGAATATAGATGCAAAACCCCAGCAGTATACTGAACAGCTCTCCGGTGCCGAGCCTCCCGTTTTCCGAACGCATCGCGAAAAGGAAGCCCAGCGTTGCCGCGGCAAGGCAGAATAGCGTGTCCCAAATCCAATCACGGCTGCGGCGTCGGATCGGTCGCAGTAAGTCATACAGCAGACCCAGTCCGACGCCGAGGGAGAAGGCCAGGAGCAGGGAAAGCCCCTGCGCGCGGATCGACAGCTCCACTCAGCCGAACAGCCGCGTCCAGAGCGATCCGCTTGGCGCAGGCTCGTCATAGCTCAGCTCGCTGATTTTTCCGCGAACCTCCAACTGCCCCGCATCCAGGTCGATCCGGTCGATGTGCAGCTGCTCGCCCCGGATGTTCAGCGCGCCGACCGCGGTGGACAGAACGATGAGGTTTTCGTCAAAGCCGCTTACATCCTCCACGCCGCCCAGACTGAGTCTCGTTCGGTTTTCCATGCTCAGCGCGTGACTTTTTGCCGCCGTATGCGGCGTTTGTTCATATGCCATACATTCACCCCCACAACACTATATGCCTGTCCGCCGGGGGATAGAACATAGGATTATTCATACCCTCACCTGTTGACAGGTGAGTACCTGCGAAAATGCGCCCACCATCTTTCTTTTCGATCTTGCGCGAAAAGAAAGACGGTTCGCGCCCGGCTCCAGAAAGAAAAGGGCGCTAAACGCGCTGAACGTGGTTGCAGGCCATAGGCTGGTCATCGCGATCGTCGTACATTGTGCCGGTCTAATCCGTGTCTATACCTGCCCGCGAAACCGTCCGCGGAAGGCTCCCTTCGGTCGCGCCGCTGGCTGGTCACTTGTCCAGGCAGGCAGCGCCGCGAGCGAAGCGAAGCTATGCGCGGAAACAGCGGTGGTCAGGTATAGAGCTGTACCAGACAAATGCCCTGCTTAGTATCCGCGGGTGATATGGATCGTCTTTGCTAATGATACCCGCGTTTCAGCGCGCTTTTCTCTTTGGAGTCCAAGAACCGTTTCTCTTTTCGCGCAAGATCGAAAAGAGAAATGGGTCTTGATATGCGCAGCTTCGTCGCGGCAAACGGCTAAACTGGCCGGCAATTATCCCATAGCCTTATCAATGAAAAAACACGGCCGCAATTGCAGCCGTGTTTTTCGTTGATGTTGAATCAGTGCTTGTGTGCCGAGCCACCGGCGCCAACGCCGAAGTGCAGCTCCTTCATCCCTTCCACCTCGTCGCATACGTCCTTGAGCGCGCACACGGAGCAGTCCGTGGGCAGACCCTCGAGGATGTGGGTGAGGGTGCCGGTCACATCCGAGGACTTCTTGGCCAGGGCCTTGAGCTCGTTGTAATTGGCGGCGGGATCGGTGATGAAGATCACCGTGGCATTGATGACCGTGGGGTTTTGCTTGTAGGCGGTGATGTAGTTGTTGCCCAGCGCCTTAAAGCTGATGCCGCGGCGGATGGCGTCCTTGCTGACGCGCACCTGCTCGCGATAGCTCTCTGGGGAGATACGCACCATGTAGCCCTGGGGATACACGTGGTACTTGGCAAACTCGATGTCGCGCAGGGTGCGGTAAACCGCCTCGTCGTCGTCATCCAGCACGCCGATGCGCAGCAGGACGATACGGGCGAAGTCGCAATCGCCCTTGATTTCCTTGAGATCCTTGCCGCAGAGGATGACCTGATCCTTTGATACCAGCTCGCTGCTGGAGGTGAAGAGGACAAAGTTGGCCGATCCCTTGCCGCTGGCGCCCAGCTCAAAGGCGGCGTCCTTTTGCAGGACCAGCTCGCTGTTCTGGCTGGAGGTCCACTGGCTGCGCGGATCGTAATCCCAGGTCTTGGCGGAAAGGTGCTCATACTGCGCTGCAGTTTCTTTAATCAGGGAATTATACAGTTCCATAGGACAAACTACCTCTCGGAGGGACTAGAATACGATGTCGACCTTCTTTTGATCGAAGATCAGGTTGACCTGCTTGTATGCCCAACCGAGCAGCTTCTGATCCAGATTCCAGAAATAGACGACGAACAGAACGCCGACGACTGCGACCAGAATGAGCACGATCTTTTTAAATACTTCTAAGATTTTGCACATATTTCGCATATGCTCCTTTCCTTAATTGGCCGGGGCAACACTTACTTCTTGGCCAGGCCCTTCTGACGGGCGTACTCGGCAGCGCCCAGAGCGCCCATGAGCTGGGGATCGGTCTTGAGGTTGACGACCTTGAGCTTCAGCACGTGCTCAATGGCCTCCTTCAGACCGTCGTTCTTGGCGCAGCCGCCGGTCAGCGTGATGCTGTCGGTAGCGCCGGCCTTCTTGGCCATGACGAAGCAGCGCTTGGCAACGGCCATCTCGATGCCCGCGGCGATCTCGTCGGTCGCCTTGCCCTCGCCCACCAGGGTGATGACCTCGGACTCGGCAAACACGGTGCACTGCGCGGTGATGGGGATGACGTTCTTTGCCGTCAGGCTCAGCTTGGAAAACTCCGGCAGGCTCAGCTCGAAGGAGCGGGCCATGGCCTCGAAGAAGCGGCCGGTGCCGGCGGCGCACTTGTCGTTCATGGCGAAGTTCTTCACCGTGCCGTCGGTGTCGATGCTGATGCCCTTAACGTCCTGGCCGCCGATATCGATGATGGCCTTGACGTCGGGGTTGGTGACGTGCACGCCCATGGCGTGGCAGGAGATCTCGGAGATGTTCTCGTCGGCGAAGGGAACCTTGTTGCGGCCGTAGCCGGTGCCGATGAGGTAGGCCAGATCCTTGCTGCTCTTCAGCCCGGCCTTGGTGCAGACCTCTTCCATCGCCGCGATAGCGCTCTGCTCGGAATTGATCTTGGAACGAATGGTGGTGTCGGCAACCATCTTGCCGTTCTCGTCCAGAATGACTGCCTTCGTGTAGGTGGACCCTACGTCACATCCGCCAAAGTATTTCATGTAAAAAATCTCCTTTTTGTAAGTATTCAAATACAGCGCGGCCTCGCAGACTTTTTCGCCGCACACGGCGAAAAATCAATGGGATCGTTTTTCCCGGCGACATGCGCGTCGGGAAAAACACATCTCAGCCTGTCAGTGTGCGAGCGAAGCGAGTGCGCGCAACAGGCTGCAAGCCCTTCTAAACGGAAAGGCTTCGCCTTTCCGTTTACATGCAGACCTCGTCCTCAAACTCGACCAGAGACGGGTCGACAGGCTCGGCCTTCATGACGGTACGCATGTACTCGTTGACCTTGTCGCGCATGGTGCGGCGAGACACGGTACGGGGGTCCATCAGGTCGTGCTCGATCCAGATCAGATCGTAGCCGCGCTGACGACCCTGCTCGTCGAGAATACCCTGAACGGTGGCCATGTTCTTGCAGGCCACGTTCTGGTACATGATGACCAGCGGCGCGTTCCAGGCTTCCACCTGACGCCAGCACTCGTCGACGACGTTCTGGTAACCGCCGTTGGTGTGACGGCGCATAACCATGCGCTCGTACAGACGGGCCAGGTCGCGCAGGGCCTCTTCCTTGTCTTCGGTCTCCAGGTGCTTGGTGAAGTTCAGGGACTCCATCTCGACCAGGATGTCGATGCCCCAGCAGTTGGCCAGCCAGTTGGAGAAGTTGGCGTAGTAGTGGGCCGGGCAGGACCACACGATGCCGCGGTACTTCATCTTGCGCGCAGGCCATGCGGTCTCGCCGTTCTCGTATGCCTTCATGAGCATGCGGTCGACCTTCTGCATGGAGGGCAGAACGCGCGGATCGATGCCGCCGTCCATTTCGTAGTTCCACTTGCGGAACAGCTCATAGCTGGGTCCGATCAGCTGCGGGCGGTCAGACTTGTTGATCTCCCACTTGTTCAGCTCAAGGTCGGTCTCCTGGTTGAAGCGCTTCATGCAGGTGAAGTAAGCGTCCCAGGACCACTTGGCGCCGGTCTTCTCCTCGATGAACTTGATGCAGGCCTTGATATCCTCGGCGCCCATCTGCACGGTCTCCTCATCCATGTAGCGGACGGGGAAGCAGAGGTGGAACACGGGGATATGCGGGAAGCGGCGGGAGAAGTAGGAGGAAGCCATGGTGGAGCCGTCGCAGGGCATGGAGCTGGAGATAAAGCCGGAGCCCATGTCGGGCAGCGCGTCGATGACGAGGGCGCCGCACTCGGAGGAGGGCACAGGGCAGGTGTCGGAGGGCAGGCCGAAGGACTCGACCGCGTCGATGTAGGGGATGCAGACGAGCTGGTCGATCTCGGAGACCAGGAACATGGGCAGCAGCTGATGGGGGATGCCGCACAGGTCGGGGAAGCCGGCCATGATCTGGCCCATGGTCATCTCGTCGAAGGTGATCATCATCTTGTTGAGCTCATCGCTGTTGCCGTTTTTACGGTCGGCCTTGCTGAGGAGCACCAGGTTCTCCGCGACATAGCGGAAGATCTGGTAGGTCAGCTCATGGCTCATGCGCAGGTTGGAGCCGCGCAGACCCAGGATGTTCTTATCCATAAAGCCGTGGCAGCAGAAGTAGGAGATCATCCAGCGATACCACAGCGCGCCGTTGAGCGCAGGGATCAGGTCCTTGGAGAAGGTGCCGAGCAGCATGCCCCACAGACGGGCCCACTCCCAGAAGTCATAGGCGGTATCCTTGACGCCGCGCCACTCACGGCGTACCGTGGCCATGGCGCCCTTGCGGTAGAGGCGGCCGAGGCTGCGCTCGCCGTTGACGATGCGGTCCCATTTTTCGTTGTTGTCGAGGGCCATGAAGTCCTTATACTCGCCCTTGACGCGCGCCCAGTCGGCCTTGGCGTCGTTGGCGCGGTCCTTACCGAACTGCTGCCAGTCGGTGCCCTTGAGCATATCCCAGGCGATGGTGCCGACCTCGGCCAGGTTCTCACCCTGGCGCTTCCAGTTCATGTTGTCTTTGGCTTTCCAGAATTTCGGATTCGGGTAAACAAGTTTCTCCTTCTTAGCCATTATTTCAAGCCCTCCTCTTTGTGGATACGTTTGATCTCAAGGGACTCAACGAAGGCCTGGACGCGGGTACGCAGCTGACCGGAGTTGCCGTTGTTGTACAGACGGTCGATGCTCAGTACGGGCCAGCCGTACTCGTCGTGCATGATGTGGGACACCAGCGCACGCTCGAAGCCCCAGTAGTCACAGTACTTCATCTGTTCGTAAATGATGCCCTCGGCCTTGTACTCCTTGGCCAGGCGGTCGGCGGTCTCACGGCGCTGGAGCACCTTCTCGTCGGCGATGTAGCGGGCGCACTCGGAGTGCTGCATGACGTGCAGGCAGAGCTGACGCAGGGCGCTGTCGTCGTCGTTGAGCTCGATGACCTCGCGGCCGGGGGTGGAGCCGAAGCAGTAACGGTCGGACACGACCAGCGCGCCGCAGCCTTCGATCAGCTTGGTCAGGTTGTGGTCGTCGATCTCGCTTCCGACGATCGCCACGCGGGCGCGGAAGGGATTGACGGGATCGGGCTCGCGGGCCTTGATCTCCTCGAGCGTCTCACGCAGGTAGGGGAGGATCAGGCGCTTGGGACACGTAAAGGAGACGAGGTTGAGCACGTGGAACTCATAGCCGGTGACGATGGGGTTTTCTCTCTTGCGCAGCTGGCCGATCTCGGACAGAATGGCGCAGACCTCGTTATGTTCAGCGACGGCCTTGCGGATGGCCTCGTCGGAGGTGTCGACGCCGAACCGCTCGGTCAGCTGATCGAGCACGTGGATGCGCATCTGCTTCTCATAGGAATCGAGGGTGTAATCGGTTACCTTGAAGGGGATGTCGCAGTGGGTGACGAAGAAATTGGGCTTTTCGTTGACGTTCAGGATCTCGAAGTGCTCCATGGCGCGGTTCATCATGGAGCAGGCGTCGACGCCGATGAGCGCGTCGAGGAATTCATAGCCGCCCTCGATGCCGCGCTCGAGCAGCGCTCTGGCATACTCGCAGGTGTAGTTGGACATGTAGTAGGTGGCGATGTCGATGGAGCCCGTGTTGGGGGCGCGAAGACGTACCGAGAAGCAATTGCCAACGTTGAGCAGAGCCTCGGGGACATGGTAGCAGGTGTAGCCGAGGCAGATATCACCCTCGGCCTGAGCCTGTTTGACCAGCTCATTGTCGGCGTTCTCAAGCAGGTTTTCGAAGTAGATCAGATGCTTAAGATCTTTCAAATGTTACACCTCTCTTATAGAATTTCTATGTTGTGGAGTGCTTCCTTCACTCCCTTGAGCATAGCGGAATCCGCAGGCAGGGCCAGCACGCTCTTACCCATGATGTCGTTGGCGGCAAAGGCGCTGTCGGCGGGGATGAAGGACAGGACGTCGACGCCGGGGGCCTTGAACTCCGCTACGAGCTCGGGGTTGGTGACCCGGTTGACGATGACGCCGATCCGGTTGTAGGCGATCAGCTCGTCGGCCACGTCCTTGATGGTGGCGATGACCTGTGCGCCCTTCTTGCTTTGGTCGGTGACGAGGATCAGGTGCGTGACCTTCTCCATGACGCGGCGCTGGATCTGCTCGATGCCGGCCTCGCCGTCAATGACGACGTAGTCGAAGCTGTTGGCGAGCAGCCCGATCACTTCCTTGAGGTAGGAGTTGACCTTGCAGTAGCAGCCGGAGCTCTCCGGCCGGCCGATGGCAAGGAAGGCAAAGCCCGGCATCTCCACCAGCGCGTCGAAGATGCGGAAGCGCGCCTCGCTTAAAAGCTCCAGGGCCTCGCGTGTCTCGCCGTTTTCCACGCTGTCGACGATGCTCATGCGGATATCGTCCAGCGTGAGCTTGACGTCGACACCCAGGGCGACGGAAAGGCCGACCGCAGGGTCCGCGTCGATGGCGAGGATCTTCTTGTCCGGATATTGTTCGACCAGCAGCCTGACTATCGAAGCGCAGATCGAGGTCTTGCCGACGCCGCCCTTGCCTGCGACTGTGATAATCTTGGCCGAATTATCCATAGGTATCCCTCCTTATATAAGCGTACAAAATCGCTAATTTATATCGTTAGTATTCTAACACAAGCGAAATGATTATGCAAGATAAACACATTCAAATCCGAAAAATAACATTTTTTCGTTATTTCATCACGAAAAAAAGAACAAAACGTTTAGACAGTTGCGCACGAAAAGTCAAAAGAGTTTCCATAACAGAAACCGACCGCCGCCTCCGACGTCATGCTGAGGTCGAAAGCGGCGGTGGTCGTTTCAAAATTGGAAGTAAATGAAGGGGCTGGCGCCGGTGTAACCCAGGGCTAGGGTCAGCCCGACAAAGGCGAAAAATACGGTCAGGCCGCCGACGGTGTTCAGGGAAACCGTGGGGTAGTAGCCCTCGGGCTTGGCGCCGCGTCTGCGGCTGCGGACGACGGCGGCGGCGGTGGCCGCGGCACAGAGCACGAGACTCACCACGGCCCAGAAGCTGATAAAAGTCACGCCGCGCTGGAGGGTAAAGATGGCGGCGATGATCGAAAAGGCCTTACCGATGGAGTCAGCCCGGAAGACCACGAGGCACAGGCTGACATAGGTGAAGGTCAAAAACACGGAGATGGCTGTCCATACCGGGCCACGGCGGGTAAAGCCGCGCTTTTCCCGCCAGGCGGCGTAGAGCTTGTGCGCGCACAGGGCGATGCCGTGCAGGGCACCCCAGGCCACATAGGTCCAGGCCGCGCCGTGCCAAAGCCCGCCGATGGTCATGGTTAGCAGCAGATTCCGATAGGTGCGTGCCTTGCCGCGGCGGTTGCCGCCCAGAGGGATATACAGGTATTCCTGCAGCCAGGTGGAAAGGCTGATGTGCCAGCGCTTCCAGAACTCACTGACATTGCGGGAGAGATAGGGGAGGTTAAAGTTGCGCGGCAGCGCATAGCCGAGGACTCTGGCGCAGCCCACGGCCATGTCCGAGTAGCCGGAGAAATCGAAATAGATTTGCAGGGCATAGGCGTAGGCCATCAGCAGCAGCGTGCCCGCGCCATAGGCTGCGGGAGTCTGGTGTACGGCGTCGACAAAGACGGAGAGATTGTCGGCCAGGACGATCTTCTTGAACAGGCCGAAGGCAAAGATCTGCACGCCCTGCTCCAGATTGCCCAGGGAGATGTTCCGCTCCTCGTGCAGCTGGGGCAGGAAATCCCCGGCTTTGACGATGGGCCCTGCCACAAGCTGGGGGAAGAAGGCCACATAGAGGGCGGTTTTGACAAAGTCGCGCTCGGGCTCGACGCGGCCGCGGTAGACATCGATGGTATAGCTGAGCGACTGGAAGGTATAGAAGGAGATGCCCACAGGCAGCAGAATACGCAGCGTGCCGGCGCGCGCAATGCCGAAAAGCAGGCAGAAGGAGTCGACAAAGAAGTTAAAGTACTTGAAAATGCCGAGAATCAACAGCGGGAACACCACGCCCAGCACGACGAATACCCGCCGCCCGGTTTTGGCCCAGCACAGAGAGCAGAAATGGCACACCAGCGTCAGCAAGAGCATCAACAGGCAGCAGGCCCAGTTCCACCAGCCATAGAACACATAGCTTGCCAGCAGCAGGATCAGCTGGCGCGTACGCGTAAGCCGCTCGCCCAGCGTGTGCTTGACCGCGGCCAGATTCGTCAGCGCCATCAGCACCGCGACCAGGGTGAAAAAGATCAGAAAGCTCAGGGAGTTAAACAGCATCCTTCAGCCCTCCTGTGCCGTGATGGCGTCGTACAGCGCCTCGGCAATCAGCCGGTGGCCGAGTGCGTTGATGTGCCCAATGCCGGGGGCGGTGTTGGAAAAGCCGTAAGCCAGCTCCGCCCGCTCGTCATAGGCGGACTGCACCCGTGCCGAGACGTCCACAAACACAATACCCCGGAGCTCGCACTGCGCCCGGAACACATCCAGCTGCGCGGGATCAACGTCGACCGCACCCGTGCCGTCGGCAAGTAAGCGCAGCGCAGGATGATAGACCACGAGAGCCGTTACGCCGTGGGCCTGACTCTCCGCGGCCACGCGGTCAAGGAGACTGCCGAGCGACTGCGTATAGGCGGCGGGGGAGACGGCCTCCGCAGCCCGGGCGGCATCGCCGCCGCCAAAGGCCTGACCGCCGCCGCTGAGATATTTGGTGTACAGCAGCCGCAGATAGGGCAGCTTCTGCATCAGGGTGATCAGCCCGCCGGTGTGGGAGGGAATGTCCGCCAGAGTCCCGTCCACGGCGGCGTCCATGTCCGCCGGGGCAAAGCTGAGCGTATCCGTCTCCAGGATCACGTACTGTCCGGGGGCATAGGTGTCCAGCGCAGCCCCGAGATGCTTGACGCAGTAGAGCAGGGTGTGTCCGGCGGTGCCGATGTTGTAGACATATTTCTCCCCGGCGAAGCGGTCGTTGAGTATGACCGCGGTATTGCGGCGCTGGGCGGTGTTGAAGCCCTCCATGTGCGAGGAGCCCATCAGCAGAACGTCGATCGGATCGCCGGGCGTGTAATCGCGCAGATTGTTGAAACCGTCGTTGTTGGTGCGGCCCAGGGCGAAGCCCTCCGTACCGCGGCTGTAAAAGCGCGAGGGCTCCCACTTGTACTCGGTGGAGCCGTCGGCATTGGCGTAGTGTACGGGGACGTTATAGTAAAGCACGCAGAACAGGCACAGCAGCGCCAGAGCCAGCAGCCCGGCGAGCAGCGCTTTTCCGCTCCATTGCAGCAGAGATTTCGTCATCACAAGCTTCCTTCTGTCCTGTTTCCGTGGAGCTTCTTCGCCGGGACACCGGCAATGGTGATGCCGGGTTCGGTAAAGCTTTTGGTCACGACCGCGCCGGCTCCGACGGTGATCCCGTCGGCAATGGTGATACCGCCGACAAGGGTGCAGTCGATGCCGAGGGTGACATTGTCGCCCACCGTGGGGGAGTAGTCGTATCTGTCGTCCCCGACCACCTTGGCCATGGGCATCATGCGGCAGTTTTCACCGATGCTGGCATTTGTGTTCATGATGATGGGCGCTATGTGGTAGATACGCAGCCCCTTGGCGCAGGTGTTGAGCGGGATATGCATGGCGTGGCGGTTCTGCAGCTTCATCAGCCGTGCGGTATAGAAGCCGGCGCGCAGCCTTTTCCCGTTATTGGTATAGTATTCAGCCTTGCGCAGCAGCACGGTGTGCCGGCGGAGAATGGCTTTTTCGCTGATCTGAAACAGATAGGGGAGCCAATGGCGCGGTGTGAGCGGATAGCATGCGCACTCGAGGGCGAGCACCTCTTTGAGCTGCTGCCGGGTTTTGATCTTGCGGTCTTCACTGAGCATGGGAGCGGTCCTCCTCGGCGGATCGGTCAGGTGCTTTTGCGCCTGAGACCCTTGCCTAAATTGAGCATGTAGAGCAGATTTTCGTTTTTCAAAAGCAGGCTTATCCCCGTGTATACCGCCACCCCCAGCAAAACCTGGGCGGCGAGCTTGACCGGCAGCGACAGCGGCAGCAGCCCCAGCGCGTAGACGGCCAGCGCCATCACGATGGCGGCCAGTCCGGATTTCCAGATGTCACGGAGCTGGTCGGAAAAGCGGTAGCCCAGCAGACGGCAGACGGGGACGGAGGTGACGAGGGTGTCCAGCCAGGCGGAGATGACAAAGCCGACAGCGATGGCGGTGACCGAGCGGAAGGCCAGCACGCTGACGGCCAGCACCGCCAGCATCAGCACGCGGCGCAAGACCTCCTGCCGGGCGTATAGGTCGCTTCGGCCCATGGATTTGACCAGCACCAGGTTAGAGGTGGTCAAGGGGACCTGCGCCTCCCCAATGCTCAGCAGCACCACAAAGGGCACCGCCGGCAGCCATTTGTCCGTCAGCAGCAGGCGCACCATGGGCTCGGCCACGGCGGCCATGCCCAGCATGACCGGAAAGATGATAAAGCTGCCAAGTCCTTTCATCCGCCGCAGGATACCGAGCAGCTGCGCGGGATCATCCTGGGAGCGGGAGAGCACCGGGAACATGACCGATTGCAGCGCGGAGTCCAGATTCATGGACACAGTGGTGGAAAAAACCTGTCCGCGGTTATAGTAGCCGAGGTCGGTGGCGGAGAATTTCCGGCCGATAATCAGGGGACGGATATTGTTGTAAACGGTGGTAATGATGGAGGCTGCCAGCATCTTGATGCCGAAGCCGTAGAGACGCCTGGCGCTGTCGACGGAAAAGCGGCTGTGCGGAAACCAGCGCAGCACCGTCAGCATCGCGAAGCTGGACGCGGCAATCTGGGCAAAGAAGTACAGCAACAGCGCCCAAAGACCGGCCCCGCGCCAGGCCAGGAAGATCCCGAGGGAGCCGGCGATCACCGTGGCGGCCAGATTGCAGAACATCATCTCCCGGAAGCGCATCTCCCGCTGCATATGGGCCACCTGAATGGAGTTAAAGGAGCTGAACAGCAGCGAGAAAGAGAAGACGCGCAGCGGACGGATCAGGTCGGGGCTTTTGTAATAGCCCGCAATGGCCGGGGCCGCCAGCTGCAGCAGGGCGATCATCACAAGCGAGAGAACGACGGTGATATAAAACACGGTGGAATAGTCCCGGTCGTCCGTTTCCTGGCGGCTCTGCACCAGGGCGGTGTTCAGTCCGCCCTCGATCAGCGTGAGCGACAGGTCGGTAAACACCGTCAGCAGCGCCACCTCTCCGAATACCTCCGGCGCGAGCAGTCGGGCCAGCACAATGTTGATCACAAGGCCAATGCCCTTGACGGCGAAGCGCTCTGTGAATTTGTATATCAGGGATTTGACAACGGTCGCTTTTTCCATGGTATGCCTTTCTGTGGCTTATCGTGCGCGGTAGACGCGTGTGTTGAGAAAATACAGGGCGCCGAGTCTGCCGCGCCGCAGCAGATACACGGCCAGCCGATTGAAAAACCGCCGCACGCGGGACGGCGGCTGCTGCCCCTCGGGTGCGGGCACGCGGCGGTAGCCCTCCCGCAGAAATTCGCGGAAAAACGGCGCCGAGCGCACGCTGTCCATCGCGCGGAAGCTGTTGGCCTTGTCCGAGCAATAGCGGCAGATGCGCTTGAGCTCGATGACCAGCGTGTCCAGCAGGTGGTTGCGCAGCCGGTCATAGTCGGCCCGCGTGAACAGCGCCATGCGCCGTAAGCTCTCCAGCACCTGCTCGTCCACGGTGTAGTCGGCCCGGTAGCCGTCGAAGCTCACCGTGTGGGTGATGCTGCTGTCATTGACGCGGTAGTTGTACAGCGTATCGGGCAGGAAATAGAAGCTTTGCGCATTTTCCAGGATCTCGGTGGATTGAATGCGGTCCTCCCCGCGCTTGATGTGGAAAAAGGGGGAAAAGTCCCGCCCGTCGAAGCAGCTGCGCCTGACGCATTTGCGGCAGAGCGAGTTGTAGGAATCGTCATTGAGCAGCGTGTTGAGCACCGCACGCTTGTCGGTGATCAGCCGGGAACAAAGCGCTGCGTCGCAGCGTACCGTTTCGGTCGCGCTGGGCTTGAGCCACCGAAAGCCGTAAATCACGCAGTCGGCCCCGGAGACGTCAATGGCCGTGCGCAGGGTCTCCAGCGTGTTCAGTTCGAGATAATCGTCCGAGTCGAGAAAGACGCAGTAGTCCCCTCCGGCGCGCTCGATGGCGCAGCGCCGGGCGCTCATGAGCCCGCCGTTGGCCTTGTGGAAAACGCGCACACGCTTATCCCGCGCGGCATATTCGTCGCAGATGGCGCCGCTTTCGTCCGTCGACCCGTCGTCGACGAGCAGCAGCTCAAACCGCGGATCGCTCTGCCCCAGCACCGAATCCACGCACTGGCGCAGATAGGGCGCGACATTATAGACCGGGACAAGGATGCTGAATGACACGCTGTCGCTCATAAACAAGCCTCACCCTTTCTGTCAGACTTTGGAACCGGACCTTCCGGCGGTCAGGTAAAACACACTGCCGAGGAAGACCCATATGATCAGGCAGATATAGCTCTCCCGGGAAAGGGAGCAGTCAAACATCGGCAGGGGGACCAGAAGCAGCACGCAGAAGACAATGGAGAAGAGCAGACCCAGCAGGCCGCAGGCCACCATGGACGGCCGTTTTTCCGCCAGCGCGAGCTTGAGTGCCGCGGCCGAGGTATAGCCGTATCCGACAGCCGCCCCGGTAGAAGACATGTCCACCACCCAGTTGAGCGCCGTGCGCCCGAAAAAGGGAGCCACCAGCGAGACAACCAGCACAAAGAGGATGGCGTTGGCCGGCGTCCGGTAGACGGGGTGCAGGGCTGCAAACCAGCGGGGAAGCACCTTCTCCTTGGCCATAGAGTACAGCAGGCGGGAGGTCGCCATATAAAACCCGATGATGCCGGAGAGGATCGCCGCAAGTACCGCCAGACCGAGAAAGGTCAGCCCGGCGCTGCCCAGGAGCTGATAGGCGGCGTGAAAAGTGGGCAGCGACGGCAGGCCGGACAGCCGGTCAAGATCGCTGATATAGGCGTACCAATTGGTATAGCCGTCGGGGACGACCGCGGCGGTGACGGTGTTGTTGACAACATACACAGCGGCGCCGAAGAGGATTGAGACAAACAGGATCAAGCGTGTCTTGACCGGGGAAAAGTCGCTCTCCTCAATGGCCTGGGGAACGGTATCAAAGCCGACAAAGGCCCAGGGCACCACCGCGAGCACCGACAGCACGCAGACGAGTGGGCTGCGGTCCGGAACAAAGCCGGGACGCAGATGATCGGCGCTTGCAGCGGGGCTGAGCAGCGCGGCGATCGCGACCACCGCAACGCCGAGGACCAGCAGCATCGCCAGAAGGGTCTGAAAGGCGCCGGCCATTTTTGCACCGCGGATATTCAGCCAGGCAAATATCGCCAGGGACGCGACAGCCAGCAGCAGTTCACCGAGATAGATGTCATAGCCGGCAACCGTGTAGTGGAAGCCAAATTGAAAGACACTGCTCAGCAGGCTGCGGCTGAGCAGAGCCAGGGCCGTGGCGTTGAGAGGCACGATAGACAGATAGGAGATGCACAGAAACCAGGCGCAGATAAAACCATGCACCCGGCCGAAGGATTTGCTGCTGAAGGTGAATTCTCCTCCCGCCACAGGAAAGCGATTGATCATATAGCTGTAATTGACCGCGATCAGGAACATAATGATCACGGCGCAGCCCATGGCGATTGCTGTGCCGAGAGGACCGGCCTTGAGCAGGAAGGTGTTGCCGGGCATCACAAAGGCGCCCCAGCCGATGATGCAGCCGAAGGCGAGCGCCCACACATTCAGCGGGGACAGGGACCGCTTCAACTCTCGTTGTTTTTCCATAGTGTACCTCCCGTGGGCTTGGTGGCA
The DNA here is from genome assembly GCA_017458085.1 of Oscillospiraceae bacterium. Lineage (GTDB taxonomy): Bacteria > Bacillota > Clostridia > Oscillospirales > Oscillospiraceae > Limivicinus. The sequence goes on from JAFTGE010000081.1 coordinate 80,537, forward strand.
TCAGCTGCCGCTGCGCTCCGGCAGGGTGACCCAAGAACCCAGTGTTTCGTCCCATTCCGGGGGATCAACGGGGGCCAGCCCACCCCAGTGGAAGAAAGTGAACTCACCGAAGTAGACCCGGTCGTCTGCCTCAAAAAAGTCGACGCGCACCTGGCAGAAGTCCTTTCCGAGGACGGATGCCAAAGCCTTCATTTGTTCAAAGCAGCGGGGTTTTTCCGGCGGGACAGGGGCATTCTCATGGCCCTGCACATAGTTGAGATGACAGAAATTTTCGTCATAATAATCGCATTTTGTGCCGTCAGCGCTGTTGCGGCCGGTGGCGATATACAACAGCCGCACTTGGCCGTTAAAGGTGAAGAACTTGTAGTCGGGCAACTCACCCTGCGCGTTTTCCAAATAGGCCTCGGCAAACACACGGGGCTTGACGTTTTTGTACGGCCATTCCCGGTCGGCCCAGTAGAAATTGCGCTTGAGACGCTTGCGCAGCTTTGCCTTCGCTGCCTCGGCGTCAAAGCTGGCCTTGTCGCGGCAGATTACGATGCCGCCGCTGTCATGCGTGCATTTGAGCACGAACTGCTCGGGCAGCGCGTCGAAGTCGATCTCGTCCACGCTGTCCCAGGGCCCGCCCAGAACGGGCACGACATACTCGCTGCCGATCTTATCGGCAATATATTTTTTTACCTCATATTTGTCGACCAGCTGGGTATACAGCGGGTTGCGGTCATGCAGCTTGAGCCACTGGAGCTTTTCGTTGTAGGTTTTCGGATCGTCCAGGTTCAACTCATAGCCCAGGGAATACTTGAACACCTTCTTCAGATACGCCTCGTCCGACATCCGGTTCATCAAGCCGCGGCTGGCGAGAAAGAAGAACAGCCCCCCGCGCTTGTGCAGATAATACTTCAGACCCTCGATACTCATGTCGTTTTCTCCTCAATAACCTGCTGTATATAGCTCTCCCATTGCCTGAAAATCGCCTCCGGGCGGAAGCTCTCGGCGCTTCTGCGGGCGGCGCGGCCCAGCTGCTCGCGTCCGTCGCTGTCCCGCAGCAGGCTTGTCAGCGCCGCGGTCAGGGCCTCCTCGTCCCCCACGCCGATCAGCAGACCGTTTTCACCGTCGCGGATCACCGCCGCCGGGCCTCCGCAGGGACAGTCGGTAGCAATGCAGGGCAGCCCCAGGGCCATGGCCTCCAAGAGGGCGTTGGGCATCCCCTCGTAGTCGGAGGGCAGCACAAAGAGCTTTGCACCACGGATATCCTCCGCCACATCGTGGCTGATCCCCGGAAGCAGCACCCGGCCCTCCAGACCCAGCTCTTTGACCAGGGCCTCCAGCTCGCCGCGCTTCTCGCCCTCGCCATAGATGACGAGGCGGTCCCCCCGGTCGGGAGCCTTAGCAAAAGCGCGGATCAGCATGGCCTGATTCTTCTGCTCTGTCAGCCGTCCCACCGTGACCACATCGCGGCGTTCCCCGGCGTACTTCCCGTCAAAAAAGCGCCCGTCCACCTGGTTCATAATGACCGCGGACTTCTTTTGAAGCCGCGTGGGAAACCAGCGTTTTGCGTCCTCGGTCTGAAACACACAGCCGTCAGCCAGCGGGAGGACGTGCTTTCCGACAAAGCGGAAAAGACGTCCGGCATATTCCTTCTCCGGGGTGTTGCGCACCGAGACAACGGTCTTCACCTTGAGGCCCCGGGTCGCCAGCACCGCGCGGAAGTTCGGCTCGGCCATGAAGGAGATCAGCGCCGCAGGGCGGATCTTCACGCACAGCGCGCGCAGGGCGCGGATGCGGCTCAGGTTGCGCTTGACGGAGGATTGAACGATCTGCGCGTCTTCAATGGAGACGCGCTCCACACCGTCGGGGACGGGATATTCCTCGGCCTCCCGGAAGGAGGTCGCCAGCACCACGCGCCAACCGGCCTCGGCAAAGCGCCCGGCCAGCTGTACCATGACCCGCTGAGCCCCGCCGTGGTGCAGGGCGTTGATATAGAACAATAAGGTTTTATTCTCGGTCATCGCGCGTCCTCCCGTGCCTGCCGGTCAAGCCGGGTGTACAGCTCGCTGATTCTCTGGGTCGAAGCCTGCACGTCAAAGCCCGCGCGGACGATATCTCGCGTCACGTCGCGGTGTTCCCGTTTTTCCAAAAGCGCGTCGGCCCAAGCCTCGGCGCTGTCGATCGGCAGGCGCTCGATGAGCGGGGAGATGTCCACGTCGCGCGTGATGGCGTCGGAGATCACACAGGGCAGCCCCGCTGCCTGCGCCTCAATGAGCGTCACGGGCAGCCCCTCAAACAGGGAGGGAAAGGCGAAAACATCCATCGCGGCCAGCAGCTCCGGCACATCGTTGCGGTTGCCGGTCATGATGACGTCCTCGGCAATCCCCAAGTCCACGGCCTTCTGCGCCATCTCCAGCTGCAGCGGCCCTTCGCCCACCAGCAGCAGGGCGGCGCGTGGATTTCTGTCATGGACGAGCTTAAAAGCCTCCAGCAGGAAGCCGTGGTTTTTCTGTTCGTTGAAGCGTCCCACATGGCCGATCACCAGCCGCCCGTCCAGCCCCAGCTCCCGCCGGGCAGCCCGGCGGCGCTGTTCATCCGGGCGAAAGCGCCGGGTGTCCACGGCATTGGGTAGGAAGACAAAGCGGTCGCTCTGACAGGCCTTCTTCCCGTAGAGCCATTCGCCCGCCTCGGTGGAGCAGGCCATGAGAATGTCCGCCTGATCGCGCAGCGGCCGCTGCAGGGCGTTTTTGACCATGGCGGTCATGCCGCTGCCGTTGGAGGTGTTGTGGCTGTGAATGATGGTCTTGACCCCGTGCTGCCTGGCCACCGGCAGGTACAGGGAGGCGTAGCTGCGCACATGGGAGTGGAGCACCCGGTATTCCGGGTGGGTGTAGAAGAAGTTGTTCCAGTCGCGCCTGATCTCTCCGGCGTTGGTGCCCCTGAAGACGGGCATGGTGTAGATGCGCGCACCCAGCGCCTTGACATCCTCGGCAAAATAGGTCTCGTCCGGGTGGTCGAGCACAAAGTCGAACTGGATACGGCTCCGGTCGATGTTGCGGTAGATATTCAGGATCATGGTCTGCGAGCCGCCCACATTCAGGCTGCCGATCATCTGCAAAATGCGGATCATGTCAAACCTCTCGGATTTTGATTTCCGTTTCCCGCTTTTGATATACCACGCTGTTTGCCGGGATCTCGCCGCGCACGACGGAACCGGCGGCGATGACGCAGTTATCGCCGATGGTGGTGCCGCGCAGGATAACGGTGTTGGCCCCGATCCAGACATTGCTGCCGATCGTAACGGGGGCAGTTTTATATTTTCCGGCCCCGATGCCGCCGTCGGCGGCGTAGTCGTGGTCGTGATCATAAATCTGGACGTTGGGGGAGAGCATCACGTCGTTGCCGATGGAAATGCTGTCCCGGCAGACCAGAAAGTTATTCGAGTTGAGGGAGACGTTTTTCCCAAGCCTGCACACCGCGCCGCGGCGCACGCGGAGCTTGGCCCCGTCGCGCATCTTAAAGCCGCCGCCGATGGAGAGCGCCGCGCCGTGCTCGACGGTGACCTCCGTATGCGGGGAGATCTGGCAGAGAGCGGGACCGCGGAACTTCCCGCCGTGGAAAAGCTTGAGCAGGCCCATCTTGACAGCGCCTGTGGGGATCACCACAAGGCCCCTGAGATACTTGTTCACTGTTCCGCCTCCTGTATGTAGCGGGAGATGACGATCTCCCGGTCGAATTCGCGCGCCATCTTCTCGTGGCCGCGCAGACCCATCTGCGCCCGCTCCTCCCCGGACAGGGCGAGGAAGCGCTCGACCCGGTCGATGAGCGCGGCGCTGTCCCCGGCGGGGAAGAGCCAACCGGTCACGCCGTCGTCCACCGCCTCGCGGGAGCCGTTGACGTCGGAGGCAATGCATGCGCGCCCCGTGGCCGCCGATTCCAGCAGCACGTTGGGCACGCCCTCGCCGCCCAGAGAGGGCAGCACTGTGCAGTGGCAGCGGCGGATCCAGGCGTCGATATCCTTCTGAAAATCGAGGAAATCCACAATGCCCCTGGCGTTATAGTCTTCGATGACGGGCCGGTAGCGCTCCTCCTCGATGAAGCCCGCCATGTAGAAGCGGGTGTTGGGGTGCCTTTCGCGGATGGCTTTGGCGCAGTCCAGATACTGCTCGATCCCCTTGACGGCCATGACGCGGCCGATGTAGATGAAGCGGATCTCCCCGTCGTCGGGCATGGGGGTCAGCGCGTGCTGGCTGAGGTTGACGCCGGAGCCGGGCAGCAGGGCCCAGTTATCCTCGACCATGCCGTGGGCTTTGAAGTAATCCCGGTCCCCGCTGTTCTGGAAGAACACCTTGTAGCAGCGGCGCAGGGACAGGCGGTAGAGCAGGCGCACCAGCGCGGCCAGGGGGGTCTCCTTTAAGAAGGTGGCGCCGGTGCCGGTAATGTTGCAGACCTGCCGCAGGCCCAGGGCGTTGGAGGCCATGCAGCCATAGACGTTGGGCTTGATGGTGTAGCTGAAAATAACATCGGGCCGAAGCGCGCGCATGATGCGCTTATACTGGCGCAGCAGCTTCAGATCCTCGCTGGGATTCATGCCGCGCCGCGACATGGGCGTGGCGATGATCTCACAGCCCAGGTCCTGAAAATATTGATTTTCCTCCATGGCGGGCATGGCCAGCACGACCCGGTGGCCGCGCTGAAGCAGGCGCGTGATCAGCTCCCGCCGGAAGTTATAGAGCGTAATAAAATGATTGGAAAGAAAGAGAATGGTTTTACGTTCTGCCATGGGCCAGATACTCCTCCACCTCGCGTTTCAGGCCGATCTCAAAGGGCTCCGGCTCATAGCCGAAATCGCGGTATGCCGCCTCGTGACTGAAGCTGCGATCCTCCCCGAGGCGCAGCACCTTCTCCACCAGATCCTTTTTCCCGCCGGTCACGGCCTTGAGGACCTTCGCCCCGGCCACGCCCACGCCCATGGGCACGCTGACAAAGCGGGTGCGCTTGCCGAGGTACTGCCCGATGAGCGCGCAAAGCTCCCGGACGGAGACGGGCCGTTCGCCGGAGCAGATGTAGCACAGCTCGGGAAGCTTCTCACGCATGGCGGCCTTATAGTAGGCCTGCCCGAGGTCGCGGGCGTTGACCGGCTGCACCGGGGCGCGCCCGCCGTCGATCTGCGGCATGACGGGGAAGCGGTCGACCATGCGGATGAACTTGGAGATGTTGTGGTCGCGCAGGTCGCCGAAGATCATGGTGGGGCGCAGAATGGTGACGTTCATGCCGCGGTCGAGAAACTGCTGCATGTCCGCCTCAATGTCCTTATAGACCTGGGAGGCCATCTTGTGCTTGGAGTAGACGCCGCTGGTGTGCACCAGCACCACGTGCTTCACCCCACCGGCGCGCTCGATCTGGCGCAGGAGAGCGGGCGTCTCCCAGATGCCGGAGATGTGCAGCACCGTGTCCGCGCCCTGTACCAGCCGGTAGAGATCCTCCGGCTCCTTCGTGCTGCCGACGATTTTTTCCACGCGCAGACCCGAGGTGTCCAGCGCCGCGGTGTCGGAGCTGGCGCGCACCAGGCAGCGCAGCGTCCCGTCAAAGCGGTTGTCGATCAGCTGTTGCAGCAGAAAGCCGCCGGAGTGCCCGGTGATGCCGGTAACGGCCAGGATCATTTCGCCGCCTCCTTCATCGCGCCGGTGCCGCCCTCCACCACGCCGCGGTGACGCAGGACGTTGACAATGGTCATCAGGAAAATCTTCGCGTCCAGCCCGAAGCTGAGCTTCTCGGCGTACTCGCCGTCGTAGCGGGCCTTGACGTCGATCTCCAGCTCGTCGCGCCCGTTGACCTGGGCCCAGCCGGTGAGGCCGGGGGTCACGTCGTTGGCGCCGTACTTGTCGCGCTCGGCGATGAGATCATACTGGTTCCAGAGCGCCGGGCGGGGGCCGACTACGCTCATTTTGCCCGTCAGGATCTGCAGGATCTGCGGCAGCTCGTCCAAACTGGTTTTGCGCAGGAAGCGGCCCACGCGGGTGATCCACCGGTCGGGATCGGCCAGCAGATGGGTGGGCATGTCGTGGGGTGTGTCCACGCGCATGGTGCGGAACTTGAGAATGTTGAAATAGCTCTTGTGAATGCCCACGCGCTTTTGCTTGAAGAACACGGGGCCGTGATCCTCGGCCTTGATGGCGGCGGTGATCACCAGAAACAGGGGGGACAGCACCAGCGTGCCGACCGCCGAGAGCAGGATGTCCAAAGCACGCTTGACGAATCTGCGATACATGGCAGGCTTCCTTCCTATGTGACGATAATAAATCAATTTATCATAGCATAATTGCGGCCTGTTTACAAGAAAAAACGCGAAATCGGGGCCGCTATTGGCGGCCCCGTTCAATGTGCGCTCAGCTCAGCTGTGTCAGAATGCCGAGAATCAGAAGATGGAGGGGGTAGATCCAGTAGAAGATCCGCTTCATGGGCTTTCCGAGCTTGCCGTTATACAGCAGCACCGGCACCATGCCCAGCGCCGCGCACACAATGTAAGAAAGCCGCATGCCCGGCAGAATGTACTCCGCCGCGACCCACAGGCCGATCATCAGCGCCTGGGTCCAGCGTCTTTCGCGGCACAGGTACAGCGCCACGATCAGCGCGATCCCGAGGCAGCGGTAATCGGCGTAATCGCGCACCAGCAGCAATGCCGCCGCCAGCGCCAGCGCCTGGGGGATCAGCCGCTTGAAATCGCGCGCGGGCCTGAGCGCGTGATCCAGGACGGCCACCGCCGCAAGGCCCAGCGCGAGGGTGTAGAACACGTTCATCTCCTCGCTGAGCAGCTTGACCCCGTCAAAGCGCAGCGTGACGATCCCGAGCCCCAGGGCCAGCACCGGCCATAGAACGCTCCCATCCCGCCGCACGCCCAGAAGCCAGCCTGCCGCAACAACGGCCAGCAGCGCCAGGCACAGCCATGGCGCATACAGCGTCGTGACAGACAGGCCAAGGCCGGGAATGTAGGGATTGGCGTCAAAGGTCAGCACGAAGGGAACCTGGGAAATCGCCGCGAAGGTGACCAGCCGGGTCAGGTATCCCTTGACGTCATGGGTCTTCTCATAGCCGTTGACGATCAGAAAGCAGTAGACCGGGAAGGCGATGCGGCCGATGGAGCGCATGACGTAATAGACGCCGCGCGGGATATACAGGGGGGAGAGAAAGTAGCCGAGGTGGTCGGTGATCATGGACAGCACCGCGATCAGCTTCATGACAAAAACGCTCATATGTCCGGCGCCTCACATCTCATCCAGAACTTTTTTGTAAGGGGCGAGCATCCCCTCGTTCATCCGCCCGCCGACCAGCCGCCGCAGGCGTTTGGAGCGCATCACGGCGCCGAGCAGACCCATGCCCAGCATCCGCGGCCAGCGCCGCTGGGGGAAGTCGTACAGCCCGTGCTTGCGATAGAAACGGTGATCTTCACGCATCATGCCGCGCATGACCCAAATGAGGTCGCGGAAGATCTTCATACCGCCCACGCCGTAGAAGCTGCGCGGCGGATTATACTTGTGCTCCAGCGCCCAGGCAAGCCGGGCTGTCACGTCCCGAATGCTCTCGGCGTCGCTGGCCACGCCTGCCAGAAAGCTGTGCCCCACGTCGGCACGGGCGCGCAGCACGGTCATGAGGTTTTCCTCCTGCGCGCAGTCGCCCAGGCAGATGTAGGCAAAGGGCTTGCCCTCGGCGGTGGTGCGGTGGCCGTTGCAGAACTGCCGGTCGTCGAACATCTTAAAGCGCGCGCCCATGCTGTGGTCGCGCAGGGTAAAGGCATAGACGATGGCGTCGGCGGACTGGATCGAATCGCGCAGCAGCGTTTCAAAGCCGTCCTTGTACACGCAGCTGCCGCTCATCGCGCAGTTGAGACAGCCGAGGCAGCCGCCCTTGAAGGCAAAGTCCGCGAGGTTGACAAAGCGGGTCTTATAGGGATAGGCCGCGCCAAAATCCTTGATCAGCGCGCGCAGACTTTCGTCTCCCTCACGCAGGTCGCCGACGATGACCGTGTCGAAGCCCTCCTGCTTCTTGCAGGGCTCGAGAGAGCACTCATAGACCGGCGGCTCGACGGCGGCTCGCGCGGGGATGTCCTTGTCCCAAATGCCGTTTTCCGCGCAGAACACCGCGTATTCCAAAAAATCCTCCAGCTCACGCCGCCCATGCTCCCCAAGCAGATCCTCCATCCCGGCCGAGAGCCCTTTGATCGGGCGCATGCCCATGTCGCGGAAGTTTTCGTCCAGAAAGCGGTGGGCTGTCATGTCGTAAAAATGCATGGAGGTGGACAGCTGCGTCACAAACTGGTTCTTGACCGCAAGCTTATGCTCCTTCATCAGCTCCACAAAGCGATGCAGCTGAGAGGGGACCAGAAAGGTATACACCGGATAGGCGAAGATGACCAGCTCCGCCCGGGCAAAGGCCGCGGCAGCGGGAGCCATATCGCGCTCAAAGGCGGCGATGCCCGCGCCCACGTTCAGATATTCAAAGCTGTGGCGGGGAAAGCGCTTTTCCAGGTACAGGCAGCTCTGCAGCGTCACGCTGAAGCGGCCCCGCGGAGAGCCGTTGACAATTAAGATTTTCATATCCCGTAGCCTCGCAGAGAACTTTACATAATATTGTTTCTATAATACATGATCTTTCGGCAAAAATCTACAGGCAAATTCTGAAATTATCGGAATTTAAGAAAAAAAGAGAGCGAACCGGAAATCGGTCCGCCCGTAACAGGGTTTGGGATAAAGATATGAGCCGCGGCCTTTCCCTTTGAAAGGCCCATTGGATAAGCTGTGAGCAAAGCATAGCACGCCGGGACAAACTTGTAAAGAGCGAGCGCGGTCGCAGCGGCACTAGTTTTGTCGAAGGGCAAAAAAATTTTAAAACCTGCGGGTATATTCCCGCCGCGTCCGGGCACAATAGCAGGGAATCAATTTGTGAGAGGAGCTTGTCTGTATGCTTATGGATCGCATCGCGTTGGTGCTGACCATCATCGGCGGCATCAACTGGGGCAGCATCGGCCTGTTTCGTTTTGACCTGGTGGCCTGGCTGTTTGGCGGCCAGACGGCCACGGCCAGCCGTGTCATCTACACGCTGGTGGGGTTGTCGGCGCTGTGGTGCATCTCGCTGCTGTTCCGCAGCGACGCCATCACCGACGAGGAAATGTAACTTTTCGGCAAAGCGCAAGCGCTTTGCCGAGCCTTGCAGCCTGCTGCAGCGCACGCGTTTCACGCGCACGTTTGCAGGCTGGGAAGTGTTTTTTGCGAGGCGCATGTCCCCGCAAAAAACGGATTTAAATGATTCTTCGCAAACGCGAAAAATCAGAAACACAACGACAGAGGAGCACGCTCCTCTGTCGTTGACTATACATAGACAAGCCGCAGATAGATATACCACGCCGCGAGTCCTGCCAGCTGCAAGACTGTCAGCGTCCAAAAGCCGACCACAAAGTACCAGTGCTTGGTCTTGTGCCGGAAGCGGTACATGCCCCGGAGTCCGCCGGGCGCGCCGCCGAGCAGGGCAAGCGCGAACAGCCGCGTCTCCGGCACCCGGCGGCGTCCGTCGATGGCGCGGCGCTTGTCGCTGCCCATGGTAAAAAACAGTGCCAGGCTCATCACCGCCATCCATAGCGGCGGCAGCCAGAAAACCACCCTGTCCATCGGCTTACTCCAATTCTCCAAAGTACCAGCCGGATACGCCCTCGTGCTTGACGAAATACCCGCGCGAGGTCTCCTCCACCACGCTGACCGCGTCGCCGGCCTTGAGCGGGAGCACATAGTCCGTGCAGTCGTTGCAGTCGGTAAATTCGCCCGGCTCGAACAGGTACTTGGTCAGAATGTCCATCTCATAGCCCGTGCGCACGTGGCGGCAGCGGGAGAATTCCTCCCCGCGCCGGAGCACCTGCACCCGGCTGTCGCCCCAGCGGATGTAGTAAGAGCGCGTCGAGGCGGCCTGATCGCTTTTGACATGCCGCACAGGGAAGGGGTCGTAGGCGGCAAAGGAGATGTCGTCGCTGTCGATGCTCGGCAGGATCAGGCAGTTGAGCTGCCCGTCGTCCTTGAGCACACAGGCCCCGTCGATGCTGATAATGTGACGCTCGCGGTCGATGATGGGGTTGGCGCAGACGATGCTTTCCCCGTAGAGCATCACGGGGTAGTGGCCGACAACCACCCACTTGTCAAAGGAATAGCCCAGGTTATAAAAGGCGTCGCAGCGCAACAGCTCCCCCACGGTGTGCGCTTCCAGCGGCTTGTCGGGGTAGACCGCGGCGTGGGCGAAGATGAATTTCTCCGTCTCCACCGCCTGGGGCAGGGAGGCGAGGAAGGCAAACTCATCGGGAAAGTGTTCACCGAGCGCGCGGCGAAAGCCCCGCACGTCTGTGAGGTTCGCCGGATCGTAACCCAGCTCCAGCGCCATATCCCACAGCAGCCCGCTTTTCCGCCAGCGCATATAGTGGGGCATCCGGTCGAGCCAGGGGCCGCTGTCGGTGAAGATAGCGGCCCAATCGTCGCAGTTGCCCATGACGGTGATGACATTGCCGCGCCGGTGCATGGCCATGATCTCGCGCAGTATGGCCAGGCTCTCCCGGCCCTTTTCCAGAAAGTCGCCGTCAATGATCAGCAGATCGTCGTCACAAAAGCCGACCTTATCCAGCAGCCCGTGAAAATAGGGGCGGTTTGCATGGATGTCGGAGGTGACCAGCACGCGCCTGCCCGGTTCGATGGCGGGGCGCAGAATGTGCGCTTGGCGGTCATACATCCCCATGGCCCGGCCTCCGCAGCTTCTTTTCCATCAGCAGCAGCCGGCCCTGGGAACCCGGCGCGGTGCTGAGGTCTTCAAACTCCCATTTGCGATAGAAGGCCAGCCCCGCCGTGTTATCCTCGGATACATGCAGCCGCAGCGCCGTGCGTCCGAGCTGCTTGTAATGAGCCACCGCCCGGCCCAGCAGCTGTACCCCCAGACCGCGGCCGCGGTATTCGGGCCGCAGGTACAGCAGCGTCACCCAGCCGTAGTTTAAGTGAGCGCCCCGCCGCGTGTCCAGGTCGACCAGCCCCGCGAGCGTTTCGCCCTCGTACAGCAGCATAACGGACTCGGGGTCGGCCCGGTAATGGTCCAGCGCCGCGCGGTAGTAGATCTCCCCATCAAAGCCAGCGAGACTCCCGTGCGCGGCCCGCCATGCGTCGGCATAACAGTCGATGTAGGTCTCCCGGCACCGGGCCGGGTCGACACAGACATGGCGCAGGGAGGTCATGTCCCGCCCACGCGGGCTCTCTGCCTGCCCCAGGTGAGAGCTGTCATTGAGATAGTCGACGGTGAAAACGCCGTTGTCATAGAAAATATGGGAAACGGCGGTGTTGCCGCAGATGGGTACGGCTTCGGTATCATTGAGCGAGACGCCCAAAAGCTTTGCCAGCAGGCAGCGGATGGTGACGCCGTGGCTGGTGATGACGACGGTGCGGCCGGGGTTGGAGGCCGCGATCTCGGCCAGCGACTCCATGGCCCGCGCCTGTACCTGATGGTACGTCTCCGCGCCTTCCATGGAAAAATGCTCCGGGTCGTGCATAAATGTCTCGATCAGCTCCGGGTCATCGTGGAGCACGTTGGCAAAGGGCACGGTCTCCCAGGGGCCGACGTTGATCTCGCGCAGGCGCGCGTCGGTCTGAATGGGCAGGTCGTGGAAGCGGGTGACGGCGGTGGCGGTGAACCGGGCGCGGTAGAGATCGCTGGAGTACACGGCGTCGACCGGGATATCCCGAAAGTGCAGGCTCAGCGCGTCCCGCTGAAGCCTGCCCAGCGGCGTGACGTCGCCGTCCCAGTGCCCCTGCATATGACGGTAGAGGTTGCCCTCGGCCTGGACATGTCGGATTACATAAATTTCTGTCATAACTGCGCCTCCTGATGCTTGACCGCCGCCGACGGATAAAGTATAATACCAAAGTCGGGAAACATTATACATGGATTTTTCCCGATGCACAAGAGTTGGCCGAGAAACAGGGTGAGAGAGAAACATGGTCAGAGCGGCGGCGTTGGTGTCCGGGGACGGGGCAAAGCTCCAGGCAATTCTGGACTCCATGTATTTTAAGGAAATACCGGACTTTGAGCTGGTTGCGGTCATATCGTCGGGGAAAGAGGCGTACGCCATGAAGCGCGCGCTCAACGCGGGGGTTCCGGCCTACGTGGTCGATCCGGAGCTGTTCCCCAACATGACCAGCCACAGCATGGCGGTGGCCAACAAGCTCAAGGACATGGATATCGAGCTGGTGATCCTCGCGGGCTATGAGCTGCCCCTGGGCGTCATCCCTTACCAGTTCAAAAACCGCATCATCGGCACCTTCCCGGCGTTGTATCCGGCCTTTGAGGACTATGAGGGGGACATTCAGCGCGCGGTGCTTGACCGCGGTGTGAAGGTCACCGGCGCCACGGCCTACTTTGCCGATGGGGACGGTCGGGTCGGCAGCATCATTTTGCAGCGCGCCGTGGACGTCAAGCCTGACGACACGCCCGAGACGCTGGGCCGCCGGGTGCTGGAGGAGGCCGAATGGCGCATCCTCAGCCAGTCTGTCAGCCTTTATTGCAGCGGCAAGCTCTCCATTCACGGCAGCCGCGTGGTGATTGAAAAATAGAAGAAAGACAACAAAACGGAGCGGGGTGACCGCTCCGTTTCGTTATGATATGAGGACAAAATGAAAAAGATGAAAACTGTTGCTTGCAAGGATTATGTTACCCGAAACATGTTTCGTAAATAAGTGCAAAGTTGTTTCGTAATTGTAAAATCCGGGAGCGGATTTCAGTCGAAGGTGAGGTTCCACACACAGTCGGCCGGAACGCTGCCCGGCGGCGCGGCGAGGTAGGGCTCGCCCGTATCCGAGGGCAGATAATAGACGACCCGTTCGGTGCCCAGCAGCTTCCCGACGGAGGCGGCAATGTCCTCGCGGTCAGCGTCGGCGCAGATCAGTTCTTTGATTACGCAGACGCCCTCATCCAGATAGGCCGCGCAGATACCGCCGGCGCAGGTGTACAGGCCGCCGCCCAGCAGCTTGCAAAACTGCCGCTGAAACTCCATGGCCGGCTGCATGGGCTGCAGCTGGGGCCTGACGCGCAGCAGCATGTTGCGCCAGAGCAGGTATTCTGCCGCCGTCAGCTCTTTGACAGGCGCGCGGTCCGCCGCCGCCGTCTCATAGCGGGTGCGGCGCAGCACACACTCGACGCCCAGCACCTCTCTGTACCAGCCGTAGAGACCGTCGCTTGCCGGCAGGGTGCAGATCAGCGACGCACCGCGCCGCTGTCCCAGCACCGCCGCCTCCCGCGTCAGCGCCTTGCCGATGCCGAGGCCGCGGCTGTCGGGGTCGACCATCACGGCGTAAATGTAGCCCACGATCTGCGGCCTCCGGCCCGGCACGAGCAGGCCAAAGCCGTCGACGACGCTGGCCGCGCCGACGACCTTCCCCTCCCGCACGGCGACGACGGCCGATCCCATCTGCGGCAGCTGCGCCAAAAAGCTTGTGATCAGGCGCAGGGAGTCGCCGAAGACCTTCCGCCAGAGCAGGGACAGGGCGGGCACATCGGCCGAGACATATTCACGAATCGTAAAATCACGCATCATTCCACGCGGCCATATATTTCCGCACCATAAAAGCAGGCTTGTAAGACAGCTTGGAGGTGCGCAGGGCCTCCAGACCCATGTCGTCCTCCCGGTTCATGTACGTAAGCTCCGGGTGCCGCGCCATCATCAGCCTTGTCATCTCCCGGCAGACCATGGGGTAGGCGCCGTTCATCGCGGCGTCCGCCTTTTCCACATGCACATCGAAGGTGTCTGCGCTTGTCATCTCTCCGAAGGAGAAGCCAACCAGGTTCCCGTCGGCATAGAGAACGCCGCCCTCAAGACCCAGCGCCTCGTAGTAGGTGAAGGCGCGCTCAATGGCCTCGTGCTCGTAGATGATGCTGTCGTCCAGGCGGTCGGCGTTGGCCGCCGTCCACGCCTCCAGCATATGCATACAGGCGGGGATCAATTCCCGCGTCAGGGGCTTGAACTCCCATTCATGCTCGGCCTCAAAGCGGTTGCAGTGGTTCTTTTTGCCGTGCAGGGCCTTGCCTGCGTAGGTGGAAAGCCGCGCCGCCTCATAGATATAGTCGGCGTATTTTTCGTCCTCGGTGAAGGTGAATCGGCCGGGGTATTCCTGCTCCAGCCGCTCCCGCTGCGCCTCGGTGACGCCGCGCAGCAGCATCGGGAAGCCCCGCACAGCCGCATATTCGCGCAGCGCCTCGATAGCCGGGCGCAGCGCCCCGCAGCCGACGGGGAAGACGAAGCAGGGTTCACCGTGGCGGCGCACCTTGGTCAGCGTCCGGTCGCCAAAGCGGCAGATCAGCTGACGGTAATGCCCGTCCCAGATGAACATATTGCCGAAATTGAAGTCCGCGCTGGGACTGTTTTCACACCGCAGATGCTGATCGACCCATTCCTTGTCCATAAGGGTGATGGCATGAAATTCTATCATACATAAACGCTGTCGCAGACAGCTCTGATTTCCTTTCTCAAGCTGCGAAGATCCATGAAAGCCTCCGGCCGCTTCGACACATCGCGCAGCAGGGCCGAGGGGTGGTAGGTCGCCATGACGCGGCGGCCGTCGATATCGTACCATTTGCCGTGCTCCCGCGTGATGCGAAAGTCCGGGCTGATGATGCCCATGGCCGCGATGCGGCCCAGGCACACAATGATTTTGGGGTCGAGCAGCCGGATCTGCCGGTCAAGCCAGCCGCGGCAGGCGTCCTGCTCCACGCCCAGGGGATCGCGGTTTCCGGGCGGGCGGCACTTGACGATGTTGGCAATGTAAACCCGGTTGCGGTCCAGGTCGATCATGGTCAGCATGTCGTCCAGCAGCTTGCCCGCGGGACCTACAAAGGGGATGCCCTGCCTGTCCTCCTGCTCGCCGGGGCCTTCGCCAATGAACATGACCTCGGCGCGCTCATTGCCAACGCCGAAGACCAGCTCATGCCGTGTCTCCCACAGGGAGCAGCCGCGGCAGCCGGCGCAGTCGTGTTTCAGTTGTTCCCAGCTGTCCATGCCTGTTCCTCCCAAAGCGTCAAAAGCCGCTCCCAATCGTTGTCCTCCGGGTGCTCGATCACATGGTCAAGCATCCGGCTCAGTGTCTGCCCGATCTCCCGTCCGCGCAGTCCCCGCGCCGACAGGATCTCCCCGTCCACGGCGAGGTCCTTCAGCGACCAGCATTCCCCGCTGGCCAACACCGACTTCAGGGCGGCGAGGGAGCGGCCCCCGTGCAGCGCGTCCCGGCACCGGGCGGCGCATTCCACCGGCTCTACGTCATAGCAGCGCAGCTGCCGCTTCCAGCCCGCGGCTGTCTCCGGCGCGCTCTCCCACAGCAGCGCGGAGCAGATCGCGGCGCAGCGTGTGGTCTGCCTGTCCAAACGCAGCTCGGCAAGGAAATCTTCCACCGAGGGGATGGCCACTGCCCACTCCAGCAAAACGGACAGGGCGCACCAGCGCACCCGGGCCTGCCTGGGCAGACGGGTAAGCCGCCGCAGCGAATCGGCAACGGGAGCGGGGGAGAGGTACGCGTCCAACAGCCCCGCGTCGATGGCGGTCTGCATCAGCTCCGGCCGAGGGGATAAAAGCATCTGCTCCATCTCGACCCGCACGCGCTCGGGCGCAAGCGTCGCGGCCAGTGCCGCC
>JAFTGE010000082.1 GCA_017458085.1 Oscillospiraceae bacterium
TAGGAGTGCGGTCCGCCAACTGCACAAGAAAAGGCAAAGGGAGGTCATTCAGATGAACGACACAAATAGTTTAGCGCATACGAGTTGGAATTGCAAATACCACATAGTATTTGCCCCGAAATATCGGAGAAAAGTATTCTATGGAGAGAAGCGGCGAGAGGTAGGAGAAATCTTACGGACGCTGTGCAACTGGAAGAAGATCAATATCATAGAAGCAGAAGTGTGCCCAGATCATGTACACATGCTGGTAGAGATACCACCGAAGGTTTCAGTATCCAGCTTCATGGGATATCTGAAGGGAAAGAGTAGCTTGATGATCTACGAGAAATACCCAGAACTGAAGTACAAGTATCGAAATCGAGAATTCTGGTGCAGAAGGTACTATGTGGACACAGCGGGGAAAAATGCAAAGAAGATAGAAGAATATATCCGCCATCAGTTGGACGAAGATAAAGCCGGAGAACAACTGACGATGCCAAATTTCTAAGGTAAACCCGTTTACGGGTAGCAAGTAGCAAATCTCTCGCGGCTGGCGGATCGTACTTGCGTGACGTGACACGCGTGCTAGTATCATAGGGCTTTGCCCGCATATGAAAATCCACCGGCTTCGCCGGTGGATTCTTAATCTGTGAAGGGGATCAGGCCTGGTAACCGATCAGATCGGCAAGCTCCTGCGTGATGATGACGGTGGCGTCCTGATGCAGCTTCATGAGCGTGGCCGGGCAGGCGGTGGTGATGGCGTCGCTCATCAGCAGCTGACGCGCCGCGTCGACCTTGTTGGCGCCGCTGAGGATCATGAGCAGGCGCTTGGCCATCATGATCTCACCCATGCCCATGGTAACGGCATAGCGGGGAACCTCATCCCGGCTGGCAAAGAAACGGGCGTTGGCGTCGATGGTGCTCTCATCCAGCACCTCACGGTGAGCGTGCCAATAGAGCTGCTCGCCCGGCTCGTTGAAGGCGAGGTGACCGTCGGGGCCGACGCCGAGAACCTGAACCTCAACCTCGCTGTTGGCGATGACCTGCTGAAACTCGGCAATGTTGGCATCAATGTCGCCGGTGCCCTTGGCAACGTAGGTGTTTTTCTTGTCGATATTGATGTGGTCGAAAAGATTGCTGTCCATAAAGTAGCGATAGCTCTGGTCATGGGTGGGCTCGAGGCCGATGTACTCGTCGAGGTTGACGGTGCTCACGCGGGAGAAATCCAAACCTTCCTCACGGCAGCGGCGGGCCAACTCCTGATACATGCCCACAGGACTGGAACCGGTGGCGAGACCGAGGCAGCAATCGGGCTTGGCGCGGACGATTTCTTCAATTATATCCGCACCGGCGGCACACTGACTGGCATAATCCTTGGCAACAATGACTTTCATGGTTTAACCTCCTGTGTAATATACTGGATCAGTATGATGCAAGTATATACTGATAGAATTTGTTCGTCAAGAAATGCGTTATAAAGTTTTTACAAAAAAGAATTGTTCTGTGCGGTCAATTGTGATACCTTATCCGCGGACCTGCCCAGAGAGAGCGACGGGAACAAAGGCGCTGCCGCGTCGTCTTATGGGCAGGGAAAGGAGTTAACACATGAAAAAGATACTGTGTATGGTACTGGCCCTTGTGACGGTGCTGTCCGTTTCCGTTACGGCCTATGCCGAGACGAATCAAAGCCGTGCGGTGATCGGCGCGGATCTGAACGAGGAGCAGGTCACGGCCGTCTATTCCATGTTCGGCGTCCGGCGCGGCGACGTGATCGAGCTGAACGTTACCAACGCCGAAGAACGCCAGTGGCTCCAGGGTTATGTGGATGACGCCGTGATCGGTACACGCTCCATCTCCTGCGTGTATGTGGAGCTGCTGCCGGAAAACAGCGGCATGTCCGTCGCAACAAGCAACATTACCTGGTGCACGGGCGAAATGTATATCAGCGCCCTGGCCACCGCCGGAATTACAGACGCGAATATTATTGTTGCCGCGCCCTTCGAGGTCAGCGGGACCGCCGCGCTGACCGGCATTTACAAGGCCTACGAGGACATGACGGGCAAAAAGCTGGACGATCTGGCAAAGCTTGTCAGTACCCAGGAGCTTACGATCACGGGAGAGCTTGCCAATGAGATCGGCAGCATGGACTCGACCTCCATCGTCAACGAACTCAAGCTCATGCTGGATCAGACCCAGCAGATGACCGACGCGGAGATCCGTGAGGAGATCATCCAGATCGCCGGGCGGTATAACGTGACGCTCACCGAAACGCAGATCCGTCAGCTGATCGATCTGTGCCGCTCGCTGGAGGGACTGGAGCCGGATGCGCTCAAGCAGCGGGTGGAGGATATCCAGGGAACCCTGCGCAAGGTGTCCGACGCGAAAACAAAGGTTGTGGGCTTTGCGCAGACGGTGAAGAAGGTCGTGGACTCCGTCTCCGGGTTCTTTAACCGTATCTCCGATCTGCTGAGCAAGTTTAAGTGAACGAAATACCGCGCGGATGATTCCGCGCGGTATTAGTTTATGCATTTTTTTGAATCAGCACGGCATAGAGCCGGTGCAGGAGCCAGGCACACAGAACGCAGAGGAAAAAGGATACGAAAAACAGAAGAAAAACCAACAGGAGAGGCGCGCGCCCATCCATCGGAAGAAGCCGGCCCAGCACAGAGAACAGCAGGGAGTTGAGGGGAGTGTGCACAACAAACAGTCCCATGGAGACGCCGCCAAGCCAGGGGAATGGGGAGGCCGAAAGCAGGTGCTGTGCAAAGGGCGTGTGGAACAGGACAAGCAACAGCAGGAAGGAGCCGACACCCTGGAGCGAATAGAGAACGGGGGACTCAGGCAGCGGGGCCTTGATACAGGCAACAGCCAGTAAAAACAGCAGAGTCAGCGGCAGCGGCCGTTTCAGCGCGGGACGGTGATCGAAGAGGGGCAAGGTCAGCCGGAGGAGATACCCGAGAACCGCGACGGCGATCCAGACGCAATAGGCGCTGTCCAACAGCATCAGAAGCAGGATCAGAAGTCCCGCCACGCCAAAGCGCAGGGCCGCTGAAAGTCTTTCGGGAAGGTAAGCAAGCAGGCGGCAGAGAACACTTGCCAGAAACAGCTGCTGCATACACCAGAGGGTGGCGTTGTAGCTGTCCTCATAGAGGAAAGAATCCCGCAGAAGGTAAACGAGGTTATCATGAAAGCCGTCGGAAATGACACGAAAGGCAGCTTCATCCGGCGTATGGAAAACCCAGGTCGTGCCGTAGCTCCCGGCAATATACAGCAGTGTGGTCACGAAGACAAAAAAGGAAAACTGCGTATACCGATGCAGACAGTAGCGGCCGAAGTCACGCGCTGTGAAGCGCCGGGGAGCCGAGGCAAAATAGCCGAGCAGCACAAAGAAAAAGGCCACGGAAAGCTTCCCCGTCAGTCCGCCGAGAACGTAACGGCCGGGAGGCAGCTCCCACAGAAGCAGTGCGTCCGGGCGGAGAGACGAGAGAAAATGCGTGAACATGATGACGAAAATGGCAAAGAAACGACAGCTGTCGATCCATCCGACTCGTTTGATCTTCCTCACCCGCCTTTCAATTGTGAACAGGAAATTAAAGTTTTGGCGTCTAAAGACAAAGCAAAAAAAATGTGGTATGATAAAATTCAGCTTGAATAAAAACCGCAGAGACAGGATTTCCTGCCTCCGCGGTTGGCACTCCCGGCGCGATTCGAACGCGCGACCTTCCGCTTAGGAGGCGGATGCTCTATCCTGCTGAGCTACGGAAGCTGATATCAAAGCTTATTTATATTACCCCACAACGGGGTCCTTGTCAAATAATTCTTCGCATTGAAGGGATCGGCATGCTCAAATTATCCAATATCAAAAAAGACTATCTTGTTGCGGATCAACCTGTTCACGCGCTCAAGGGAATCAATCTCGAATTTCGGGAGAGCGAGTTCGTGGCGATCCTGGGACACTCCGGCTGCGGTAAGACGACGCTGCTGAATATCATCGGTGGCCTGGATCAGTACACCGCGGGGGATCTGATCATCAACAACAAGTCCACCCGGAAATTCACCGACGCCGACTGGGATTCCTACCGGAATCACTCGATCGGTTTCGTGTTCCAGTCCTATAACCTGATCCCGCATCAGACGGTGCTTTCCAATGTGGAGCTGGCGCTGACGCTGTCAGGCGTGGGACCGGCGGAGCGGCGGCAGCGGGCGAAGGAGGCCCTGGAAAAGGTGGGGCTGGGGGATCAGCTGAACAAAAAGCCGAGCCAGATGTCCGGCGGCCAGATGCAGCGCGTGGCCATTGCCCGCGCCCTGGTGAACAATCCCGATATCCTGCTGGCCGACGAACCCACCGGCGCCCTGGATACGGAGACGTCCATCCAGATCATGGAGCTGCTCAAGGAAATCTCCAAGGATAAGCTGATCATCATGGTCACGCATAACCCCGAAATCGCCATGGATTACGCCAGCCGTATCATCCGCCTGAAGGACGGCCTGATTACCGACGACAGCGACCCGTATGAATCCGGCAGCACCGAGCAGGCGCAGGCGGTGCGTGTTTCCCGGACGGAAAAAACCTCCATGAGCTTCCTCACGGCGCTTTCGCTCTCCACCAACAACCTGCTGACCAAGAAGGGCCGCACCATCCTGACCGCCTTTGCCGGCAGCATCGGGATCATCGGCATCGCGCTGATCATGTCCCTGTCCAACGGGATTCAAAACTACATCGACAAGGTACAGGAGGATACGCTCTCCAGCTATCCCATCACCATCGAGGCCGAGAGCGTGGACATGAGCAGCATGATCACCTCGCTCATGGGCGTGCAGGCCGAGGCAGAGGAGAATCAGCACGATAAGGACGCGGTGTATTCCAGCACGATCCTCTATGAGATGATGAACTCCATGGTCTCCGCCGAGAAGCAGACCAACAACCTCAAATCCTTTAAGGAGTATATGGAAAACGCTGACGGCGAGCTCAGCTCCCATATCAGCTCGATCCAGTATTCTTACGATCTCGATATGAACATTTATGCCGAGGACGCCGACGGCGAGATCGTGAAGACCGATATCACAGAGCTTCTCCAAAGCGCCATGAGCTCCACCTTCGGCGGCGATTACAGCTCCTATTTTTCCACCTTCGGTTCGGCTTACAGTGTGATGAACGCCTGGCAGGAGATGCTGCCGGGAGAAGGGGAGGAACTGGTCAACCCGCTGCTGAAAAGCCAATATGATCTGGTCTACGGCAAGTGGCCGGAACGCTATGACGAGGTCGTGCTGGTGGTGGATCGGAACAATGAGGTTTCAGACCTTGTACTGTATGCCCTGGGACTCAAGGCCAGCGGCACGCTCTCCGACGACATGGAGACCTTCATCAACCAGGAAAACCTGCGTACTGAGGTGGAAAGCTGGAGCTATGAGGATATCTGCGGCATGAGCTTCAGCTATATCTATCCCGCCGATGAGTACCAGTACGACGAGGAGAAGGAAGAATACGTCTGGGTAGCTGACGAGGATCTCGGGCTGCGCACCCTCTTTAACAACGGACTCAAGCTTCACATCGTCGGTATCATCCGCCAGAATGAGGACGCGCTCTCCGGCATGATGAACAGTGGCGCGGTCGGCTACACCCACAGTCTGGTGGAATATGTGGTGGAGCAGGCGCATCAGAAGGAGCTGGTCAAGGCCCAGCTTGAGGACACAGAGCATGATATCTTCAACGGACTGCCGTTCCTGGATGAAAATGACGAGGCGCTGACCAAGTCCAAAAAGATCGAAGCGGCCATGGACTATATCCAAAACGCCGACACCGAGCAGCTGGCCGACCTCTATGTGGAGTACATGACCATCCCTGAGGACGACTATGTGCAGGAGCAGATCGACGAGCAGATGAAGGACACCACCCGCAAGGATATCGAGGATATGGTGCTGGAGTACTATCCGGGCTACAGCTCGTTCCTGGAGGAGATGGACGACGACACGCTCTTTGATTATGTGCGGCAGATGATCGCCGAGCAGGTCAAGGAAATCTACGCGGTACAGATGCGCAACATGTACGCCCATGTGTCCGATGAATCCCTGGCAAAGGACTTTGAGCTGCTGAGTCTGGAGGACGACGACTATATCTGGCTCTACGACAACGCCATGCCCCCGGTATACTCGGAGAGTACACTCAAGCAGAACCTGAAAAAGCTGGGCTATGTCGACCTGGACAGCCCCAGCACCATCAACATCTACGCCTCTACCTTTGAAGATAAGGACACCATCGCCAACGCCATTGAAGTCTATAACGACGGCGTGGATGAGGACGATCAGATCGAGTACACCGACTATGTGGCGCTGCTGATGAAATCGGTTTCCTCCATCATTAACGTCATCAGCTATGTGCTCATCGCTTTCGTGGGGATCTCGCTCGTGGTTTCCTCCATCATGATCGGGATCATCACCTATATCAGCGTGCTGGAGCGGACCAAGGAAATCGGCATTTTGCGCGCCATCGGCGCGTCCAAGCGCGACGTCTCCCGTGTGTTCAACGCCGAGACCTTCATTATCGGTCTCTTTGCGGGGCTGCTTGGCATCGGCGTGACGCTGCTGCTGAATATCCCGATCAATTTGATCGTGCATGATCTGACCGGGATCGCCTCGCTCAATTCGTCGCTGCCCGCGGTGGGGGCCGTCGGCCTTGTGGCCATCAGCGTCTTCCTCACCTTCATTGCAGGCCTGATTCCCTCAGGACTCGCGGCAAAGAAGGACCCTGTGGAAGCGCTCAGAACCGAATAAAGCAAGCAGCAAAAACCCCCGTCTCCTCGGAGACGGGGGATTTGCTACATGGCTTCGATTTCCTTGATGTTATACTCGTTACCGGTTACAAGGAAGGTGTTGGGACTGTGGCAGTGGGGACATTCCTTGCCATATTGCATGGTGGGATAGGTCTGCTTGCAGTCCTGACAGTAGGTGACAGCCTTGAGTTCCTCGATCTTCAGCTCGGTTTGCTGAAAATGCTCGGTCTTGGCCCGGGCATATTCCCAGAATTCTGTCAGATACATGGGGATAATGCCGCTGACCTCACCGACCTCAAGGGTGATGGAGCTGACCTTCTTGAGGTCATGCTCCACCATCAGCTTCTCGACGGTGTCGATCACATAATAGATTGTTCCTAATTCGTGCATTACTTATCCTTACGAATGATGCGCACAGTCTGCTTGGCCGCGTGCTTGAGCATCGGGCCAACCTTGTCCTCGGCGCGTACCATGGTGGAAGCGGCGGGGACGTCGCGCTCCAGATGGATGGCGTCGAACATGCACTTGGTTGTGCAAAGGCCGCAGCCGATGCACTTGTTGGGGTCCACGACGCTCACGCCGCAGCCCAGGCAGCGGCTGGCTTCAGCCTTGACCTGATCGGCGGTAAAGGTGAGACGGTCGTGCTCGAAGGTCTTGGCCTTGGCCGCGTCGTGCAGGATCGGCTGACGCGCGGGCTTGTCAAAGCTGTCGACGCTTACGACAATGTTATTCTTATCAAGCTCATAGAACTCGCGCAGGTTACGGCCGACGGTGAGACTTTGACCGTCGTTGACAAAGCGGTGGAGAGATTCGGCACCCTCGCGGCCGGCGGCAATGGCGTCGATGGCGAACTTGGGGCCGGTGTATACGTCGCCGCCGACAAAAATGTCGTCCTGCTCGGTCTGATAGGTGACGGGATCGGCGATCGCGTTGCCCTTCTTGCCGGTCTTGAGCGCGCCGACGTCCAGTCCGCCCCAGTCAATGGTCTGACCCACGGCTGCGAGGACAGAATCGACCTCGATGGTCTCAAACTTGCCGGTGCCGACAGGGGAGCGGCGGCCCTTCTCATCGGGCGCACCCAGCTCCATCAGCTCAACCTTGAGGCCGCAAACCTTGCCGTCATTTCCGAGAATCTCAGCCGGGGCGTTGAGGAAGCAGAACTTCACGCCTTCGGCCTTTGCCTCGGCGATCTCCTCGGGATCAGCGGGCATTTCGGCCTCACTGCGGCGATAGATCACATAGGTCTCCGCGCCGAGACGGACCGCGGTACGGCAGACGTCCATCGCGACATTGCCGCCGCCGATGACGGCGCACTTGGCGCCGATTTCGGGCTTGTTGCCCAGGTTGACCTCACGCAGGAAGTCCACGCCGCCGTACACACCCGTCAGCTCCTCGCCGGGAATGCGCAGCTTGGAGCTCTTCTGCGCGCCGATGGCCACGTAGAAGCCCTTATAGCCCTCCTCACGCAGCTGCTGGATGGTGACGTCCTTACCGATCTCGGTGTTCATCTGGAACTTGACGCCCATCTTCTCGAGGACCTCGATCTCACCCTTGAGGGCGCTGCGGTCCAGACGGTAGCTGGGGATGCCCATGACGAGCATGCCGCCGGGCGCGGGGTTGCGGTCGAAGACGGTGACGTTGGAATAGCCCATGCGGGCGAGGTAGTAGGCACAGCTCAGACCCGCGGGGCCGGCGCCGATGATGGCGACTTTCTGATCATAGCCCTTGTCGATGGGACGGCGGTAGAGAGGATCGGGAACGTAGCGGTCCTCACTCTTGAGATCCTGCTCGGCAATGAACTTTTTGATCTCGTCAATGGCAACAGCCTTGTCGAGCGCACCGCGGGTGCAGGCGGCCTCGCAACGGCGGTTGCATACATAGCCGCAGACGGAGGGGAAGGGGTTATCCTGCTTGATGAGCTTGAGAGCGTCGAGATAACGGCCTTCCTTGGCGAGCTTGATGTAACCCTGGATGGCGATATGTGCGGGGCAGGCGGTCTTGCAGGGGGCGGTGCCGGACTCATGACAATTCTTACGGTTGTCAACGACGTAGTTGGGGTTCCACTTATCCTTGCCCCATTTGAGGCCGGAGGGCAGCTCCTGCCGGGGGTATTCCACCTCGCCGTTTTTGGTGCACAGCTTCTGGCCGAGCTTGACAGCGCCGGCGGGACACACTTCCACGCACTTGCCGCAGGCGACACAGTTGTCTTTGCTGACATGGGCGCGGTAGGCGGAGGCGGAGAGGTTCGGGGTGTTGAAGTACTGGCTGGTGCGCAGGGCAAAGCAAACGCCTACATCGCAGTTGCACAGGCCGAAGATCTTATCCTGACCGTCAATGTTCGTGATCTGATGGACATAGCCGTTATCCTCCGCGCGCTGGCAGATGGCAAGGGCTTCTTCCTTGGTGATGGGACGGCCCTTTCCGGTCTCAACCAGATATTGCGCAAAGTCGCCCAGGCCGATGCAGCAGTCATCCTGAATTTCGCCGGAGCCCTGACCGTAAAGACGGCGGGCGTTACGACATGAACAGTAGCCGACAGACAGCTTGCCGTCATACTTATCGAGCCAGTGAGAGATATGCTCAATGGACACCGACTGATTCTGCGCGTTGATGGCTTTCTCCACAGGGATAACGTGCATGCCGATACCGTCGCCGCCGGGGGGGATCAGATGGGTCTTTCCCGCAAGCGGAAGGAAGGTCATCTTGTCAAAGGAGTCGGCCAGCTCGGGATATTTCTCGACCTGCCAGAGCACCATGTTTGTCATCTCTGCAATGCCGGGGACGAAAAGCTGGACATACCACTGCTTCTCGTGCTGGGGGTTTTCAAAATGGTACTCCACAATGCCATGGTTGGCGGCATCGGTGAGAAGCTCCTCGATGCGCTCTTCAGACTTGCCGGTGAGCTTGGCGATCTCCGCCGTCGTCTTAGGCTTGCGCAGCCCCATCTTCAGCATGACCTCCGCAATCTCGTCGGTCGAACATGCGCGGTCAAGAATGATGTACTCCGGATCGGTTTCCGTCAGTCTCTTTACGCCGAATTTATACGGAAGGCGGTCCGTAATCATCTTGCCGAGGTCAAACAGTATTTCTCTTGCCATGCCATATCTCCTCTCAAAGTGAATCATCAACAATTGGGTACAGACATACCTATTAAAAGTTTAACACAAGGGCGGTATAATTTCAACCGATTTTCCGCACGCTGAGCCGTACAAAATGAGGTAAAACGTAAAAACACACTTGTCTTTTTCACACGGACGGGGTATGATGGAACGCGGACAGGGAGGGAGAGTCATGTTGGACAATTATCTGATCATCCATAAGAGCATTCTGCCCGAGTATTACGAAAAGGTCGTTCAGGCGCGGCATCTGCTGGAGGATGGAAAAATCAAGGACGTCAGTCAGGCGGTGCGCCAGGTTGGGATCTCGCGCAGCACGTACTATAAGTACAAGGATTATATTTTGGAGCCTACCGATATCACCGGCGGTCGGAAGGCCGTGCTCTCCATGATGCTGACCCACGAGCAGGGAGTGCTCAGCGCGCTGCTGGTGCGTGTGTCCGAGGCGAGGGGGAGCGTGCTGACCATTACGCAGAGCCTGCCGATCCGGGGAAAGGCCAGCGTGACGGTTTCTCTGGATATCAGCGATATGACGGAGAACATCTCGGACCTCATCGCGGGTCTCGGCACCTTGCCGGGCGTGGAGCAGGTTCGGCTGTTGGCGGTTGAATAAGCATCCGGAATGCCGCATATGCGGCATTCTCTTTTTTGGACGGTGAAAAAATGGCGGATACGCTGAACAAATGGGATAAGAAAGAGGTCAAGACGATCCTGGAGCTGGTCGGGGCGCTGGATGCGGGTGTCGCGTCCATTGCCGCGCTGGGAGAAGCACAGCGGCAGACCGCGCAGGAAACCATGAAGCGGCTGACAGAGCAGGAGCTGGCGACGGTTCTGCGCGGGATGGACGTGGAAAACATCAACCGGGATAAGATGGGCATCCGTGTGGCCTCCCTGCGCGCGGCAGGCATCGAGAACATGGAGCAGCTCTGTTCGCTCAGCGCCCAGCAGATCAACGACATCAAGGGCATCAGCGATGACGCGGCCTACCTCATCTATACCATCGCCGGACGGATCCGGCAGGAGGCTGCCACAGGCTTAAAGGTCCGCGTGTCCTATGACGATCAAAATGAGGCGTCGACAAAGCTGCTGCAAACGCTCCGGGATTCCATGCAGACAGGGGACAGCGTCAGAAAGGCGCAGGCCCTGCATGAGCAGTACCATGGACTGATTACAGAGGCGTGCCTTGCGGCAAAACCCGCCTCCGGCGCCTTCCGCTGGTTCTTTGCCTCATCGCGCCGAAAAAAGGAGGCTACCGACGCGGCCCTGTATCTCTATGGGCTGCTGTCCGGCGACTATGGGGAGCAGGCCAAGGCGCTGGTTGAGACCTACGATGCGCTGCCGGAGCAGGACGACGGCACTGTCTGGGAGGACTTCGCGCGTAACAGCGCCGCTTATTACGCGCAGCTTGACAGGCTGGACCGCGAAATCAGCGCCCGCATCGACAACAGCTACAGCGGACTGCCCGCGGAGCTTGTGCGGGAGGTGGAGCGGCAGCCGATCTATGTCGACGCGCTCAAGGCCACGCTGCGAAGCTATCAGGAGTTTGGCGTGCGCTATATCCTGCGGCAGGGAAATGTGCTGCTGGGTGACGAGATGGGTCTGGGCAAAACGGTGCAGGCCATTGCGGTGATGGTTTCGCTGCGGGCAACCGGGGCCACGCACTTTATGGTGGTCTGCCCGGCCAGCGTGCTGGTCAACTGGGCGCGTGAGATCGCACAGTTCAGCGATTTAACGGTCACCACTATCAAGGGCGGCGACTTCATGGCCGCGCGGCATTGGATCGAAAAGGGCGGCGTGGCGGTGACGACCTATGAGTCGATCAGCCGTTTCGCGCTGCCGCAGGACTTTACATTCTCCCTGCTGGTGGCCGACGAGGCGCACTATGCGAAAAACCCTGAGGCCAGGCGGACCCAGGCGCTGCTGATCCTGAAACGGAAGGCGCAGCGCGCCCTGTTTATGACCGGCACGCCGCTGGAAAACCGTGTGGATGAGATGTGCTTTCTCGTGGGCTGCCTGCGGCCCGACGTCGCCGGGGAGATCCAGGATATGAAATACATATCCTCCGCGCCGCAGTTCCGGGAGAAGCTGGCGCCGGTCTATCTGCGCCGTACGCGGGAGGACGTGCTCGACGAGCTGCCCGCGCTGATCGAAAAAGAGCAGTGGTGTGAGCTGAGTGCCGAGGAATGGAAAAGCTATATGCTCTCGGTCATGGCGGAAAACTTTATGGCCATGCGGCAGGTATCCTGGGATATACCGGACCCGGCGCGTTCGGCCAAGGCCAGGCGGCTTCTTGAGCTCTGTCAGGAGGCTGAGGAGGACGGACGCAAGGTCATTGTCTTTTCCTTCTTCCGCGACACGATCAAGGCGGTGCAGGAGGTGCTGGGCAACCGGGCGCTGGAGCCCATCACCGGCTCGGTCTCGGCGCAGCGGCGGCAGCAAATCGTGGACGAGTTTACCGACGCGCCGGATGGCACGGTGCTGATCTGCCAGGTGCAGGCCGGCGGTACAGGACTGAACATCCAGGCGGCCAGCGTGATCATTTTCTGCGAGCCGCAGATCAAGCCCTCCATTGAGAGCCAGGCCATCTCCCGCGCTTACCGTATGGGACAGATACGGACGGTGATTGTGCATCGGCTGCTGTGCGACAACACGGTGGACGAGCGTATTCTGGAGCTGCTGCGCGAAAAGCAGGATATTTTCGACAGCTTCGCCGAGGAGTCCGCCACGGGCAGTGAATACATCAAGGCAGAAAAAAGCATCACCGCCGCGATCATCGCGCTGGAAAAGGAGCGCCTGGAAAGCGGAGAGGGGACAGGAGAAACCGCCGGGGAGTGAGCAAAAAAATAAATCGGAGGAACCACTGCCTACATGGTTCCTCCGATCTATTTGAAGAGGACAAAAATGAAAAAGATGAAAACTTCACTTGCAAGTGTAGAATAGCAGGAAGATGTTTCAGATGTAATAGCAAAACTGTTTCAGAATTGTAAAATGCCTACAGCGCTAAAACAGCTTTGCCCACTCGCTCTCCTTAAAACCGGGAATAACCGCCCCATCCGAAACCAGAAGCGGACGTTTGACAAGCATGCCGTCGCTTGCAAGGAGGGCAAGCTGCTCGTCCTCGGTCATGGTATCCAGCTTGTCCTTCAGGCCCAGCTCACGGTACAGCATGCCGCTGGTGTTAAAAAAGCGGCGCAGGGGAAGCCCGCTCTTTTCCTGCCAGGCGCGCAGCTCATTGGCGCTGGGGTGCGCCTGCTTGATGGGCCGCGCGGTATAAGGGATGTTTCTTGCATCCAGCCACTTCAGCGCCTTCTGACAGGTCGAGCACTTATCATAGCATAAAATCGTCAGGTTCATATCGATCGCCTCCTTGCGAACAGTTTAACATATTTTGTCTACTTTCGGCAATTCATATTTACAAAGATCGTTTCGCGTGAAAAAAACTCTTTTGCTTATTAAAAATATATGCTATAATAATTTCCAATCCACGCGGGAAACAAAGAGGAGCGTTATACATGGCCACTTCCACAAAGAAAGCGCTTGCCGGCGCGCTGAAAAAAATGATGGTGATCAAGCCCATTGACCGCATTACCGTGAATGATCTGGTGGAGACCTGCGGCGTCAGCCGTCAGACTTTTTATTATCATTTCGACGATGTGTACGATCTGCTGGAATGGGTCTTTGAGGAGGACGCCAACGCCAATCTGCCGAGCGAGGTCGTCTACGGCAACTGGAAAAACGATGTCGTCATGTGGTTTAAGTACCTGGCGGAAAACTCCACCTTTGTGCTCAACGTCTATAATTCCAACAGCAGGCTGTACATGCTGCGCTACATCAAGGGTCGTCTGCGCCAGTGTATCCGCAGCTTTTCCGAGATCGTGGCGGAGGATCGCGAGGTCGACAGGCAGGACTTCGAGTTTATTGTTGAATTTTATTCCAACATTGTCGTCGGCCTGATCAGCCAGTGGATGGATCAGGGCATGCAGCTGCCCAAGGAGATCACCACGGACAAGTGTCTCAAGGTTCTGGACAACAGCATCGAAAACATCATGGCTCGGTTCCAGAAAAACTGAACAGCAGGAAAGACGTTCCAAGCGGCGCGACACAGTTCGCGCCGCTTTTATATACGAAAACAGAAGAAAAAATTCCATACAACAGCCTGTTGAAAGCAGCGGGAAAATGCGGTATAATTAAACAGTTACGAAATGGCCCATTAAGGAGCTTGGAAAAACAATGGCAGAACAGAAAACGAACGTAATGCGACTGCTGGAGCAGAAGAAAATCCCCTATACGGCGCACAGCTACCCCCACGGCGACGACGCGGTGGACGGCGTGACAGTGGCGCGCCTGACCGGGCTGGACGCGGACAAGGTGTTTAAAACCCTGGTGACGCGCGGCGCCAGCAAGGGAATTTATGTGTTCGTGATCCCGGTGGCGGCTGAGCTTGACCTCAAGAAAGCGGCCAGGGCCGCAGGGGAGAAGTCCATCGCCATGATCCACGTCAGCGAGATCAACGCGCTGACCGGCTATATCCGCGGCGGCTGTTCTCCGATTGGAATGAAGAAGCTGTACAAGACCTTCTTCCACGTTAGCTGCGAGGGCCTGGATACCATGGTGGTCAGCGCCGGGAAGATCGGCGCGCAGGTGGAGCTCAGGCCCGACGCGCTGATTCAACTGACCCGCGGCCGCACCGCGGATCTGATTACAGAATAATACGACGCAAACAGAACGGAGATTTACCATGCTGCAAAACAGCATTTTTATTAAAGGCGCAAGAGAAAACAATCTTAAAAATATCGACATCGAAATCCCGCGCGACAAGCTGGTTGTGGTCACCGGGCTGTCCGGCAGCGGAAAATCCAGCCTCGCCTTTGACACGATCTACGCCGAGGGCCAGCGCCACTATGTGGAGAGTCTGAGCTCCTATGCGCGGATGTTCCTCGGGCAGATGGACAAGCCCGATGTGGACTACATCGACGGTCTGTCCCCGGCCATTTCCATCGACCAGAAAACCACCTCGCGTAACCCGCGCTCTACTGTAGGTACGGTGACGGAGATTTATGACTACATGCGTCTGCTGTGGGCGCGGGTCGGCATTCCGCACTGCCCCAAATGCGGGAAGGAGATCAAGCAGCAGAGCATCGACCAGATCGTCGACCGGATCATGGAGCTGCCGCAGGGCAGCAAAATCCAGCTGCTCTCGCCGGTCATCCGCGGCAAAAAGGGCGAGCATGTCAAGGTGCTCGAGGACGCCAAGCGCTCCGGCTATGTCCGCGCGCGGGTCGACGGGATCCCCTATGATCTCAGCGAGGAGATCAAGCTGGAAAAGAACAAGAAGCACAACATTGAAATCGTGGTGGACAGGCTTGTCATCAAGCCCGAGATCGGCCGCCGCCTGACCGATTCGGCGGAGACGGCGCTGGCCCTCTCCGGCGGCATCCTGTATGTGGATGTCGCGGGGCAGGAGGAGCTTTTGAGCTTCTCGCAGAATTACGCTTGCGAGGACTGCGGCATCTCCATCGAGGAGCTGACGCCGCGCCTGTTTTCCTTCAACAATCCCCACGGCGCCTGCCCGACCTGTACGGGTCTCGGCGTGCAGCTGCTGGTGGACCCGGAGCTCATTATGCCCAACCCCAACCTGAGCATCATGGACGGTGGGATCGTTGCCTCCGGCTGGAACAATATCAAGGGCGACTCGATTGCCAAGATGTACTTCGAGGCGCTGGCCAAGCGCTACCATTTCAAGCTGACGCAACCGCTGAAGGAGCTGTCGAAGGACGCCATGGACGCGATTCTCTTCGGCACCAAGGGCGAACCGCTGCAGCTGCGATATGAGCGCAACGAGGGTTACGGCATCATTAAGCGTGAGTTTGAAGGTATTATCAACAATCTCGAGCGTCGGTACAAGGAGACGCAGAGTCCCGCCATGCGCGCCGATATCGAGGAATGCATGTCCGAGGTCGACTGCCCGGACTGCCACGGACGACGACTGAAAAAGACGGCCCTGGCGGTGACAGTGGGCGGCATGAGCATTGCGGAGTTTTCGGAGCTGTCCGTAGTGAAGGCGTTGGAATTCATCGATCAGCTTTCCCTGCCGGAAAAGGAGAGCATGATCGCCGAGCGGATTTTGAAGGAGATTCGCGCCCGGCTCGGCTTTTTGACCAGCGTTGGACTGGGATACCTGACCCTGTCACGCTCGGCGGCGACCCTCTCCGGCGGCGAGACCCAGCGCATCCGACTTGCGACCCAGATCGGCTCGAGTCTGATGGGCGTGCTGTATATTCTGGACGAGCCGAGCATCGGCCTGCATCAGCGGGATAACGAAAA
>JAFTGE010000083.1 GCA_017458085.1 Oscillospiraceae bacterium
AAACTCAGCATGAACACATTCCCAAAGGTCATAAGGGCGGCAAGGCCGATGTTTTGCTGGGTCAGTTCAAGCCCCGTGGACTGACGCATATACGTCAGAAACAGGATCATGGAGCTTGTCAGCACAAAGGAGATCAGCAGAAAAAAGGTGCAGAAAATGCGCAGGAAGTATAGGGGCCGCCTGACTTTCGTCGCGCTCATTTCAGCACCGCCTTGTAACCCAGCCCGTGGACCGTGACGATCTCAAAAGCGTCACAATCGGCAAACTTCTGGCGGAGCTTGGTCATATACACGTCCACCGTGCGGGGGCCGGAGCCGGTATCCCCGTCCCAGAACTCGTCCATCAGCTGGCTGCGGGTAAAGGCTTTTTTCGGGTAGCTCAGGAGTTTATACAAAAGGTTGAATTCCCGCACCGTCAGCGGCACTTCCTCGCCGTTTACATAGGCCGTATGTTCGTCCGCGTCCAGCGTGACCGAGCCTATTTCCAGCTTGCGGTTATTGGCAACGCCCGCCCGTCGGAGCAGCGCCATCACATGCAGCAGCAGCTCCTCCAGATCAACGGGCTTGGTCAGGTAATCGTCAATGCCCAGCCGGAAGCCCCGCTGCTTGGCGGCAAAGTCATACCGCGCCGTCATAAACAGGATGGGGATGTTTTTATCCAAGCCGCGCACAGTCTCGGCAAACGCAAAGCCGTCGATCTCCGGCATCATAATATCCGAGATGATAAGGTCAAAAACGGTTCCACCGTACATGGCGT
Organism: Oscillospiraceae bacterium; assembly: GCA_017458085.1. Classification (GTDB taxonomy): domain Bacteria; phylum Bacillota; class Clostridia; order Oscillospirales; family Oscillospiraceae; genus Limivicinus. The sequence goes on from JAFTGE010000083.1 coordinate 757, forward strand.
CATAGGCTTCATTCGCGCCGAGGCACCCCGTGGCCTCATAGCCGTTCTTTCCCAAAAAGGAGCAGACCGCGCGGTTGAGCTCCCGATCATCTTCCACAACTAAAATCTTGAACACAGTTTGTTCCCTCCCTACACTCTCTTTTTCCCGACAAAGCAGATCGCAAAGACCACCTCAACCGCAGCAAGGATAGAGATCCCCAAAAAGGAAATGCTCAAGCCATGGACCAGGCTTGTCGCCCCGGCGATTGCGGAAGAGAGCGAGACGAACACGGCGGAGCCGATCGACCCTGCGATCGTGCGCAAGGACGTCAGGATCGCCGTTCCATCCGCAGTCGCGCCTTTGTCCAGCGTACTCATGGCCCAGGTGGCAATCGGCATCATCATGCAGCCGATTGCGGCCTGACGGACAGCAAACATAATGACCACCAGCAAAAGCGGGGTATCCATCGTCAGAGAAGACATTCCAAGGCAGCCGGCCAGCATCAGGGCGCTGCCCAGAATGAACAGCTTACGAATACCCATTTTGTCGTAGAGCTTCCCGGCAAAGGGATTGACCAAAAGCATAACGACCGAGCCGGGTAAGGTGACGATCCCCGATGTGGTCGCGCTCAGGCCACGGGCGCTTTGAACATAAAGCGGGATCAGTACCGAAGCGCCCATCATGCCGGCATAGAGGAGCATGCTGCCGATCGTACCGGCGGTAAATTCACGGTTTTTGAACAATGTGAGATTGAGAAACGGCTCGCTCTGCTTCAATTGCCTGAAGCTGAACAGGAGCGTTACTCCGATTCCGATCAACAAAGGCAGCGCAACATAAGCGCTGAAAAAGGCGTATGTGGAGATATTCCCGAGGCCGATCATAATGCCGCAGAGACCGACGGAGCACTCGGCCATGGACAGGCTGTCAAATTTCTGCCGGGCTGTTTCCAGAACATTCCGCATCCAAAGGAGACCAAGAAGGATCGTCAGGGCCGCAACGCCGAGAGAAATCAGGAAAACCATTCTCCAGCCCCAAAGGTCAATGACGATCCCCGCGAGGGTCGGCGCAAGGATCGGGGCGGCCCCGATCGCGAGGCCATACAGCCCCATCATGCTCCCGCGTTTTTCTTTCGGGAACACATGAAAAATAACAACCTGCGTCATGGAGACGATCACGCTCGAACCGATGGCCTGAAGAATACGGCCGAGCATCAGCACCGTAAAGGAGTTCGCCAGCGCCGAGAAAAGAATGCCGACGGTAAAGAACAACAGAGAAGTGAGATACAGCTTCCGTGTGGGAAAGCGCTTGAGCAAATAGGCTGTCAGCGGCGTCATCACGCCAAGGGTAAGCGTGTACCCGCTGGTGAGCCACTGAACGGTTGCCGCTGAGATCTGAAATTCCTTCATGACAGCCGGAAGCGCTGTGTTCATCACCGTTTGCAAAAGCGTACATAAAATGCAGGCGGACAGTACAACGCCAAAAACTTGAACCTGCTCCTTACTGCTCATCTGCGTCTTTTCATCCATAAGAATGCTCCTTTTCCAATAGCCGGAGTTTACTCGGTTTCAGCAGGCGCAATCGCCGGCTGTTTGAGCTGTTTTGTCGACCGGACTATCATGTAGATTGCCATCCCGATCACGATCAAGCATACAGCGCTGCCCACCAGACTGGTCATGAGCTGCCGGTATTCTACTCCGGCCGCGTCGAAGCGCGCAAGCATCGCGGTGGTAAGCGAGAGGATGGATACCATGGCGGCAACCAGCGTGATCGCTTTCGCCGCAGACATAACGGGGCTGCCGTGCTTTCTGTATTTGACGGCCTTTACACATGCGCTTATCGCGTAATAGAAGGAATACAAGGCCATAAAATAGATCAACAGTCCGGGATAGTCAAAGCCCTTGTTCTGCCGCACAATGAGTACCACGATGACCACAAGCGCCTGATTCATCAGCAAAAGCATAATGCCGCAGGCTCGGTAGCGGCGAAGCTCCTGCTCCAAGGGGGCCGCTTCCACCGCCCGCTTTCCCGGACGCAAAAGCAGCATCTTCATCATGGCCAGCACAAAATAGTAAACGGCAAGGGCGATGAACCAGAGGGACTGAAAGTAGATGCCCGAAAAAAGCTTGATCCCGACATATACCAGATTAAAGAACAAGCCAATATACAGCGAGACATCGGAGCGGAAGCGGATGTCCTGACAGTAGCGCGCGCCAAAAGGCGTGCCCCGAAACTTCTCCATCAGCGGATGCTGATACAGGAAGCGCTTGAGCCTGCCTCCACACGCGATAAAATGGGGAAAGCCTGTTACCGTCAGAGTAAGCGCATAGGCTGAGCAGAGGTAGGCCAGACGCCGGATCACAGGCTGGGTGATGTTAAGCCTGAATGCCAAAAGAACGAATGCATAGCCAAAAAGGGCAATCAGGACTGTTGGCAATGCGGGTAAAAAGAATATCCTTTTCAGAAGCTTCCGGAAGCGTCCCATCGTGTTTTCCCTTTCAGAAAATTTAGCATACTATACCACGCGGATGTTAAAGAGATGTTAAAGTTTGGGGCAGCTTCCGCAGAAAAAACAAAAAAATCTCAGTTTTTTCTGAGATTTTTTTGCTTTTCCTCGTCAAACGAGGTCTTGTTTTGCCAACAGCATCTTGGATAAAACGCCAAGGGCCGCAGCAAAGAGCACGCCTCCGATCAGGCACATCCCGACATTGCCGATGCCGGAATCCAGCGGCGTCAGCATCGGAACCATCATAAACAGCAGCATCCCGCCAAACAGGGAAAGGCAAATGGAGAGCCAGCTGCGCTGCTTTGCAAAAACGCTCATCAGCAGGAAGATCGCCACGAACACCGCCATCAGAAAGATCTTGGCCAGCATGCACATCACAACGCCAAAGAACCCCGCGGCGCCGAGGGCAAAGGGAAGCCCGGCAAACGCGCCGCCCAGCAGCGTCCCCAAAAAGAAGCAGATCAGAAAGATCGCACCGGCGAGAAAGCCCATAACCGTCTTGGACACAACATAGTCACCCTTCCGCGCCCGGACCGTAAAGAGATTCTTCGCATAGCCGCTGCGGAAATCCTCGGCTGTAAAGAGGCAGACAAAGACTCCCGTCATGAAGTACATGAGATTGATGTTGCACATGGAGCTCATGTCCATACCCCCGCTCGATCCCGCGCCGCTTTCGGACGCAATGTCCTGCCAGACACTGGAAAAGGCTTCCCTGGTCGTCTCCACGCCGGTGTTGGGGTCAACGACTGTCGAGCCCGCCGTCATGGTGGTCATGACAAGAATCAGAATGGGCATCACAAGGGCAATGCCGGCCAGGACATACAAGAGGGGCGCCGTGAACATCCGGCGAGAATCCACAGCCAGCATGGAGTTCAATCGCCGCGCAAAGCTCTGAGAGATAAAGCCATTTTTCTTCTTTCCCGCCATCTTATCGGCCCTCCTTCTTCATCAAGTCGATGTAGTATTCCTCCAGCCCGATCTTGGCCGTTTGAATCTCGCTTACCAAAACGCCGTTTTGATACAGGAAGCTCGTGACCTGCTCCGGCTTCACGGGATCGTAGACGCGCAGCGCGCCGCTCTCGTCTTTTTCCACGCGGGAGAGCCTGCCGCTCAGCAGCTGTCCGGCCCGCGCCTGCTCCTTCGTCCGAAGGGAGAGGTAAGTCGGGCAGTCAGCCTCCAGCTCTGCGGCGGTCATCTCCGCGATCATCCGCCCCTTGCGGATGATGCCGTAGTGGGTGGCGATCTTCTCCAGCTCGCCCAGAATGTGGCTGGAGATCAGGACGGTGCCGCCCTGTTTTGTAATGTCTGTCAGCACCTCGCGCATGATGCGCATGCCGTCGGCGTCCAGGCCGTTGATCGGCTCGTCCAGCACCAGCAGCGCCGGGTGCCCCAGCAGGGCCATGGCGATGCCGATACGCTGCTTCATGCCGAGGGAGCAGTTCTTAAACTTGTTGGAAGCCGCCCCTTCCATGCGGACGGTTTTCAGCACCTTGGCGATTTCCGTCTCCGGGTTTTTGATACCCAGATTATCCGCCTGGATCATCATGTTGTTCCAGACGCTCAGATTGGAAAAGCAGCCCGGCGCCTCGATCAGTACGCCGATCCTGGCACGTACATCGGGGTCGGTATAGTCCCGCCCGTAGAGCTTGATGCTTCCGCCGTTTGGGTGCATCAGGCCGCAGATCATCTTCTCGGTGGTGGATTTGCCGCTGCCGTTTTCCCCGATAAAGCCGTAGATCGCGCCTTCCGGGACGGTCATGTTCAGGCCGTTCACCGCCTGCTTTTTGCCGAAGCTCTTGGAGAGATTTCGTATCTCGATTGCATTCATGTCCTTGCCTCCTTAATATACGTCGCTGCGCTCCAGAACTGCCGTTCCGAGCAGATTGTAGAGTACAGCCCACGCCACAGAGACTACGAGGCAGGTCAGCAGCGTTGCAAAATTGCTGGAGAGGCAGGCGTTGACCGAGGAGCCGTACAGGAACAGATTCAGCGCCGGGGAATTGCCCAGCAAAGCGGCCGCCCCAATGATGGGAATGCCGGTGCCGAGGAAGAAGCTGGACGCAATGGCGATGCCAAAATAGCGGCGGAAAATGACGTTTAAGAAGGTGTAAAGGCTGGCCCAGCCCATGCTCATGATCATCTTACCCAGCAGGGAAACCGCCAAGGAGCCGACCGCAACATCCATGGACGCGCCGACAATCAGACCGGCCATCACGCTTCCCAGCAGATAGGTCACGCACATACAGGCCATGGCAAACGCGCAGGTAATGGATTTGGACAGCATATAGTCCAGCTTTTTTGCGTGGGTGGTAAAGAGCTGTTTGACATAGCCGCTGTTATAATCGTGGCCGATGAAGATGGAGACCATGATACCGCCAAAGATGAACACCATATTCATATTGGCATAGTCACCGATGTCACGCACCACATACAGCGGGATATCCGCCGCTATGACGTTCCATGTGTTTGTGTAAAGGATCTCGCCGCTTTCTTCTCCGGTCATCGTGAGGATCATAGCGGGAATGATGGCCGCGATCACGAGGAAAATGTAGTAGTTCGGGGTGTGGAACAGGCGATAAAAGTCCACGCCCAGCATCCCGCGAAGCCTTTCGGCAAGGCTCGGTGATACAAATCTGGGTTCTAACGTCCTTGTCATCTTATGCGCCCTCCTTCCGGCTCATCAGCTCAATGTAGTATTCTTCCAACCCGATCCGGTTTTTTTTGATCTCGCTGACCGGATGGCCGTTTTGCATCAGGAAATCCACGATGCCCTCGGTATCGTCCACATCGTAGATGCGGATCGTGCCGTCCTCCACACGCACGTCGGCGTACTGCCTTCGCAGCAAGCCAAACGCGCCCTGCATATCCGGGGTTTTCAGCGTGGTGTAGGTCTGGCAGCGGTTTTCCATCTCCTCCGCCGTCAGCTCCTGGATCATCTTCCCCTGGCGGATGATGCCGTAGTGCGTGGCGATCTTCTCCAGCTCCCCGAGGATATGGGAGGAAATGAGAACGGTGCAGCCGTAATTTTTCGTGATGTCCACCAGGATCTCCCGCATGATGCGCATACCGTCCGTATCCAGACCGTTGATCGGCTCGTCGAGGATCAGCAGGGCGGGATCGCCCAGCAGGGCCATGGCGATGCCGATGCGCTGCTTCATGCCGAGAGAGCATTTCTTAAACTTGAGCCGTTTGTTGTCCTCCATGCGGACAATTTTCAGCACCCGGTCGATCTCCGCGTCGGGGTCTTCGATCCCCAGATTGATGCACTGCATCATCAGGTTCTGATAGACGCTGGAATTGGGAAAGCAGCCTGTGTTTTCGATCAGCGCGCCGATCCGGACCCGGACGCCCGCGTCCCGATAGCTCTTGCCGAAGAGCTTGATTTTGCCGCCGCTGGGGACAAGGTGCCCGCAGATCAGCTTCTCCGTCGTGGATTTGCCGCTGCCGTTTTCCCCAATGAAGCCGTAGATGGCCCCGACGGGCACGGTCATATTCAGGCCGTCCACCGCGTGCAGGCCGCGAAAGGACTTTTTCAGTCCACGTATTTCAATCGCATTCATATTCGATCTCCTTTTTTTGGGATGGTCAGAGAATACAGGAGGAATGTTTTCGAGTTTTTGGAAAAATGTTAAAGAAATATTAAAAAGAAAAGCTCTTGCAAATCAAGAGCTTTTCTGGATGATCCTTTTTAAATTATAGGAACTGTTCTGTTTTCGGCTTTTTTAAGCGGCCAAAGCAAACCCAAGCATAAGGGAAAGCACCCCTGAACAGCTTATCCCAGTGCTTCCTGCGACGCCATCTGACCGGACAGATGGCCGAAGACGAAGGCGTCGCCCACGCCGGAGCCGTCCACGCGCACAGAGCCGTGGAAGCCGCCGGTGGTCTCGCCCGCCGCATAGAGGCCGGCAATGGGCTGCTCGTTTTCGTCCAGCACCTGCGTCCGCTCATTGATCAGCAGGCCGCCCATGAAATAGTGCGCGCCCACGCCAAAGCGATAGCCGTAGAGCTTCCCGGCCAGAGGCTTGAGGTTGTGGCGGTCGAATTGGCTGTCCTGTCCGGCGTCGCAGTCGGCGTTCCACTGGTCCACCGTCGCGCGCAGCGCGGCGGGCTCAAGACCAAGCGCCGCGGCCAGCTCCTCAACCGTATCGCCCGACTGGATGAAGCCGCGGGCCTGCAGCTGCTTGAGGTTGTCGTTGAGGTCGTCCTCGTTGAAAACGCAGTACACCGCCTGCTGCTGCAGGGTATCGGCCGAGGTTTCAAAACCCTCGGTGGTATAGCGCTGGGCGTCCTGATTGACAAAGATCGCCGTGGTCATAAAGCCGCCGGGCATGGCCATGGGCGGCAGCCAGGTATCACCGTAGATGGCATGGGGGAAGGTCTGCAGGTATTCCATATCCACGGTCTTGGCCCCCAGCTCCTGCGCCATGCGGATGCCGTCGCCGGTGGTCGGCGCGATCTCATCGGTGATGGCGTTGGCAAGATCCGGACGGATCTGGACCAGCATGTCATGGTTCTGACCAAAGCCGCCGGTGGCGAGGATGACGGTCTTGCCGGTAAATTCGATCTTCTGTCCGTCGGCGCTGACAGCCTTCACACCGGTCACGCGGCCTGTGCCGTCGGTGATCAGGGCGGTTGCCTCGGTCTGCTTATAGAGGGTGACACCCGCGTTATCCAGCGCTGTCGTCAGGGCGTTGACCAGCGTAAGCGTGGTATAGCCGTCGTCATCGGCGCGAACCATGAACAGCTCCGAGCCGGAGGGGTGATCCTCCCCCACGCTGGCAAGCGGATCGGCAGGGTCGATTTCTCCCCGGCCGCCGTAAGTAAAGTTTATATTCAGTGTATCGCGCAGCCAGTCCACGGTCTCGCCGCTGGAGGCCACATAGGCGTCCACCACGTTCTCGCGCCCGCCGTAGCGGATGTGCGCGGCCTTGAGATTCTCCGCCGTGGCGTAGTTCATGCCCAGCTCCTGCTGAACCTGAGAGTCCGCCGCGTTGATACCCATTTGCGCGCAGAGGGAGTTGCCGCCGACCACGCCGGATTTCTCCAGCAAAATGACGCTTGCGCCCTGTTCCCGTGCCGTATAGGCCGCTGTCATACCCGCGCCGCCGGCACCGACCACGATGACGTCGGCCTCGGTCACATCGTAGCGAAGCGCCTCCGCCTGATAGTGGGCCTCCACCTCGTAGACTGTCGGGTCAAAGCCACCGGAGAGCAGGGCTGCCCGCACCGCGTCCTTGATGGCGTCGGAGGTGATGGTCGCGCCGGAGACGCCGTCGACCATCAGGCTCTGGGTCTCATAGATGCGGCCCGGCAGCTCCTCCGCCGCCACGCCGCCAATGCTCTCGGTCTCCGTCTGCTCGGTGACGCGAATAGAATAGAGCTTGTCGGCCGTGGCCCTGATCTCCACAGAGACCGGGCCGTTGCGTCAGTTGGCCGTGCCGGTTAGGGTCACAGCGTCGGACGGGATATCCACCGCGCCCACCGCCTTGGCGGGCATGTG
>JAFTGE010000084.1 GCA_017458085.1 Oscillospiraceae bacterium
ACCGACACCAAGGGCGAGGGTATCCTGGCCTCGGTGTTCGAGCGCTATGAGCCCTACAAGGGTGACATCGCCCGTCGCAACACCGGCTCGCTCATCGCCTTTGAGACCGGCGAGGCGTTGGCCTACGGCATCTGGAACGCCCAGGAGCGGGGCGCCATGTTCATCACCCCCGGCACCAAGGTCTACGCCGGCATGGTGGTGGGCGTCTGCCCCAAGGCCGAGGACGTGCCGGTAAACGTCTGCCGCACCAAGCACCTGACCAACACCCGCGCCTCCGGCTCGGACGAGGCCCTGCGCCTGATCCCGCCCCGGCAGCTGAGTCTGGAGCAGTGCCTGGAATTCCTGGCAGACGACGAGCTGCTGGAGGTCACGCCCAAGAATCTGCGCTTGCGCAAGAGCATCCTGGATCACAGCCTGCGCATGAAGACGCTGATGCGCAACCGCTGATACGATCTGACAATTTGATTTCACACGGCCCTGCCTGGTGCAGGGCCGTGCTTTTTTGCTCATTTTTAAGCGAATATCACGATAAAGGAAATATATTCCAAACAATTCTTTTGTAAGAAAAATTATATATATAAACAAATAATAATGTAAAAAAATTATACATTAATTGACAATATGAAGAAAAAGGAGCTTGTATTATATGAAAGAGCATGATATATTAAACAATGCTTTCAAAAAATATAGAAAACCTGAAAGCAAAGAACAGGATCTGCCGTGCGTCGTACAAAAGGGAGAAGGCACATAGCCTGGAGCCGGATCCCGCTGGTGCGGATTGCGGCGGATCGAAAAATGAGGAGGAAACATGAAAAAGCTTATCTCTGTTCTGCTTGCATTGGTCATGGTGCTTGCCCTTGCTGCCTGTGGCCAGAGCGCCGCTCCCGCGGCGTCCAGCAGCCAGCCCGCCGCTGAGGAGAAGGCCGACGCCCCTGCTGACGCAGCACCGGCCGAAGAGGCTTCCAGCGACGAGGTCCACATCGGCATCATCACCGGCTCTGTTTCTCAGAGCGAGGATGACCGCCGCGGCGCCGAGGCCTTCCAGGCGATGTATGGCGAGGATATGGTCAAGCTGGCCATCTATCCCGACAACTTCACCGAAGAGCTGGAGACCACCATCCAGACCATCGTCAACATGTCTGATGACCCCCAGATGAAGGCGATCATCGTCAACCAGGCTGTCCCCGGCACCACCGAGGCCTTCCGTCAGATCAAGGAGCGTCGTCCTGACATCCTCTGCATCGCCGGTGAGTCTCACGAAGACCTGCCCGAGATCGGCAGCGCCGCTGATCTGGTCTGCAACAACGACTTCGTTGCCCGCGGCTACCTGATCATCCGCACCGCTCACGAGCTGGGCTGCGACACCTTTGTGCACATCTCCTTCCCCCGCCACATGTCCTATGAGACCATGAGCCGCCGTGTGGCCATCATGAAGGCCGCCTGCGAGGAGTTCGGCATGAAGTTCGTTCTGGAGACCGCTCCCGACCCCACCACTGACGTCGGCGTCGCCGGCGCTCAGGCTTACATCCTTGAGAAGGTTCCCGAGTGGGTCGAGAAGTACGGCACGAACGCCGCCTACTTCTGCACCAACGACGCCCACACCGAGCCTCTGCTCAAGCAGCTGCTGGAGTACGGCGGTTACTTCATCGAGGCTGACCTGCCCTCTCCCACCATGGGCTATCCCGGCGCTCTGGGCATCGACCTGACCGCTGAGGCCGGCGACTATGCCAAGATCCTGGCCAAGGTCGAGTCCGCCATCGTCGAAAAGGGCGGCGCCGGCAAGTTCGGCACCTGGGCCTACTCCTACGGCTACACCGTTTCCGCCGGTCTTGCTCAGCATGCGCTGAACGTCATCAACGGCGAGAGCGAGCTGCTGGACATCGACGATATCTCCAAGGCCTATGAGGTCTTCTCTCCCGGCGCTGCCTGGAACGGCTCCAACTACACCAATGCGGAGACCGGCGTCAAGGCTGACAACACCTTCCTGGTGTACCAGGACACCTATATCATGGGCGATCCGGGTCACTACATGGGCTCCACCTCTGTTGAGGTTCCCGAGGAGTACTTCACTGTAAAGTGATCTAAAAATCAATCAGGCAAAATATGGGGAGGGAGCAATTCCTCCCCACTGATTTCAGGTAGGGTACAGATATGCAAAATAGTACAGCTCCATTATTGGAGATGCGCAGCATCAAAAAGGACTTCTTCGGCAACCAGGTCCTGACGGACATTAATCTCACGCTGCAGGCAGGAGAGGTCCTGGGCCTTTGCGGTGAAAACGGCGCCGGCAAGAGCACCCTGATGAAGATCCTCTTTGGGATGGACGTGATCCGCGAGACCGGCGGCTACGAGGGCGATATCCTGATCGACGGGAAAAAGGTGCAGTTTGAAACGCCTTTCGACGCGCTTGCTGCCGGCATCGGCATGGTGCACCAGGAATTTTCCCTGATCCCCGGCTTTACCGCCACGGAAAACATCCTGCTCAACAGGGAACCGCAGAAGAAAACAGTCGTCTCCGAGGTGTTCGGAAAGCGACTCAACACCCTGGATTACAACGAAATGACCGGCCGTGCGGAGGCTGCCATCGATAAGATGGGCTTCCATATCGACAAGGATATGGTGATCAGCGATATGCCCGTCGGCCACAAGCAGTTTACCGAGATCGCCCGGGAACTGAGCAAGGACCAGCTGAAGCTTCTCATCCTGGACGAGCCCACAGCCGTTCTGACCGAGAAGGAAGCGGAAGCGCTGCTGGATTCGATTCGGGCCATGTCCCAGAAGGGCATCGCCGTGATCTTTATTACCCACAGGCTGCATGAGATCCTGTCGGTCTGCGACAAGGTGCTGGTCATGCGGGACGGTTATGTCGTCAGGGATGTGCCCGCGGCAGAAACCGATGTAAAAGAGATTTCAAAATGGATGGTCGG
>JAFTGE010000085.1 GCA_017458085.1 Oscillospiraceae bacterium
AGCTGTATACCATAGGCGAGCTTCGCACCCTGAAATCTTCCGTGAAAATCTTCTGATCTGTAGGTGCAAAAAATTATGCGAAAAAGCGCCCTAAGCCCAAGCAAAGCTTAGGGTTTCGCTTTACCCAAGTGGCAAACTCGGGTTCTATCACATCGCCTGTTTTTTTTCCACAGGTTCAAAAAACGAAAAAAGAGAAGCCGGGCTCGACTTCTCTTTTTGGCACCCACGAGGGGATTCGAACCTCCGACCTACCGCTTAGGATAGAAGCGGTCAGCGAAAAACGCAGAAAGGACGGGCACTTTCGGGTCTGTTTTTCTCCATCACTCAGTTTATCACTCACATCATTCATTTTAGTCTCCACACCCTGCACAGCCGTCCAATATTTCATCGCATCGGCCATTTAAAATGGCTGTAGCATTTCTAATTTCCGGACGTCATATCTCGGTTCCATGTTTGGGCTGTGTGCTCCCATGCCCCGATGAAGGAGCTATCCTCACGAATCGCCTGCACAACGGGATTCAGAAACGTTTGAATCGTCTCTATGGCATCTGAGAAATCCATCGGAGCCAGTACTTTCTTCTGCTTCAGGAATCCTCTCCACCTGGATGCCCGAAGGGGGTCTTCGCAGAATCCCTCTTCAAACGCCGCAATTACATCAAAACTGGTGTTACGGTGGCGGAAAGTTTCAATTATAGCCGTCTGCAGTGTCGCACCGTCCATATCCTTCCTTCCGCAAATAGAGCAGATATCATAGAAATCCTTCATACGCCCGTTCGCTTCGCCGAGGCTGACGATTGCCTCAAACTTCTCCGCAATCGTTGACTCAATGGAATAGGCATACATTATTGCCGGATCATCATCCAACATTGTGGGATATTCCATCTCCACCCGGTCTGGATAAACGACGTCACCGAATCCAATGTCGATACTGACCGGAATACGTGTGCGGTCAAGAAATGCCAGGATCGAAATATTCAGTCCGTGATACTCCTTAAACTCTGTGATATTGGAGACCGTCATCGTATCCAGCTTGAAGACAATCGGATCATCACATTCCTGACTGAAAATATTCTCAAATACCGTCTTCATATTATCAGCTTCATTGCTGATCTTCGCTCCAAGTAAGTCAATGTCCGTCGTAGCCCTGGTATAATTCTCCGTAAACAGGCCGTACAACAGAATACCGCCCTTGAGGGTAAATTTGTCCTTATATTCTGAAATAGAGATTCGGTACAGGGTTCTCTCCAGCACATAAACTGTAAAGATATCCTGGACTATACGATTATTCTTCTTCGCATAGTTCCTCAGGCGTTCCTTCACTGACGTAGCATTTCTCATAGCAGTGCCTCCAGATACTGTTTGATTGTGGCTTCGACCTGCAGACATTTGGAATAGGCAATCAGCTGATTGATATCTCTGTCCGGCCGCTGGACATATCTCTTCAGCACCTCCATAGCGGGCTCAAAGCCCATTTTGTTGCGGTGATAGATTACATCACAGACCGTTTTTTCTTTATCATAGATGTGAAAACTATTCCCTTCTTCCTGAACCTCCACAATGCCCATGCCATACCGGGGCTCTGTCATACGGTAGAACTTCATTGCAGGCCAGTCCGGCGACTCCGGTATCCTGGCATTTCTTGGTATGGCAACGTCAATTTGATATTGACGCTCACTCGACAGTTCATAGTATACCGCCGCACTGATCAGACAGATGACGCCCTGTTCAGCATATACAGGAACCGCATAGAAGTCGTTGATCTCTCCATTATAATTGGTATTCTCATACCATTTCCGGTTCACGCCGACCAGATTTCCAGTGCTAACCATCTGCCGAATTTTATAATTGGAATATCCCGCTTCATGAAGCTCCTGCAGAGATATGAATTGTTTTTCAACCGGGTAGGGCATCATCCTCATCACCTTCTCGACCTGTATTTTATCGAACGATGCCATTTTTGTCAAGTTGGAGTCTTTCAGTTAAATCGCACTTGTGTGCATTTCTTGTTCGTACCCCATAACCGATATGCGTTCAAATATCAAATAAAAAAAAGATAATAATCTCTTAACGGTAGTTCTGGGTACAGAGCTTTTCGAACAGCTTTCGGAATCGGAGGAAATCCTTAAAACCCAAAAACGCCTGAGGTTTCTGCTACAAATCTGTTCGCAATGGCAGTTCTATGTGCAGAAGCTCCTGGAAGAACTGCGCGATACCGTGCACTCCTCCGTATTCCTCACCGATAAGAAAAGCAGGGAAAACCAGACAGTCTCCCTGCTTTTTGGCACCCACGAGGGGATTCGAACCTCCGACCTACCGCTTAGGAGGCGGTCGCTCTATCCTGCTGAGCTACGTGGGCATATGCTCTTTTCAGCGCGGGTATTGTAACGCAGATTCAGCCGCTTGTCAACCTCGAAACGGCGTCTGCCAGCTCTTTCTCCGAGAGCAGGAAGGACACCGCTTTCCGCAGATCGCTCTGGCTGATCCCTGCCGGCAGGTCCAGACTCTCGGCAAGCTTCCTGCGGAGTTCTGCCGAGCCGGGTTGCCCGGTCAGCCCCAGCGCGTAGAAGTCCGCAGCGGTGATCTCCCGCACCGCGTCGTTTTTGGTCGCGCCTGCCCGCCGCAGCGCTTCGACCAGCACCTCGGGCCGCATGCCTTCCACCCCCAGCAGCCCCTGTTTGGAAGGCCGGGGCTTTCTCTTCTCTTTTCCTTCCATCGCAGGGATGAACGCCTGGCGGATCCGGTCCTCCGGCAAAATCCCTTTCAGCTTATTGCGGATCAGGAATCCCGCGTCGTCCGAGTCCGTCAGGATGATCAAGCCGCGCTGCTCCGCCAGCATCCGCAGCGCCTCCAGCTTCTCCCGGTTATGGAAGATGGAAAAGCCCCCTGTCTCAAAGATCAGCGCGTCCACAACCTGGCTGAGAGTATTCTTGTCATAGCGGCCTTCGACGACAATGACCTCTCGGATTCTCGGTTTCGAATCAGACATCCGACACCTCGAGCACGATCCGCATCAGGGTTTCTTTCAGAAGGAGCTTCTCATCTGCGCCTTCGGACTTCAGCCGGTAGTCCGCTTCTTCACAGAGCTCGACCGCATGCCGGAGCTGCTCTGGGCGGAAACTGCGGGCAGAATTCAGCATGCGCCTTGCCATAAAGTCGTACTTCAGATTGCAGAGTTCCATCACCGCTGCGGTATCCCGGGCAGCGTTTGCCAGGAACAGGCGCCGGAACTGGTTTGAGAGCAGCGACAGGATCGCAGGGACGCTGGTATCCCTCGCTTCGAGAAGATCTGCGAGGATGCCGGACGCCGTGTTAAAGCGCCGCTCGGCGATGGCATCCGTGAGGTCAAAGATGTCCGACTCCGCGATCCGGTTTGCCACGGCGTTCACGTCCGATGCGGTCACCTTCTCGCCGCGGGCGTAGGCGGCGATCTTCTCGATCTCGGGGATCAGGGCCTTCATTTGGTCGCCGCTCAGATAGATGAGCCGCTGCGCCGCCTCCATCTCCACGCCCTTGCCGTAATAGGCGAAGCGGCGCGAGATCCAGCGAAACAGCATGTTCTGGTCCTGCACGGTAAAGCAGATCTCCCGGGCGTATTTCCTCAGGAACTTGACGAGCTTGCTCTTGCCGTTCGGCTCCTCTCCCGCGTTGAGGCGGAACGCCACCGTGCAGTAGTCCGGGACATCCGAGAGCACCTCGATCAGCCGATCTGCATCTCCGGGCTTCAGGTAGTCCAGGTCCCGAATCTCGATCAGACTCCGCTCACTGAAAAAGGGCAGCGTGTCGATGGCGTAGCGCAGTTCCATTGGGTCGATCTGCGCCTCCTTGAACACGCGGTTCTGGAAGTCGTCCCCGTCGCCGGGGCAGCAGATCTCCCGGAGGGACTGCAGGAAGCTATCCCGCAGGTAGTCCTCCTCTCCCCAGAGGAGATAAAGGCGCTCCGGGCCTTCTTCTTTCAGTTTTCTGACCTCTGCGCTGTAGTTCAGCGCCGGTTCTTTTTTTCGTTTCTTCATGTGCCTTCACCCGTATCTTGAGATAGCGTCCTGATCTCACCGGTAAGATGTGATATCTGTCTGCAGCTGCGAGGTTCAGCCCATATTGCCGGCAAACAGCAGCTGGAATACCGCCAGCATGAACGGCATCGTCAGCGTACAGAAAGCCATCGTGAGAACGCTGTATACGCCTGCCTCATAAGCTTTTTGGTCATACATCACCGCGAGCTGGGAGACCGTCGAGGCCGAAGGGGTGCAGAGGGCGATAAAGCAGACCTGGAAGATCGGAAGGAGCTGCCCATACCTTGCCGGGATCCCGCCGAGAGCAATCATAAGCAGGACACTCACAGGCATCACCAGAAGGCGTCCGATGCAGATCAGGTAAGCCCGCTTATCCGTGAACGCCCTGCGCAGATCCTGTCCGGCAATCACCATGCCGATCACCAGCATGGTGGTCGGTCCCACCATGTCGCTGAGGCTTTTGATCGCCGTGTCCGGGACATCCGGGATGCGGATCTGAAACGCGCAGAATACCAGACCGGCTGCGAGGGCGATGATATTGGGATTGAGGAAGATTTTCCGGAAATGCAGATGCTTCTCCCCGCTGATAATGCTCACTCCGTGCGTCCAGATGAACAGATTGAAGGGCACCTGCAGCGCGCTGGCATAGAACACGTATTCGTCTCCCAGGATCATGCTGATCAGCGGCAGCGCCAGATTGCCCACGTTGCTGTAGATCAGCGTACACTGATCCACGGGATCCAGCTTCAGAGGCCGTTTCAGAACCGACAGTATGAGGATCCAGATGATATAAACCGTGAAACCCAGCAAAAGCGCGCTGAGGAACCCGTTCATCCGCTCCGGTGTGATCTCGATCTGGAACGAGCGAAAAATCAGACACGGCTGTAAAATGTAAACCGTCAGTCTGGAGAGCACCACGCTGTCCCTGGTTTCCAGCACATGCAGCTTTACCGTAACATAGCCCACAACAACCAGAAGCAGCATCGCCATTAACTTGCTCATCAAAACAAAAGCCATTTTTCAGCAGAATCCTTCTCTCATATTTGCCGTATCGATTCGTATTTCGGAGCATCGAAAGCCCCTGATCTCATGTCTCGTCAATCAGCGTTCCGTTTTCTGCGGCCTCATGCCGCGTTCACCCGTATCTCCACTGTGCCGTTCCGGTCCGTCCGGTAGATAGTATATCCGTTCGCCTGTAGGATCATCCCAGCTATAGCGGAAAAGGACATCTGGAGGCTGATGCTGGCGCAACTGAAGTAATTGAGCAGCAGGATCCCCGCAGCAGAGGAAGCTGGTCTCGCCCCGAAGAGCAGCTTGATCATCTCGACCATAAAGACAATGTGCATCCCCGTTTGACATAGTCGTCAAACTCAAATGCGCAAAATCCAGGGTTTCGCATATTTGAGTATAGGAGTTTGCGAGTTAAGTTTTGCGCATCCGTCTTTCTGTGCTACTTTATCATAGCCATAATCATTTCTCAATATTGCAGAAAAAATTTCCCTTTGCTTCTCTTCCTATACCCAGGGAAAAATGTATTATAGCAGATACAAGTCCGCCGTGGTCAACTGCAGGTTCGCTTCTGAATGGGTAAGTTCATTTTTCAAAGACGATCATCAATTAACATAGCTCGTTCCACCACAGTTACCACACCGTTCACCATAACAGTATCCTTCTTTTTTATCGGCTCTTCTGCACTGATGGTGGGTAACATAGCCCCGAACATTGTGCAGAGAATATAGGTTATATTGGGGTTCTCGCTCTTGGGAGCCCCCTTCCCGAGAAGGTGGCCCCGGCGCTTGGCCATCCCCGCTGCCAAGCGGCGG
>JAFTGE010000086.1 GCA_017458085.1 Oscillospiraceae bacterium
CAGGCCCTGAAAGACTCCGTCAAAGAAGGAATCGGACACCTTGTTCTTCTGGCAGAAGGCCTCGGCGCGCCCGATGATGATGCAGTTGACGACGATCAGCGGGATGAACACGCCCAGCGCCGCCGACAGCGCCGGGATGAAGGCCTGCAGAAGCAGGTCGACGATGGTGACGAAGCCCGCGATGACGACCACGAAGATGGCCAGACGGATCTCGTCCGGGATGATCTTGCGGATGGCGGAGACCACCACGTTGCAGCAGGTCAGGATGATCAGGACCGACAGGCCCATGCCGACGCCGTTGAAGAGCGTGGTCGTGATGGCCATGGTGGCGCACATGCCGATCTGCTGGACAAGAACGGGGTTATTGGTGGTCAGGCCCTCTTTCAGCTGTTGTTTTCTGTTCATGTAGCCTTACCTCCTCAGCCAAGAGATTTGACCACCTGGATGGCGGTCGCCACAGCGCCGGTCACAGCGTTGGATGTGATGGTCGCTCCGGCCAGCGCGTCGATGTTGCCGCCGGACTTCGACAGGGCAATGTCCTCTCCCTCGCCCACGAACTGGGCGCGGAAGTTCCGGCCGATCTCGGAGTCGGCCGCGGCGTTGGCGCCGAGGCCGGAGGTCTCGGAGTGGGTGATGATGGAGATGCCGGTGCACTTGTAGTCGTTGTCCACGCCGACGGCCAGGGTGATCAGGCCCTGCGCGCCGGAGACCGTGAGCTCGACCACGTAGCCGGAGCCGTTGGCCGCCTCGCTGACCTTGTCCACCGTGGAGAAAGCCGCGCCGTCAAACTCCTGCTCCTCGTAGGCCTCGGCCTCGAGGACGGCGGAGTAGGCCGCGATGGTGGCGGCGTTGTTGATGGCGTAGATACGGTCCTTGGTGACCTCGTTCACGACGCCCAGGATCCCGGCTGTGATGGCGCAGATGAGGAACAGGATAAAGGTAAGCTTCAGGATCTTGTTCATTTCGCCGCCTCCTTTGCCGCTTTCTTCTGGGTCTTCTCCTGCGCGATGTCCTCCTTGGAGACGCCGAACTGGTGGCGGTGGAAGCCCTTGTCGATGGCCCAGCTGCACAGGTTCATGATCAGGATCGCGTATGTCGTGCCCTCGGGGAAGCCGCCGAAGTAGCGGATCAGCACCGTGAGGGCGCCGCAGCCGAAGCCGTAGAGCAGCTGGCCGTTCTTGGTGACGGGGCTGGTGCTGTAGTCGGTGGCCATGAAGACCGCCGTGAGCAGCAGCGCGCCGGAGAGCATGTTGTAGAGCGCGAAGGCCGCGTGATCGCCGTTATGGCCAAAGATCAGCGTCAGCAGGCCGACGGTGCCGACAAAGGACACCGGGATGCGCCAGGTGATGACCTTGCGGGCGATCAGATAGACGCAGGCCGCGAGCAGGATCAGCGAGCTGACCTCGCCCATGGAGCCGGGGGTATTGCCGAGAAACAGGCTCTCAAAGCTGAAATACTTGGGCATAGCCGCGTCGCTGTACAGATAGCTCAGCGGGGTGGCCATGGACACGCCGTCCACCACGCCCTTGAGGGAGTTGGGCACGGTCCAGTTGCTCATGGCGAGCGAATAGGAGCTGAGCAGGAAGGCGCGGCCGGCGAGGGCGGGGTTGAGGAAGTTCTTGCCGATGCCGCCATAGAGCTGCTTGACCACGACGATGGCGAAGAACCCGCCCACGACGGGCATCCACCACGAGGCCGCGGAGGGCATCGACAGACCGAGCAGCATGCCGGTGACGACGGCGGAGAGATCGCCGATGGAGGCCTCCTTGTGCAGGAGCTTCCGATAGCCCCACTCGAAGAAGACGCAGGCGGCGACCGAGCAGGCCACGATCAGCAGCGGCTTTGTGCCGAACTGCCACACCGCGACCGCGAGCACCGGCAGCAGCGCGATGATCACATCGAGCATCAGGCTCCGGGTGTCCCGGGTCGTGCGTATCTGGGGCTGAAACGCTACGTCAAGCACGATTCTTTCGTTTTTCTCGTTCATCACTTGGCCTCCTTTGCCTTTTCCGCGGCGGCCTTGGCCTGGAACATCAGCTTCGCCGTCTTGAAGGCGTGGGTCAAAGGCATGCGGGCGGGACAGTTGAACGCGCAGCTGCCGCACTCGAAGCAGTCGTTGACATGGTATTTGTCCATGTTGGCGAAATCGCCCTTGCTGTAGTACATGTACATGAAGACCGGCTCAAGGTTCATCGGGCAGACCTCGATGCACTTGCCGCAGCGGATGCAGGTGGGATTGTCCACATGCGCGTCTTCCTCCTCGGTGAAGAAGAGCACGCCCGCGGTCCCCTTGATGGTCGGGGCCTCGAAGCTGGTCGCACAGATGCCCATCATCGGGCCGCCCAGCACGATCTTGCGCGGGGTCTTGACGAAACCGCCGCACTGCTCGGCCAGATAGCCAAGGGGCGTGCCGACGCGCGTCAGGGCGTTGACCGTGCCCTTAAGGGCGCTGCCGGAGACGGTGACGATACGCTCGATCACGGGCTTGCCCTCGTAGCAGGCCTGATAGATCGCATAGCAGGTGCGCGTGGAGACGACGTTCGCTCCCTCGCCCGAGGGCAGCCCGACGGGCTTGACCTCGCGGCCAGTGACGGCCTTGACCGGCATTTTCTCGCCGCCCTGGGGGTACTTGACCGCCTCGGGGACGATCTCGATGCCGTACTTCTCCGGGTGCAGGGAATTGAGCTTGTCGATGGCGTCCTGCTTGTTGACCTCGATTCCGTAGTAGGCCTTCTCGACGCCGCTGGCGATGCGCACGAGCTCGATGCCCTTGAGAAGCTCCTCGGAGAAGTTGAGCATGGTCAGATGGTCGCCGTTTAAGTAAGGCTCACACTCAGCGCCGTTGATAATGAGCTTGTCCACCTTGCCGATGCCGCCGCGGATCTTAAAGGCGGTGGGGAACATCGCCCCGCCCATGCCGACGACACCGGCCTCGCGGATGCGGTCCAGGATCGCCTCGGGGTCCTTCAGCTCCTTCTCGCTGAGCGGAGCCAGATCCGTGCAGGGGGTGTCCTGAAAGTCGTTCTCGATCACGATGGACATGATCGTGTCGCCCAGGGGATGGGGACGCGGCTCCACCGCCACGACCTTGCCGGACACCGGGGAATGTACCGGGGCCGAGACCGGCGCGGGATTCTCGCCGATCTTCTGGCCCATCGTCACCAGATCGCCCTTTTTCACCAGGGGCTGACATGGCGCGCTGATATGCTGGGCCATGGGGATGATAAGCTGGGCAGGGGGCGTGATGACTGTCACCGGGATCTCCGGCGCCTTCCGGTACGGAGGATGCACGCCGCCTTTAAAAGTTTGGGACATAAGCTTTCACCTCAACAAAGAATCATACAGGGTATATGTCAAAAAGCATTGTACCACAATGTGTCACAAAATGTCTACCCAGTTTCCCCCGAAAATGGTCATTTTAGATAGACAAGTTTCTGACAAAGACAGCGTTCAGCGCCGCTCCTCACATGGTGAGGATCGGCGCTGAACGGTATCGTTTCAGTTTTGTATCTCGCTTCGACACAGGACAGCACCTGCTCTGACAGGACGCAGGCCTCGACGGTCTCCGACACTGCGCACCCG
>JAFTGE010000041.1 GCA_017458085.1 Oscillospiraceae bacterium
GATGCAGTATAATGCTATCGCCGCCGCAGGCGGGAAACGAAACGAGCTTTTTCTGATAATATCCGGGTGTAGCCCAGTTGGTAGGGCGCCACATTTGGGATGTGGAAGCCGGGAGTTCGAGTCTCCCCACTCGGACCAACGTCAAAACAAGGCAGCGAGGTCATGTGTCGTTGCAAGCGACGCCACATCGACCGCCTGCCTTGTTTTTCCTTTTCCAAATCGAACCCGCTTCGCTGGGCTTCGATTTGGTTTTTGAGGACGGAAAGTTGAAATCCTATAATTACACGCAGACCATGACGCCGTTGAGATCGCTCTCAACGGCGTCTTCCTTGTTTATGCTGCGGACCTTTTGACGCGGGGTGGGGGCTGTAGTACAATACAGGCAACACCATTTGCGAGGTCATGACGATGCACTATACCGGCAATACTTTCCGCCCGCCCTTTGAGGCGCGCTCGCTCCTGCTACAGGTGACGGTGGGCTGCTCCCACAATCGCTGCAGCTTCTGCACCATGTATCGGGATACGCCCTTTCGCATGGAGCCGCTTGAGCAGATTGAGCAGGACTTGGACGAGGCCAGCCTGTTTTATCCCAACACCCGGCGGGTGTTTCTGGAAAACGGCGACCCCTTCGTGCTGCCCGCCGAGAGGCTCACGGAGATCGCGCGGATGGTCCATGAAAAGCTCCCGGAGGTGGAGACCATCGCCATGTACGCCTCCATCAAGAACATCCGCGGCAAGACGGACGCAGAGCTGCGGCGGCTGCGGGATCTGGGGATCAACGATCTGAACATCGGCGTGGAGAGCGGCTACGCCCCGGCGCTGACATACATGAACAAGGATCACACCGCCGAGGAAGCGGTGCGTGAGCTGCAGCGTCTGAAAGCGGCGGGGATGGACTTCGGGCTGAATCTGATCCTTGGCTGCGCCGGTTCGGGAAACGGCGAGGCCAACGCCGTAGCCACGGCGGAGCTGGTGAACGCGGCTCAGCCGAATTTAATCTTCACAGGCACCATGCACTCCGATCCCGGCTGCCCGCTGGATGAGGATATCCGCAGCGGCGCTTTCGTGGAGAACACCGTGGGCGAGTATCTGGACGAGACGGAGGCGCTGGTCAGCCGTCTGGAGCTGGAACATTGCCGTTATTTTGCCCTGCACCCATCCAACATCGTGCGCGTGGACGCCATGCTGCCGCGCGACAAGGCGGAACTTCTGCGGGAGATCCGCCTGACCCGTCAGCGCATGAGCGCGGAAACGCTTGCCTCCCGTCCCCGCCGCTTCGGCGAGGGCGCGGTGCTGCTGTGAGGAAAGGTGCAAAAATGCAAGATCATCATACTCGGCAGCGCTGGCAGCAGCACCTGTGATTGAATAGCGCATACATGCCCTTTGATATTTCCTTATTTTTGCACCAGAATAATTGACCCGTCCCGGACTTGAACTGTCCGGGGCGGTATGGTATAACGGGATAAAGAGTTGAACAGATCCGGATTTTTGGAGGTGAAACAGGCGACATGAAGAAATACAATCTGGAAATCATGACGCTTATCATGTTTGGGATGATTACATTCTGCGCGGTTTTCAAGCAGCAAATGAGCCTGATCCAGCGCGCGATGCTGGGGTATATGTTCCTCTTTACCCTCCATGAATGGGAGGAGACGCGTTTCCCCGGTGGCTTTTCGGATCTCATGATAAAGTTTTTCGGCGTGAAAACAACGCCAGAGCAATTATCCGCAGCTCACATCCCAGTGGCCGTTTTACTGCTCGTGATAACGTTTGTCCCCTTCTTCACGCAGATCAAGGTAGCGGCGTTGGTTCCGGTTTACCTCGGCCTGTTTGAGACTTTCATCCACGTCGTCGGGATTAAGCTTCACAAAATGAAAAAACCGTATACGCCGGGGCTTGTCACGGCGCTTATGCTGGGAGCGGCATCGGTCTGTGTGCTGATTACATTCTCCAAAAACCACCTTCTCAGCAGCAGTGAATATGTCTGGGGGATTCCGCTTACCATGGCGTGTTTTGCCACGATGCAAAGAACCGTGATTGCGATTTATGGACTTGGGTATAAAGACTTGCTTGCGAACGTAAAGAAGAAACTCGCAGGCAGAAACGCATGAGAAAACGAACCCGCCCCGGACTTGAACTGTCCGGGGCGGTATGGTATAACGGGACAAAAGCGCTGCGCCTTGTACATAGCTGAATTTGACGGCAAAAATAGAACTGCAACCGACAGTTGACAAAGTTCCGCTCCGAAATGGTGGATTTGCAACCAAAGGAAAAGATAAGATGAAGTCACCAAAGGAGGCATGTAACATGAAACTTGCAGACAGAATATTGGAGCTAAGGAAACAAAAAGGTATCTCGCAGGAAGAACTGGCGGACAAATTGGGCGTTAGCAGACAGGCTATTAGCAAATGGGAATCGGAGCAAAGCACGCCTGAATTAGACAAAATCATTTTGTTGAGTGATTTCTTTGATGTCACAACAGATTATCTCCTGAAAAGCATTGAACCTGTTGCACAAGAAAACGAAAAAAAAAGACGTATTGGGAACACCATGTTTTTACTTTCCCCATGGATGGCTTGGATAGGCTACATTACCTCATGTGCATTTTGGCATGAATATCAAAATGCTTTTGCCGTCATGGACGGTTTTATTTGGATGATTGGATCTATTGTGGTTATCTATTCTGCTAAGCTAAATCGTTTGATTGATCAGAAAGCGGTGAACCATTATTGGATGATTGCCTTCCCTGCAATCAGTATCTTTATATTGTCCATCCTATACAATGCTTTATGCTTAACCAGTTTGGCGCCGTATCCGCTTATCTATGCCAATCGGTATACTCTGTTGGGAATCTGGTTTCTCATACTGATTAGTGTGAATGTTGTTTCTGAAGTGGTTATGTATAAAAAAAGCAAACAATAACTTCAGCCTATCGAGTCGCTACACTCCATCCCCCCCGACCACATTCCTGACCATAGACGCGCACGGAACACCTGTTTAACACGGAAACGATGTGCAAGAGAGCACATCTTTTCGGGCAAAAAGGCATTAAAAAGAACCAAAAAACGCAACAATCCATTACTTTTGTGTTTCGGGACCATCAGGTTGGGGGCAAGTCCCTCTACTCGGACCAACGTCAGAACAACACCATAAGGTCATCAGCCGCCGCAAGCGGCGTCAGATCGACCGATGGTGTTGTTCTTCCTTTTCCAAATCGAACCCACTTCGTTGGGCTTCGATTTGGTTTTTGGGGACGCGCGCTTGAAGTCCTATAGTAACGCGCAAACCATGACGCCGTTGAGATCGCTCTCAACGGCGTCTTTGTTTATGCTGCGGGGATTGCGAAAAACAGCTTTGATCATTACGTCGGAACTGCCCTGCTATGCCATCTGTTTTTGGTATAGCAGGGTTTCGTTTTATGATAGCTTGATTGTCTTTGGATCGACGATTTGAAATTGCTTTCCCAGCATCTTTACAACGACACCTGCCGCGACCTCCCGTTCACAGTGTGAATCATCAGGATCATATACTGCGATTACGGTGTCGGCTCCCCTCATGGCTTCCAAGTGAGCTTTGAACTTGCAGCCTACAGTTTTCTCGTAGGCCACAGTTACAACTTCTGTACAAGTGGACAGCGCATTGAAGTATCGGTCGCGCAGCTCCGGCGTCCACTTGGTTGCCTGTTCCTCGTAAGGAACATAGCAGTGCAGTTCGATCTCGCTGTCCGTCTCCCGCAGTCGATTGATGATTTCCGCGGCATACAGCCCTACTCCGCTGTCCATACTGACATGGAACCGTGTCACACCCTGGCTCCGCAGCAGTGTAACCCGGTTCATCATAACAAGTTTCATCGCAACACAGTATTCATCTTCCTCATCCCAGCCCCAGGGAAAACACATGGGGGAGCAGCCAATAATAGCACATATTTTGGTTGTATCCGTCATTTCTCTATCTCCTCAAATTTGGTGTCTCCAAATTTATTTCATTATATTTGGTATTACCAAATATATCAAGTCCCTATGAACATATACTTTGTATGCATAGGGGTGATTATGTGAAAACTCGAAAACTTCCAAGAGGAGATCGAAATATTGTCGGTGCTCGCGTCACGGAGGCGCGGCTTGCGCTGGGCATGAAACAGAACGAACTGTTAGCCAAACTGCAGACTGCCGGAATAGAAATCAGCACACCCGCGCTGTCGTTGCTGGAAGGGCAGAAGAGGCCGGTATCGGATATCGAGCTGAATGCGTTGGCTGATATTCTGAAGGTTTCAGTAGACTGGCTATTGGGAAGAGAATAAAGAATAACAAAGTCATCTATAGTAAAAGTTTCGGCAGATTTTAGGAAATCTCTAAAATCTGCCGAAATTGTATCTCTGCCGCCGTATTTTCTTGTTTATGCACCGGACCTTTTGACGCGGGGCGGGAGCTGTGGTATAATGGCGGCATCACCATTTGTGAGGTCATGACGATGCACTATACCGGCAATGCTTTCCGCTATCGACCCGTGTTATTCTTCGCGCTCGCGTACCTGTTCACATGGATCTTTTGGGTGCCGGCCATCTTCCTCCCGGAGGACATCGGCCCCGTTCTGATGGTGATCGGGCTTGTCGCACCCGCCGTTATCTCCACGCTCTTCGTTCTGCGCTCCGGCTCGCCGGTACTGAAGCAGGACCTGAAGAACAAGATCGTCGGCTTCTATAAGGTAAATTGGCTGAATGTCCTGCTGGCGATCCTTGTATTTGCCGTGATTGTCGCGGCCTCGATCCTGCTGTCGCTGGCTTTCGGTCAATCCATCCGTCAATTCTCTTTCACGGAGGATTTTTCGTTTACGGGCGTCGGCATCGGCAGCGCGCTTCTCACCATCCTTCTGGCCTCGATCATTGAAGAAGTCGGCTGGAAAGGTTACGGCGAGGACTCCATCGGCAATTATATGAACTGGTTTTGGGAATCTATGGTCTTTGGCGCGCTGTGGAGCTTCTGGCATCTCCCGCTGATTTTTATAAAGGGAACCTATCAGGCCGGACTGATGGTCAATCCTATGTATGTCATCAACTTTTTCGTCAGCGGGGTCCCGCTTGGCTTCATCATTACATGGGTGTATCTTGTCAGCGACCGCTCCATTCTGGCCTGCATGGTCTTCCATCTGTTTGTGAACTTCATGCAGGAAAAGATCGCCATGACGCCGGAGACAAAATGCGTGGAAACGATCGTGGTAACGCTAGCCGCGGCGATCATCGTGCTTGCCAACAAGGACATGTTCTTTGAGACGCGGCATGTAGGCCGCCTGCTGGAGGAGATAGAAGAAACCCAGACATAAACAGGCAGCAACTGACCCGCCCCGGACTTGAAGCGTCCGGGGCGGTATGGTAACACAGGGTATTCGATAGAAGCGGAGGACAAGATCATGGCTTTTGATTTCAAGAAAGAGTACAAAGAATTCTACATGCCGAAGAATAAGCCGGAGATCGTGACCGTGCCCAAGGCCAACTACATCGCCATCCGGGGACAGGGCGATCCCAACGAGGAGGGCGGCGCATATCAGCAGGCGATCGGCGTTTTGTACGCGGTGGCCTACACACTGAAAATGAGCTACAAGACGGACTACCGCATCGAGGGCTTTTATGAGTATGTCGTACCGCCGCTGGAGGGCTTCTGGTGGCAGGAGGGCATCGCCGGGGTAGACTACTCCGACAAGGGCGCGTTCCATTGGATCTCCGTGATCCGTCTGCCGGACTTCGTGACGGCGGAAAACTTCCGCTGGGCGGTGGAGACGGCGAGCCAGAAGAAAAAGCTGGATTGCTCGGCGGCGGAGTTTTTGACCGTAGACGAGGGGCTGTGCGTGCAGATCATGCATCTCGGCGCGTTTGACGACGAGCCTGCGACGGTGGCGATCATGGATCGGTACATTCAGGAAAACGGCTATGTCAACGACCTGAACGACAAGCGGCTGCACCATGAGATCTACCTGTCCGACGCACGAAAGGTCGAGCCTGCGAAGTGGAAAACTGTGATCCGCCACCCGATCCGAAGGCTGTGAGGCTATGGCGCCAACGAAAGCGTATTTGGATTTCGTACTGGAGCAGCTACCAGAACTGGACGATGTATCTTATCGGGCAATGATGGGAGAATACATGATCTATTATCGTGGCAAGATCGTCGGCGGCGTTTACGATGATCGGTTTCTTGTAAAGCCTACCCAGACTGCTGTGACCATGATGTCTACTGCGAGTATGGAACTGCCGTATGAAGGCGCAAAAGAAGCAAGCAGATCGGGATATATAGAGAGGACTTAGCTCGTGGTTACGGATAAAACGATCGAGAATTATACAAAGATTTATCGAAAGGCATTGACTGACAGGCATTTTTCGGAAATCGAAACCGAAATCGATGCTTACAGGAAAAGGCTTGCCGAGATGTACGCATCGGAGGATTTTAAGAAGTTCTGCAATTACCCATCGACGAATACCGTACATGTTTATGCTGTGATTGCCATGTGCCTTGGCCTAAAGCGATACGACTTATCTGACCGTGAGATTATTGACACGATAAACAGCGGATTCTCTGTGAGAAAGAACTTTTTCAGAAGACTGCTGCGATTCATTGATCGTCTGCCAATTGCATACCATATTGCAGAAAAATGGAATATTTCGGATCATGATAAACGTGTTATGGACGGCAGCTTGACCTACGATTATTTCAATGTAACGGACGGAAAAATAGAATATTGTATCTCAAAATGTGTGTATATAGAGATGTTTGAACTGTACGGTATCCGAAGCCTGTGTAAAATCTTCTGCATGACAGATACAAGCTCCTATGAAAATCTGCCGAAGCATGTAGAATTCATAAGATATTCTGATCTCTCTGATGGCAGCTGCTGTCATGATGTGATTTTAGCCAAACAAAATTAGGGTGGCTGATAAAGTCCAGTTTCGTTCCCGGAGATTTACAGAAACCTTCGTATCAAAGACAGCGTACGTTTCCGAAACGCCGTTGAGCGTGATTCAACGGCGTTTTTCCTTTTCGTCTCCATAGCTTGAAAAGCGGCCCGCTATCCGCTATAATAGTAAGCGGTGACTAACGGGCCTTTTTCGCCTATTATCAGCGGTCCGAAGAAGGGCAAGCGTGTAATGGGCGATGCTTTTAAGCGTTAAGATCGGTCAGGGAGGCTGAAGGCGTATGAAACGGCAGGTATTCAGAGTAAGCTCCGATGGATATAACGGAGCGTGGTATCCATCCTCCGTTGAAAGCAGCAGAGGGGTTATTGTCATGCTCGGCGACAGTTCAGAGGATCGCATGGCCGCAACCGGAGCGAAGTGGCTGAATCAGCAGGGCATCCATGTGATGGCGATGTCGCCCGAAAAAAAGGATTACGGGCATCACGACTACCCGCTGGAGCGTTTTGGCAAAGCGATCGCGTTTATGAAAGCGCAGGGGTGTGACAAGCTCGGCATCATCGGCGCTTCCACCACCGGGATGATGGCGCTCGTGGCGGCGTCTTACTATGCGGAGCTGTCATTGACGGTCGCCATCTCGCCTCCGGACTTTGTGATGGAGGGCTTCTATCAGGACGGCAAGGACGGCATGCATGAGCGGCCCGGCGACAACGAATCCTCAGTTTCCTGGCAGGGCTGTCCGCTCCCCTACCTGCCCTATGCCTATCGCCATCCGGAATACTGGCAGAAGATACAGGAGGAGTCAAAGGCGGGCGGCGATAAAATCGCTTCCCGGAACATGTTTGAGGAATCCGAGCGTCGGCATCCCATTCAGGAGGACGAACGGATCAAGGTGGAAAACATCCACGGGAAGATCATCTTTATCGGCGCCGAAGACGATGTACTGTGGGACACCTGCAAATATATCCGCAGGATGGAGGACCGTCTTGCCAGGCTGCCGCATGACAGCGTCTGGGAAAGCTGGCTTTATGAGCACGGAACGCACTTCGCGTTCCCGGAATCCATGCTGAAGATGATGCTGCCGGTGGGCTCCGGGCTGTTGGTGTCGGTTATGTTCAAGGCCGGAAAAGAGCACCCGAAGGAATGCAAGGAAACACGCATCGATATTGACAGGCGGCTGAAAAAGGCTTTTGCGGAATGGTAAAGCAGGGCCCGACCGCCTGAACGGGAAACCGATCACAGACGCTGTCTGCTCGCGCGGCGCATAGGGCATGGCGGCAGTCCTTCCCAAAGGCAGCGTGTATTAAAGGGCGGCATATTTTTTGAAGGGAGCAAAAGACCCATGATCATTCTACAGCTCATTCTCTACTGCGCATTATTCACGCTCATGGTAAAAATCGGCGTGGGCAACAACGCTTTAAACGGCCTGTACTTCTATCCGAAGCCCGTGCAGGAGAAGGTGTACGCACTGGGACTGACGGACCGGGAGACGGTAGGGCGGAAGCGGAAGCGCTTTATGATCGCGTTCTTTGCGGTTATGGCGGTGGCGCTGCTCCTCATCATCCGTGTCTGGAACGGCGTTCATACCTTCTGGCCCGCATACCTGCAAGCCCTATTGTTCCTGGAAGTGATGAACTGGTATGACGGGATTGTGATCGACAGACTGTGGGTTGGCCACAGCAGGTTCTGGGTAATTCCCGGAACAGAGGAGGTTCCCTTCGTGCAGACCTGGCCGCAGGTATTGAAGAAACGGGGGATCCTGACGGCAATCTGGGTCGTCGGCGCCGCGATCATCGCCGCGATTGTGATGCTTTTTTCGTAAACGATGCAGACGTCAAGAACCGTAAGAGTATCTCTATGCATCACACCGGCATGTATTGTGCCCGCAAACGGCAGCCGACGAAAATCATGGATTGAGGAAGCATGAAATGACGATAAACCCCATGACAGAGGCAGACCGCGGGGAGCTTCTCCGAATGATGCGCATTTTTTACGCATCGCCGGCGGTGTCCACCAACGGCTCGGAGGAAATCTTCCGCGCCGACATCGACCACTGCCTCAGCGATGACCCGTATCTGGAAGGCTACGTGCTGACAGAGGGAGATGCGACTGTGGGCTATGCCATGATCGCCAAGAGCTTTTCCACGGAGTTTGGAAAGCGCTGTATCTGGATCGAGGATCTCTATTTAAAGCCGTCGCACTGCGAGAAGGGCTATGGGACGCAGTTTCTGCAATTCATTGCCGCGCAGTACCCGGACGCGATTTTACGCCTTGAGGTGGAGGCGGAAAACGCCCGTGCCGTTCACGTTTACCGCAAGAACGGCTTTGGGGAACTGCCGTATGTTGAGATGAAGAAATAACAGCGCCCCG
Source organism: Oscillospiraceae bacterium (assembly GCA_017458085.1). Taxonomy (GTDB): domain Bacteria; phylum Bacillota; class Clostridia; order Oscillospirales; family Oscillospiraceae; genus Limivicinus. Next base: position 9,269 of record JAFTGE010000041.1, read on the forward strand.
GACTTGAACGATCCGGGGCGCTATGCTGACAGGGGGGGCGCAGAAGCTCAGAGAGGCCGGCCTATTCGCGGTTGGCCTCCAGCCAGCCCACCGCGCCGGCCACATAGGTGGCCACACCGTTGACAAAGGCGTCCTCGTCAAAGCGGATCCTGGGGTTATGCTGCGGCAGAGCCGGGTAATCCTTGGGTGAGCCGCCGATGGCAAAGAAGCCGGCGGGTACTGCGGCGGTGATGTAGCCAAAATCCTCCGAGCCGGAGAAGGGCGCAAGATCGCGGATCATGTGCTCCTCGCCCAGCACCGCTGCCACCGCGTCGCCCAGGCTTTGCATGACCCCTTTATCGGTGACGACCGGGCCTGTCTCGTTCATAAACTCAATGTCGGCCGTAGCGCGGAAGGTCTTGACCGTGCCCTCGGTGATCTCAATCAGGCGCTGCTTGACGAAGGCGCGCACATCGGCGTCAAAGGATCGGATGGAGCCCATGAGCTTGGCGCTTTCGGGAATAATGTTGCAGGCGGAGCCCGCCTGGAAGCAGCCGATGGTAAGCACAGCGATGTCGCTGGGCGCGACTTCGCGGGCATTGATGGTCTGCAAGGCGGTGATCAGATGGGCGCCGACCACGATGGGGTCGATGCTGGTCTGGGGCTGGGAGCCATGACCGCCGTGGCCCTTGACCGTGATGGTGAACAGGTCGCAGGAAGCGAACATCGGGCCGGGGGCATAGGCGACCTTACCGCTCTCCAGCATGGCCATGATGTGGGTTCCGAAGGCTGCGTCCACCTTGGGATTTTCCAGCACGCCGTCCTCCAGCATGCTCCTGGCCCCGGCGCAGAGCTCTTCCGCTGGCTGGAACATGAGCTTGACCGTCCCCGGCAGCTCGTCCTCCATCTCCTTGAGGATCTTCGCCGCGCCGAGCAGCGTGGCCGTATGGGTGTCGTGGCCGCAGGTGTGGGCCGCATCACCGCGCAGGGAAGCAAAGTCCAGGCCGCTTTCCTCGGCCATGGGCAGCGCGTCCATGTCGCCGCGGATCAAAATGCACTTGCCGCCGTGCTTTCCGCCGACGGTAGCCACCACGCCGTGGTCACCGCAGTCAAGCGGCACATAGCCCATCTCCGTCAGCTTCTCCTTGACGAAGCGGACGGTATTATCCAGGTCAAAGCCCAGCTCCGGGTGCTGATGCAGGTAGCGGCGGTTGGCCACGACCTCGGGCTGAATCTCCCGCGCTCTTTTCAAAATGTCCATTTTGCTAACTCCTTTCCTGTATTTCGTTTTCTATTTTATCACCGTTCTCCCCTGTTTGTACAGCCCTTGAACGCACAATCCCCGTCTGCGGCAAACGCAGACGGGGATCGTTATGCCTCATTACAGCAGGACGGACGCGATGATGTCCATGGCCTCGTCCAGCAGAGCCTCGGTGTGGCTTGCCATGTAGCTGGTGCGCAGCAGGCACTCGTTGGGCGCCGTGGCGGGCGGCAGCACGGGGTTGACATATACGCCTGCCTCATACAGTTCCTTGTTTTTCACCAGGGTGTTTTCCATGGTGTAGGTGTAGATGGGAATGATCGGCGTGGTGGATTCCCGGATCGTCAGGCCGCGGGCCTTGAGCCCGGCGCGTGCATAGGCGGAAAGCCGGCCCAGCCGCTCGGGCAGCTCGGGGTGCGCCTTGAGATGACGCAGTGCCGCCAGCGCCACCGCGCAGGAGGCAGGCGGGATGGACGCCGAGAAGATGAAGGGCCGGGAGTTATGCCGCACATAGTCGCAGACCTCCTCCGAGGCGGCCATATAACCGCCCAGGCTTGCCAGAGACTTGGAGAAGGTGCCCATGATGATGTCCACCTTGTCCTCCAGACCGAAATAACTGGCCGTGCCGCGGCCGCCCTCGCCGATGACGCCGAGACCGTGGGCGTCGTCGACCATGACGCGCGCGCCGTATTTTTCTGCCAGGGCCACGATCTCCGGCAGCTTTGCGATGTCGCCGCCCATGGAGAACACACCGTCGGTGACGATCAGGCAGCCCGCCGTCTCCGGCACGCGCTGGAGCAGCTTTTCCAGATCCTCCATGTCGTTGTGGGCATAGCGCAGCATCTTGCCGTAGCTGAGCTTGCAGCCGTCGTAGATGCTGGCGTGGTTTTCGCGGTCGCAGATCACATAGTCGCCGCGGCCGACGATGGCGCTGATGATGCCGAGGTTGGACTGGAAGCCCGTCGAAAAGGTCACGGCCCCCTCCTTGTTCACAAAGTCGGCAAGCTCGCTCTCCAGCTCCAGATGCATCTGCAGCGTGCCGTTGAGAAAGCGCGAGCCGGAGCAGCCGGAGCCGTATTGCTCAAAGGCACGGATGCCGGCCTCGACGACGGAAGGCTCCGTGGTCAGGCCGAGATAGTTGTTGGAGCCCAGCATGATCCGGCGCTTGCCCTCCATGATGACCTCCACATCCTGCCGCGACTGCAGCGCGTGAAAGTACGGGTAAATCCCCTTCTCCCGGAAATCCCGGGCGAGGGTATAGTTCTGGCATTTTTCAAAGATATCCATGGGCAGCTCTTGATCCTTTCAAAAATTTAAATAAAATTCTTGAAATAATAGTACAAGGATTTCCATGGCTTGTCAAGCTGTTAACGCGAAAAGCTTCAAAAATTTGTACATTTTAAAGAAATTGACCAACAGAAAATAATCGACCCTTCTCCGGCATATGATAAGCACGCGGACCGCGTTGTCCGCAATCTGATGTTTGGGTGATGCTTTTGAAAAAATCTGCTTGGAAACCTTATGTCGTCGCCATTCTCTTGACCGAGGCGGTGGGCGGCCTGTCCTCTCTGCTGACACAGGAGGGCGTCGACGTCTATAATTCCAGTGTTGTCAAGCCGCCGCTCTCTCCCCCGCCGACGGTGTTCCCCATCGTGTGGGGGATCCTGTACGCGCTGATGGGCGCGGGCGCGGCGCGCGTCTGGATGGCGGAGCCCTCGAAAGAGCGCAGCACTGGCCTGCGGCTGTACGCGGTGCAGCTGGCCTTCAACTTTGTGTGGAGCCTGCTGTTTTTCAACGGCCAGTATTTCGGCTTTGCCTTTCTCTGGCTGGTCGTACTCTGGGCGCTGATCGTGGCCATGACGCTCAACTTCAAGGACGTTGACCGTCCCGCGGCCTATATGCAGATTCCCTATCTGCTCTGGGTTTTCTTCGCCGGGTATCTGAATCTCGGCGTGTGGCTGCTCAACCGGTAAACAGGCAGGACAAACGTCCTGCCTGTTTCCTGTATAACGGACATATCGTCTCCACGCAAAAGCTCCTCGCCGCGTCTTATTCCAGCCTCCTGCCAGCCAGGCAAAAGGGCAGCTCCATGCGGTGCGCCTCCAGCAGTTCCCGGTCCCGCAAGATCTGATCCGCCGGGCCGTCTGCCGCGATCCGCCCCGCAGACAGCAGAATGACCCGGTCACAGGTGTCCAGGATCATGTCCAGATCGTGGGAGGTAATAAGCTTGGTCTGCTTCAGGCCGCGGATGGTGTTGATGACGAGGCGCCGGTTATAGGGGTCAAGGGCGGAGGTGGGCTCGTCCATCAGCACCGCTTCCGGCTCCATGGCGAGGATGGTTGCGATGGCCGCCATGCGCTTTTCGCCGCCGGAGATCTTGTGGTTGTGCCTGTGCTTGAGCTCCTGCAGTCCCAGCTGCTCGAGGACAGCATCGACACGCGCCTCCGTCGCCTCCCGGCTCAGGCCGTAGTTGAGCGGCGCGAAGATCATATCCTCATAGACCGTGGGCATGAACATCTGGTTATCGGAGTTTTGCAGCACAAAGCCCAGCTTGCGCCGGATCTGACTGAGGTTCTGCCGGTTCACCGGAACGCCGTCAACGAGGATCGTCCCCTCGCCCGATACCAGACCCAGCAGCAGCTTCATCACCGTGGACTTGCCCGCACCGTTGGCGCCGATGAGTCCCACGGCCTCACCGTCGGCGATGGAGAAGGACAGGTCCTCGATCACGCTCCTGCCCCGCTCGTAGGCAAAGGACACATGCTGAAATTCGATCATCGCGTTCACCTCACAATCAGTCCGCCCAGCGCCTGGGCGACATTTACAAAACGCAGCAGCAGGAAGGCCGCCGTACACCCGACGGTATACAGTCCGTCCGAAAAGGTAAAGGGCTTAAAATCCACATAGTGGAAGTGCTCGTGATAGCCGCGCAGCAGCATGCTGCTGTATAGTTCCTGCGCCCGGTCCATACTTCTCAGCAGCAGCTGGCCCAGGAAGGAACCCCAGGCGGAGATGTGAATGCCCTTCTGCCCCGGTGCACGCAGATGGTAAGCGTCGGTCATGACGGCCAGTTCTTCAGTCATAACGCCCACATACCGGTAGGTCAGCAGCAGCAGCGTCACCAGCATTCCCGGCACATGCAGCCGCCGGAGCGCGGCGCACAGGGCGTCGATGGGCGTGGTCGCCATCAGCAGGAAGGAGACCATCAGGCACAGCAGGCCCTTGAGCATCAGGCTGAGCATGGACACCACCCCGCCCGAGACGACGACCGTGCCGAGCGTCAGCATGGGCGCACGGTCAAAGATCGGGTTAAACAGGCCCACCGCCATCACCAACGGCAGCACGATGCGCAGCTTGTAAAAGCAGGTTCGCACGGGGATCCCACTCACCTGGAACAGCAGCACCGGGTAGAGCAGCATCACGCTCAGGCCGCTCAGGTCGTACTTGTTGAAGGAGACGACCGTCAGGATATATGCAATTGCGGTCAGCAGCTTGGCCGTGGGACACAGGCCGTGGACCGGCGAGGCGTGCGCCGCCAGCTCATCCATTTCGGACAGCTCTCGCAGCGCCTTTTCCATCTTGTTCATGCTCGCGTTTCCTTCTCATATAAACACCAACAAGGGCATGCTGCAAAGCACTTGAATCCCTCATTTCGAGGCTCCGCGGGAAGCCGCGGTCACATTCTGCGGGTACAATCCGTTTTCCGGAAGGAGACGGATTCCCACGCAAAAATGGCCGCTTGTGCGGCCGTTTTTGCTCGGAATGACAGGAGAGAAGTATTTCACAGCTGCCCCGTTGGATTTGGGATCGCCTTGTCTATTTTGCCGCGGCCGCTCTCTTTTTTCGGAAGAAGCCCCCGGCCAGGCAGATCAGCACTGCCACAGCCGCGACCATCGCCGCACCCACGACGCCCGACACGGAGGTGCCGGCCGGGGTATCGCTGTTGGCAAAGGCATAGTCCGGCAGGAAGGCAGTCTTCTCCTGGATCGCGGCCGCCGTGTCCGCCGCCCGGCTTTCCACGCCGAAATCATCCTCGTCCAGCCCCATGTTCTCCGCATAGCCCGCATCGCTGTTGCCAAAGAGCGCCCACTCCAAGCCGTCGGGATTTTCGCTTGCCAGCAGACTCAGCCCGCCGCCGACCACCAGGGCAACCGCGGCCAGGATGACGATCGTCGCCTTGAGCGAGCGTTTGGCGGATACCGCGCCGTCGGTCATGTCCGCCTCGCGCAGCAGCTCGGGACGGGACTCATACACAAAGGTCAGCACCGCCGCGGTGATCAGGCCCTCCACCAGGCCGATGGCCAGATGGATCGGCTGCATCAGCGCCATGAATGCGCCGAAGGGCAGCTCGGTAATACCGGACAGGCTCGTCTCCAGCACCACGGAGAAGGCGCCCAGCTGCAGCGTGACCACGCAGCCGATGACGGAGGCGGCAATGATGCGCGCCCTCTGCCCGGCCTTTGCGCCCATACCGGCAAACCAGCGACTGTGCATCATGGGCCGCCAGATCAGGTAATAGCCGACGAAGCAGCCATAGAACGCCATGTTCCATACGTTGGCCCCCAAGGCCATCAGTCCCCCGTCGGCAAAGAAGAGACATTGGATCGCCAGGATCACGATCATCGACAAAAAGCCCGCCTGCGGCCCCAGCAGCGCGGACAGCAGCATGCCGCCGCACATATGGCCGGAGGAACCCGTGCCGGGAATGGTATAGTTGATCATCTGCCCGGCGAAAACCAGCGCAGCGGTCACCGCCATGGTGGGCAGCTTCTGCGCGTCGTCGTCCTTTTTCAGTTTGTGGATGGACACCCCGGCGGCTGTGCCGGAGGCCACATACATTGTCGCCGCCACCGCCGGAGCCAGCAGCGCGTCAGCCATATGCATACAATCACCTCAAAATGTTTTTTGATGCATCTGATTAAAGTATACCGCAGGCCGATTTTTTCACAAGCCCCCCAGGGGGATATTTTTTTAAAAAATAAACGCCGCGAATCATCCCGGGCGAAAGCGTCGCTGCGCACATAATTGTCCCGTCATCGTCTGTTTTTTCTTTCCAAACGCACCGCCGCGTGTTATACTGGATGGGAATACAGCAGAAAGAGAGATACCCATGCATCCCATCGCCCATTTTAAAACCATCACCGAGCACCGGCATCTCGTGTGCCGATATTGTATGCGTCTGGGGCTTATCTGGCAGGGTCTGACCCATGACCTGAGCAAGTACTCCCCTACTGAGTTTTGGCGCGGCGCGAAGTATTACCAGGGCTATCGCAGCCCCAACGATGCCGAGCGTGTGGACACCGGCATCTCCCTGGCCTGGCTGCACCACAAGGGCCGCAACCGCCACCACTTTGAGTACTGGATCGACTACATGCTTCTGCCCGACGGCTCGGTTACCTATGGCGGCAACCCCATGCCCCTGCGCTATGTGGCCGAGATGTTCTGTGACCGCATCGCGGCCAGCCGCGTTTACCTGGGCGACGCCTATACCGACGGGTCCGCCTGGGCGTACTATGCCCAATCGAAAGATCTGATCCTCATGCACCCGGACACAAAAGCGGAACTGGAAAAGATGCTGCTGACGCTGCGGGATGAGGGCGAGAAGGCGGCCTTCGCCTATGTGCGCCGCCGTTTAAAGGAGGCACGATAGGTATGGAAACCTATATCCGTAAGATCAACTACTATGAGACCGACCAGATGGGCTGTGTCCATCACTCCAATTACATCCGCTATTTTGAGGAGGCCCGCACCTGGTTTATGGAGCAGGCGGGCTATCCCTATTCCCGTGTCGAGCGCGAGGGCGTCATCAGCCCCGTCGTCAGCGTCAGCTGTCAGTATAAGCACCCCGTCCACTATGGGGAGACCGTGGCCATCCGCACAAGGCTGACGGGCATGACCCGCGTCAGGTTTTTCTTCCGCTATGAGGTGGTGGACGCCGAGACGGGCCAGCTTCGCGCCACCGGCGAGTCCGAGCATTGCTATCTGGACCGCGACGGACGCATCGTCTCCATGCAGAAGGTCAACCCCGCTTTTTATGAATGCTTTCTTGCCGCGATGGATCAGGAATAAAGGAAAGGAGTCATCCCCATGTTTCTCACACTCACCAAGCGTTTCGGCAAACCCGTCTGTGTGGCGCTCTATGCCGTGTTCTCCGCGCTGGCGGCCAGGAAAAAGCCGCTGCCGCTGCTCATTTTGTTCGTCATGCATCTGACCGAGTATGTGCTTGTGGGCCGCAAGGTGGCCGCCGAGCACGGCATCGGTCAGGCTGAGGCCGCCGCCCAGTGCTTGAGCTTCGGCTTTACCTGGTGGCTGCCGATCAAGAGGGATGTCTGAATCCATGCCGGCCTGTTTCTACGGCGTCAGCGTCGGCCCAGGCGATGCGGAGCTCATGACCGTCAAGGCCCTGCGCTGTCTGGAGCGCGTTCCGGTCATTGCCGCGCCACGCAGCCACGGGCGCTGCACAGCCCTGCACATTGCGCGGCAGCTGGTGGATTTGACCGCCAAGACGGTCCTATACCTGGATCTTCCCATGACGCGGGACCCTGAAGCGCTTGCGGCCGCACACCGGACGCAGGCCGGGACCGTGATCGGTGAACTCCGGCAAGGGCGGGATGTGGCCATGCTTAGTCTGGGCGATGTGTCGCTCTACAGCACCTTCAGCTATCTGCGGCCGCTGGTTCAGGCGGCGGGCTTTCCCTGCGCGGCGATTCCCGGCGTCACCAGCTTTTGTGCTGCGGCGGCCGCTTTGGGGCGCCCGCTCTGCGGA
>JAFTGE010000087.1 GCA_017458085.1 Oscillospiraceae bacterium
AGCAAAGCCCTTCTCCAGATCCGCGAGGATATCGTCGATATGCTCGGTGCCGATGGACACAAAGCGTTCGCTGCCGTCGGTGAAGCGCAGAGTGACGTTCCCGTCGACCCGGTCGATGTTGTGAGCGCCGAGGGCCAGCTTGCTCTCCAGGGAGATCAGGTTATAGATATCCACCGCCTGGTTGATGTAGAACATGCCGTGATTCTTCTTGAGCAGCTTGATGAGGTTCTCGCTGGCGGGGATGTTCTTGCGGCGCTTGACCCCGGTCTTGTCATGCAGGATGTTGAAGCCCTCCAGAATCGGATCGGTGTGGACGTCCAGCTCCGCATACTCCTCAAGCAGCTCTTCCAGACGCTTGTCACGGTACGCGGCCCATTCAGGATCCACGCCGTGATTGTCGAGACCGCAGACCTCTGCGAACACAATCTTGACCCCCGCGTCCAGCACGGCCTGTTCTACAAAGAATTCCATGTTTCTCCTCCTGTTATGTGAGCACTGCCGCGGCAGCAAAGCCCTTCTCCAGATCCGCGAGGATATCGTCGATATGCTCGGTGCCGATGGACAGACGAATGGTGTTGGGATGGATATCTGCGGCCTCCAGTTCCTCCGCGCTCAGCTGAGAGTGCGTTGTGGTGGCCGGGTGGATGACCAGGCTCTTCACGTCCGCCACATTGGCCAGCAGGGAGAAGATCTCCAGCGCGTCGATGAAGGCGTGGGCCTCCTTGACGCCGCCCTTGATGTCAAAGGTGAAGATGGACGCGCCGCCGTTGGGGAAGTATTTCTCGAACAGTGCGTGATCCGGATGCTCCGGCAGTGAGGGGTGGTTGACCTTTTCCACCTGGGGGTGCCCCGCCAGGAACTCCACCACTTTTTTGGTGTTCTCCGCGTGGCGATCCAGGCGCAGGGACAGGGTCTCCACGCCCTGCAGCAGCAGGAAGGCGTTGAAGGGCGAGATGGCCGCGCCCGTGTCGCGCAGGAGGATGGCCCGCAGATAGGTGATGAAGGCGGCGGGGCCTGCCGCATCGACAAAGGAGATGCCGTGATAGCTGGGGTTGGCCTCCGCGATGGGGGCGTACTTGCCGCTGGCCTTCCAGTCGAAGTTGCCGGAATCGACCACGATGCCGCCGAGCGTCGTGCCGTGGCCGCCGAGGAACTTCGTGGCCGAGTGCAGCACGATGTCCGCGCCGTGCTCGATGGGGCGGATCAGGTAGGGCGTGCCGAAGGTGTTGTCGATGGCGAGGGGAATGCCGTGCTTATGGGCGATGGCCGCGATGGCGTCGATATCAGGGATATCGGAGTTGGGGTTGCCCAGGGTCTCCAGGTAGATGGCCTTGGTGTTGGGCTGGATGGCGGCCTCCACCTCGGCGAGATCGTGCGCGTCGACGAAGGTGGTCTCAATGCCATAGAGGGGCAGGGTGTGGGCCAGCAGGTTGTAGCTGCCGCCGTAGATGGTCTTCTGGGCGACGATGTGATCGCCCGCCTGGGCCAGCGCCTGGATGGTGTAGGTCACGGCCGCGGCACCGGAGGCCAGGGCCAGCGCGCCGACGCCGCCCTCGAGCGCGGCGATGCGCTTTTCCAGCACGTCCTGGGTGGAGTTGGTGAGACGGCCGTAGATGTTGCCGGGATCGGCCAGCCCGAAGCGGGCCGCCGCGTGGGCGGAGTTATGGAACACATAGGACGTGGTCTGATAGATGGGGACGGCGCGGGCGTCGGTGGTGGGATCGGCCTGCTCCTGGCCGACATGGAGCTGCAGCGTTTCAAATTTATAATTAGACATGGTTTTTACCTCTCTTATAAACATATTTCCGCTTTCTTTACCCGATCAAAGCCCAGCGGAGCGGATTTGATCGGGAGAGGAGAAACAAGGTCATCGGTCGACGGGGCTGAGCCTGTGCGGGCCCATGACCTCATGGCCTTGTTCCGACGTCATTCGTCCAAAGCGGTAGTTCTGACGGAGCAAACGCTCAAACAATTGATTCATACAGATCCCTCAATTCAAAAACAAAAACCGGAGGATTCCTGAGGATCCTCCGGTCACCGATCAAGGAACAGACTGCTCAAAAGCGATACACGCCCGAAACGATCATGACGAAGAATTCTCGGATAAAAGCACAGCCATGCACATGCGCATCGAACGGCGCATGCACATTTCCATCATGGACAGGCGGCTGAACATCTTCATCCGAGCGGTTCTCCTTCCCCGAAATACCGACCTAAAAAGTGGTTTGATATGTTTATAACGCAAGAGACCTCAAATGTCAATACCTTTTTGAAAAGATATCGTCGGGCTTGTGTAGGGTGATTCATAATGAGAACAAAGTTTTTGGGTTGCAGCAGCGCTCGTCGTTATAGGTCGTGTAATCCCGAAAGCCCTCTCCGGCCTTCACTTCTTTTCGGACGATTTCTTTCAATCCCGCAACTCAGGTTTTCCCCAATATCTTCGGGTCGATCCCAAGCATTTCGACTGCTTCCTGCGGTGTCTTTCCCTCTGCCAGCAGTTTCCATAGTTGCTCCCTGAATGCCGCTGAGAAAAACACCAGTGACGGGCTCAATGTCATTAAGATAAAGGCATTGGCCGAGGACGGGAAACATGAAGAAATGAGCACATCGGGAACGGTGTGCTCATTTTCACGAGAAAAGGCATAGCAAGGAGGCAGACGGTAGTCTGCCAAAAAAGCACTGTTCAAAGCGAGAAGATTATGCTACTCTGTAGAGGAAGCTGAAAGGCGGCCTTTGTGCCGGCTTACGAGAATTACTTCGGCCCGGGCGAACAGGTAAAAGTAATC
>JAFTGE010000013.1 GCA_017458085.1 Oscillospiraceae bacterium
CGGTCATTGATCTCCTGATCAAGGTGATATTCATCCCAGACAGAGTCGGGAACCGGATAGTTCTGCAGGCGCTTTTGGATCTGCATCTCCACCTCGACATCACGTCGGTTGTATGCTTTGAAGGTTTCCCATTTCTCCATGTCGTGCTCCGGCAGATTCCGCGTGCGACCTCCGTTGGTCTTGGTAGGTGCACAAGGGCTGCAGAAGTACCGGATCAGGTCTTTGCCTTCTGTCATTTTCTGCTCCTCGAGTCCCAGCACTTTACCGACCATTGCAAGGGAGAGCGGCAGGCCAGTGTAGGCTGCCCATACCAGCGTGCATTTCCATGCAGCGGGGGCGAGATAATTCCCGACCGTATCTTCCGGGATGCTATAGCTTCTGAAATACTGCGGATAGTGTCGCTTCAGATAAACGGACAGACAAACTCTCTCGAAGCTGGCATTGTAGGCATATTTCGTGACGGAGTCATCCGAAATAGCTGCCAGTATGTCGTCCGGGATCACTTCCCCGCAGGCAAGGTCATATATCATAACGCTGCCGCCGTTAACAGACACACCAAATAATAAGATTTCGAAGGCCGGAGATTCTGCATACTTGTAGGCTCCAGCTTTTGTTATATCCACGTCAGAGTAGGTCTCCAGATCGATGGACAGTGTATTTATCTTTTCCATGTTCTTCCTCCATCAGAACGGCAGGTCATCATCCGTGCCTCTGTTATTTGGGCACCACTCTGGCGGGCTGATTCCCTCACCCCAGATGTCATAATGCTTGCCTTCTGCGTGCGGGCATCCGTTCCGGATCCCGTCTTCACAGGTATCACAGTAATATTCTTCACGTTCCATAACTGATTCCTCCCAAAAAGGCAGGACGATTGTTCCTCCGTCCTGCCTCCATGCTCATTTCCTTCTGTTTCGTTTTTCGTACCAGTCAGCAATTCGGTTTGCGATGATCCAGATCAGGATCGCAATCCATGTGATGCAGCAGATCAGCCCGATGGAACAGTAGAAATAATCCGCCATACTCATACCGACTCCTCTGTGTTTTCTTTCTTGCGGTTCCTGATGCGGTCACGAATCTTTTCCCCGATGAATATGACAAAGCGACCTGCAAGGTTGCCGAGGACGCAGCCGATCAGGGATGCACATCCAAAGACGATGATCAGGTCAGCAAGATAGCTGATAGTGATAGTAGTTTCCATATGATTTACCTCATTCTCTCTTTTGTGGGCTGTGGAGGGCAGCCACAGCGGGCTACCCTCCGGGGGTGAACTACCGATTAGGACAGGAAGTCTTCATCGTCATCCGCGAAGTCATCCTCCGCACGGCTGTGGCCGCCGAGGGGCTCGCCGTCTGCCAGCTTCTGCAGGTTATTCAGGCCGCAGGCAATGCCGCGATTGCCATTCGAATTGAATGCATAGAAGTTGATACTGGCGCGACCGTAGATGCCGGAGTAGAGCTCCGAGGTATCAAGGATCGGCTGACGGTCACCATCAACGACACCTGGCTTGGTGGTGCTGTTGGCATTGATGAAGTAACTGTTCGCATATGCCTCATCGTCCGGACGCTCGATGTCGCCATCGCGCAGAGGCGTCTTCAGGGTCGAGAGCGGCGGTACTGACTTGCTGTTTCCTTTCAGCTTGCCCTGGCCCTCCTCGTAGGCTGCCTGAATGGCGGCCTTGATCTTAGCGACCGTCGCAGTGTCGGACTTCGGTACGATCAGCGAGACGCTGTACTTCGGGGTTCCGCCACCGAGGGGAGCTTTCGGCTCATTCGCATTCAGATAGCTGAAGCGGGTCTTCGGTCCGGTGATAACTTTCGTGGGATTCATAATCTTTGCCATTTTGTTTTTCCTCCATTATTCAAAATCTGTACTTGCTGTATTAAACTCCGGGCGTTTATCAGACGCGGGGACTAATACCGGTTTACCTTGCGGCTTTACAATCAGGCCGCCAAGAAGCTCATTGAAGCGTTTCTTCCCGAGTGCTGAGGTCATCGCTGTGATGCCCAGCAGCTTCCGCTCGTATGGATCAAAGCCTGCCTTGGTGACAATATCCGCAACCGCTGCCTCATCGGAATACTTGCGGTTCGAACGTCCCTCGACTACCTTGAAGCCGGGATAGTGTGTGCCGGAAAGTGCCTGCTCTAACGCATACTCCTTGATATCTTGTGCCCATGAGATCAGGCCATCGACCTTCGGCAGTATTGCTGCGATATCAAGCTCATCTAACGTGGGAGGCATCTCAAAGTCGTACTTTGCCAGCATCATGTTGTACTCGGCGCGTTTCCGGCAGGTTGCTTTCACCTTGCAGAACTGGCAATGGTCACCGGCACAGAATTCGCCTTGGCCTTCATATGCCAGCTTGGCTGTCGGTGCCAGAACTTCATCTGCCCAGCAGAGGAGATCCTCCTTTGCCATGCTGAAGGTGTCTTCGTTGTCCCGCCTTGGCTGGTAGATGGAAAGTCGTACCTCGGAGATGTCATATAAGGCATCGAAGGTGTCCAGCGCACCCAGCGCGTAGCACATCAGCTGTGGGTTTCCGTAGCCGTCTTCGCCGGATGCCGATACCAGAACACCGAGCCCGTACTTGAAATCGATGATGTGGATCACGCCATCTGCGACGATCACGCAATCCCCGGTGCCAAACCCGTCCGGTACCCAGCGGGAGAAGTCCAGCCGCTGTTCTACGCAGATCAGGGGATCAGGACAGGTCATCTTTACCTGCGCGATCTGTTCCAGTACGAAATCGCGGTAGCCTTCTGCGGCATTCTGCATTTCGGCATCGTAGTAGGACAGTGACTTGGTAGGATCTCGCACACGCCTGCCGAGTGCTTTCTCAAGAAGATACTGACAAAGCTCATGGGCATCCGTGCCTTGCTGTGCGTAGGGGCTGCTCTGATCCGGTTCCTTTGCGTTCAGCTGTGCAGAGGGTGGACAGGCAAGCCACCTGTGGCTTGCTGATGCGGAGAGGAATGCATGCTGTGCCATATCAGATTCCCTCCGCGTCCGAGACCAGCTCGGCAAGGATACTGGGGCTATCCTTGTAATCGGAAAGCTGCTGGCCACCGTACTTATTGATCAGTGCCTTGACCGCTTCCCTGTGGCCTGCGCGGGACTTTGCGGCGAGGATGCCGCGTACCTCTTCAAAGGTGTATGTCTTTGCGGGCTCTGCTTCCGGTTCAGGCGCTGTCTCTGTCGCAGGCTCTTCCTGCTTGGGAGCTTCCTCCGGAGCTTCCACCTTCTCATCGCCGGGTGGCTTTTCCTTCTGCGGTGTTCCTTCCAGTGCATCTGCCATTTCGGCAAACTCGGTGCTGAGCTTCCGGTACCACTCAATCAGAAGCTGTGTTTCCTTCTTCTTCATAGGATCCTCCTTCCTTATTTAAGATTTTCAGTGCGCGTCCGATGCTCTTTGCGATCATGCTGAGACCGATCAGAAAATCGGCGAGCTCTGCGTGGAGCCTTGCGGACTTATCCTTGTCTGACATTGGCAAATCACCTCCTTTTGTCGTCACCCCTCTAACCTCAGCGCTGCCGTGATTGTTCGGGCTATTGCAAAACTTTTTTTCTGCGGTACGTGCTGTATCGCTGTAATCCCCTTACCTCAGCGGAGAGTCATCCGTTCGGGGTAAGGGGGGATTTTTTTGTTTTCACGCGTGCGCGTATAAAAATCGGAAACGATATTATTTTTGAAATTTTCTGCTGGGATCACCGAACAAACAGCGTCCGGCTGAGGTTAGAGAATCGACGGCGCAGACCTATTTCTTATGGAAAGGATGGTGGTGATCGATATGGCTGTGTCAGGAAAAAGCGCAAATGCACTTCCTGTGGTCTACATCTGTTCCCGCTACCGGGGAGATCCGGAGGGAAACACAGAGAAAGCACGTCGGTATTGCCGATTTGCGGTTGACCACTGCTTTATCCCCATCGCTCCGCACCTGCTTCTTCCTCAGTTCATGAAGGAGCCGGAGGAACGGAAACTGGCGATGGTCATGGATCTTGTGCTGCTTCGCAAATGCGAGGAGCTCTGGGTCTTCGGCGAGGCCAGTGAAGGGATGAAACAGGAAATTGCATACGCGTCGAAGCTGAAAATGAAAATCAGATATTTCAAGGAGGAGGATTCATATGTTTGAGATTCGTGAAGGATGCACTTGTGTAAACGGAGCCGTATTCCAGACCTTCGAGAGGGATGCCCGTGAGGATGGAGTTTCTCTTGAGGTGGAAGCCGGTACGACGGGATTCTGCGGTGGAGGCAGAAAGGAAGGCGGTCGTGCCTACCTGCGTATTCAGAATGAAGGCGCGGACTTTTTTGCCCGTGTGCTCGAGAACGATGACAAGAGACCAGAAGGCGTTGTGCTTGCCGTATGCGGTGACAACGAGATTGTGGCTCTTATCAAGGCTCTGGACTTCGCTGCACAGGTCCTTAGGGATCAGGTGGAAGAGATCAACGACTAAACAAATAAGGCAGGCCTGCTTTAGTAGAGGGTCTGCCTTCAGGAGGTTTCAGATATGGGTGATCGATTTAAAAAAGGAAATCCGGAGTATGACCGGTATATACACAGCCCAGAATGGCGCAAGAAAGCAGATGAGAGACTAGAAATGGATGGCCACATCTGTCAGGCCTGCGGGAAGGAAGCAACCGACGTCCATCATCACACCTATGACCGGTTCAAGGAGGAGCGCATGTCCGACCTTGTGAGCCTGTGCAGGAGGTGCCACCAGAAGGCTGAGGATCTTTACGATCCCGCGATCATCCCGTGGGCGATGGAAGAGGTGAAACCGGAGGGAAACAACTTCATGGCATCCATGCGGGTAGACGCAGCTGCGGTTGCTCCGGTCGTCTTTGACTATCTGATGGAGTGCCGTGGCCGCGACTTTGATTCCCTGATGCGGCTTCGGCAGCCGGACGATACAGATGGAAAGAAATACTGGGGTGTGCTGAAGCGGGCTGTGGAAGCGTTGTGCCGGAAACGGTACTCCTTCAACTGTGTGGAAGACCGCATGGATATGATGCTCGGTGCGATCACGAACCGTGTGACAACCATCTGTCTGCAGCAGATTGAGCACGGAATCCGTAACCACGTGCAGGCAGAGCTCCATGAAGCGGTGCAGGTGCACTATATGATCTTCGACACGTGGAAGGACGTTGCTTCTGACCTTGGCATATCGAGCGGGACACTGCAAAAGATTAAGAAGGATGACGGGACAAGTTATGGCCCATCACTCCGGGAAGCGGTGCTGTATTACTGCGGGAAGGATGCTGCTGCAGGGATCCGTCCGCTGGAGGGGTTTTCGTGTCTGTCAGAGGAGGATTACCGATGGCTGAACGCCATGGCCGATTACATGGTCTCGGTATCAGGAACCGGTGCGTTTAAGGGTGAATATTCAAATGATCGGGACGAGAGCCCGGACGATGGGAGGTAAAGGGAATGCGAGAACTGAAGATCGCAGTCGCAAATACCCGGAAAGCCAAGACATGGGTAAACCGGGTTATTACATGGGAAGCGCTATGTGAGCGTCTTTCCACAACACAAAGAACAGTAGAGAGCCTTGAGGAGTTCCTCGCCATGAAACGCGGCGAGCAGGATGAGATCAAGGATGTGGGCGGATTTGTCTGCGGGCATTTAAAGGAAGGCAGGCGTAAAGCCGGAAACGTCCTATGCCGCAGCTGCATCACACTGGATATGGATTTTGCCACACCGGGGATCATGCCGTATGTCCGGGAGAAGCTCCCTTATAAAGGCTGTGCCTATGGAACGCATAAGTACTCGCCGGATAAGCCGAGGCTGAGACAAATTTTCCCCTTGTCACGGGATGTCACAGAAGAGGAATACGAGCCGGTTGCAAGGATGCTGGCAAAGCAGGTGGGGCTCGATTATTTCGACGATTCCACCTATGAAGCAAACCGGATGATGTACTGGCCGTCCACTCCGTCCAATATTGAATACTACTTCGAGGCTTGGGACGGTGAGCTGGTTGATCCGGACGAGATTCTTGCCAAGTACGATGACTGGCGCGACATCTCCACCTGGCCCACCTCATCCCGGCAGTCGACGGTTACCCGCCAGAACGTAAAGCGGCAGGCGGATCCGCTGACGAAAGCCGGTATCGTGGGCGTGTTTTGTCGCACGTTCAATATCGTGGATGTAATGGATCGCTTCCTCTCCGACGTGTACAGGCCGAGTGTTATGGAAGGCAGGTACGACTATATTCCCGGAGAGGGCTCTGCAGGTGTGCAGGTATTCGATGGGAAGTTTGCATTCAGCCATCATGCCACAGACCCGGCATACGGAAAGCTTCTGAACGCATTTGACCTTGTACGTATGCACCGGTTCCCGGACGAGGACGGTACGTCATCTTATCAGAAGATGTCGGACTTTGCCATGACGTTGGATGAGGTGAAACAGACCCTTGCTGCAGAGCGCGAGGAAGAAGCCCGCATGGATTTTGATGCGGATGATTGGATGTCGCATCTGCGATACGGGAGAAACAAGCTCTTGGAAAATAGCGTCTGGAACCTGCTTCTGATCCTCCGAAACGATCCAGCCTACGCGAACTTTGCCTACAACGAAATGGCAAGGATGGTGGAGATCACCGGGGACGTCCCGTGGGATCGTCCTGACGGAAACCATTTCTGGCTTGACTCGGATACCGACGGATTAAAGTCGGAGCTGGATGTCCGTTACCTATCGTTCTCAACGAGAAATCATGATGTCGCTTTCTCCCGGGTTGCAATGGAGCGCCGGTTTAATCCGCTGCGGGATTATCTTAATTCCCTGCCTGAGTGGGATGGGACAGAGCGTATCCCGGAGCTTCTGATCCGTTATATGAAGGCGGACGACACTGAGTATGTCCGGGCAGTCACAAAGAAGACGTTTGCGGCAGCGGTTGCCCGTGTATATGAGCCGGGAATCAAATATGACTGCATGTTAGTTCTGGATGGCGAGCAGGGCATCGGCAAGAGCACGCTGTTTAAGGAGCTCGCAGGAAGCGAGTACTTTTCCGATTCCCTTCAGCTTTCCGATATGGACAGCAAGTCTGCTGCAGAGAAGATACAGGGCTTTTGGATCTGTGAGATCGCAGAGCTGGCAGGCATGAAGAAGGCAGATATCGAAAAGGTGAAATCCTTCCTGTCCTCTTCGGATGATAAGTTCCGACCGAGCTATGGCAGGACTGTGGAAAGCCATCCGAGGCAGGGCATCATGGTTGCGTCCGTCAATGGCGACCGAGGGTATTTGCGTGATATTACCGGAAACCGGCGTTTCTGGATCGTAAAGCTCCATCAGACTGAGCAGATTAAAACCTTCAATTTCTCCAAGGAAGATCGCGATCAGATCTGGGCGGAGGCGAAGTATTACTACCTGCATGGGGAGAAGCTGTTTCTGGAGGGTGCCTTGGTCGGCGAGGCCGCCGAGGTTCAGAAGGAAGCCTTGGAAGAGGATGAACGTCAGGGCATGGTGGAAGTCTACCTTGAGACCCTGCTTCCGGAGAACTGGAACACTATGGATCTGTATGCACGCAGGGAATATTTGCGCTGCGATGATGATCCCACCATCACCAGGGGAACGATAAAGCGTGAAACCGTCTCCAATGTGGAGATCTGGTGCGAATGCTACGGCAAAGCCCTCTCAGACTTAAAGCCTACGGATTCCTATGCCATTACAGCGCTGATGCAGAAGGTGGATGGCTGGACTCGAACCAAGACGAGGAAGCGCATGCCAATCTATGGACAACAGCGAGTCTACGTCCGAGACTGACGATTTCCGTCACATCACGGCAAAAGCGATTCTGTCACCTGTCCCGGGATCATCACAGGCCAGTGTCACAACCGGAAAGTCGCATGGTTACTGGCTTTGTGATGCTTCCGAGACAAGTGAGACAACATTTATACAGATAAATTTATTAATAATAAAAATAGTGATATCACGCACGGGAGCGCGCATATGCACATACGCGCACGAGGGAAAGTGATGTCACCAGGTCAGGAAGGATGGAATGATGCAGGAAAAACAGATCGAGCAGAAGCTCGTAAAGATAGTAAAAATGGCAGGCGGTATCTGTCCGAAACTGGTATGCCCGGGGATGGATGGTATGCCGGACAGAATGGTTTTACTGCCAGATGGGAGGATCGGATTTGTGGAGGTGAAGGCTCCGGGAAAGCTGCCTCGTCCCCTGCAGGTAAAGCGGCATAATACGCTGCAGCAGTTAGGCTTTTCGGTTTTCATACTGGACGATGCAGAACAGATCCCGATCATCATTGAGGCGGTCAGAAAAGGAGGCGAATGATGGGTCATATTATCACACTGCAGGACGGAAGTAACCACACGTACTTTACGATTCTTGATCTGATGGATCTGGTTGATACCTATATGGGTCTCGAAATGAAGACAGCACTTGTAGAAGAGTTCAATGAGGTGGAACTTGCCCACGCCGATGACGATGAGTACATCAAGGATCTGGAACAGGAGAACAAAGGACAGCGGGATCACCACAAAGAGGTAATGGAAAAGCTTCGGAAGCTATCAGAGGATCTGGCATCTGAGATTGGAAAGCCAGTGCAGGATCGAAAGGCGATCTCAAATATTGTCGGTGCCATCGGCATCATCACCGGAAGGGAGCTCTGCTGATGGACGATGGATTGCGGGCAAACTATGAGGCACTTGGAAATGCAGTGGTCATTCGGGCGGTAAAGGATTACCGCATGGCAGGCAGGCGTCTAATGAGGCATCCCGAGGATAGGCTGGCACTATCCGAGATGGTGAAATTGGAGAAATTCTTTCTGGGTCCTGATTTTTCCATGTTCACGACAATGGATGGCAAGTATCTGGTGGATCGGCTCAGGGAAGAGCTCTGGAAAGGAAAAGACAGATGAAGTTTCAACCGCATAAGTATCAGAGCTATGCAATTCAGTTTTTAAAGGATCACGAATACAGCATGCTGCTACTCGATATGGGACTTGGCAAGACGGCAATCTCCCTGAATGCGATCCGGGATTTGATGTTTGACCGGTTCGAGGTGGGAAAGACCCTGATCGTAGCACCGTTGCGGGTAGCACGGGATGTTTGGCCAGCAGAGGTAAAGAAGTGGGATGGATTCGATTTCCTGAGACTTTCTGTCGTGGTGGGCGATGCCAAGACAAGACGGGCAGCACTTATGGCAGATGCCGATGTTTATATCGTAAACCGCGAGAACATGAAATGGCTGGTAGAGCACTTTGAGAAAAATAAGATCCGGTGGCCGTTCGACATGGTAGTGATTGACGAACTGTCCTCCTTCAAAAACCATCAGAGCCAGCGCTGGAAATATTTAAAAAAGATGCGGCCATTTATCAGTCGCATGGTGGGTCTGACCGGCACACCGACCAGTAACGGTCTGATGGACTTATGGGCAGAGGTCGGGATCATCGACGGTGGTAAGCGGCTTGGACGTTTCATCGGCAGATACCGGGAAGCCTACTTCAAGGCACAGGGCATGAATCCGTACACCGGTGTCGTGTACAACTACGTGCCGCTGCCGGGAGCAGAGGAAGCGATCTATGAGCGGATTTCGGATATCACGATCTCCATGAAGGCAAAAGACTATCTGGAAATACCGGAGTGCCTGACCTTAGACCACGAGGTTGTGATGGATCCGTCAGAGCGAAAACTGTACGAGCAGCTGCGGGATCAGCTTGTGGTGCAGGTCGGTACGGAAAGCGTGGATGCCGCCAATGCTGCAGTCCTTTCAGGAAAACTTCTGCAGATGGCGAACGGATGCCTCTATTCTGAGGATAGAGAGCTGATCCCCATCCACGATAAGAAGCTCCTGAAACTGGAGGATCTTATCGAGCAGGCAAACGGCCAGAACGTGCTGATCGCCTACTGGTACCAGCATGACCGCACCCGCATCATCGAGCACCTGACGAAGGTCGGATATGCGGTGCGTGACCTGAAATCCTCCAAGGATATCGAGGATTGGAATGCAGGCAAGATCCCCGTCGGGATCATTTCTCCCGCCAGTGCCGGTCATGGTTTGAACATTCAGGACGGCGGCCACATCCTGATCTGGTTTTCACAGGTATGGTCACTGGAAATGGTGCAGCAGACCAATGCGAGACTTTGGCGGCAGGGGCAGAAAGAGGTCGTCACCATCCACCGGATTATCTGCAAGGATACCGTAGACGAGGATGTCCTGCGGGCGATCGATCATAAGGACGCCACACAGGCACGACTGATTGCAGCGGTGAAAGCGCACCTGAAGTAAATGACAAAAACAGCCAATCAGAGTCAATCCGGGAATTTATCAATTTCATTTTCGGAGGTAAAGGCTCATGAGCATTATCTGGAAGTACCTCGACAAACGTGCGGGTACGATTGCAGCAATTAAGGATTACAGCGCGATGGAGTTTATCATCAACAACACGGATGAAGAAATCCGTGCTGAGCGGGAAAAGATGATGGGTGTCGGAAGCCCGAACTGGGACGGCTTGCCGCATGTTCATAATCCGCAGGCTAGTGAGGAGCGCATCTTAAACGGCATCGAGGAGATTGATGTCTTAAAGGAACGATACCGGCAGGCGGTGGAATACATGGACTGGTTCAAGCCCGCGTGGGATGAGCTGTCGGAGGAAGAACAGTTCGTGCTGGAGACATTCTTCAGCGAAGACAACGCATACGGCAACAATGCAGTCTACTACATTCAGGAGCACCTGCGGATTGAGCAGAGCACGGCTTACAAGAGAAAAAACCGGGCTCTGGATCATCTGACAGTCCTGCTGTTTGGAAAAACGTGATGTCCAAAATCGTGTAAAATGTTTCACCCAAAACAAGGTATACTAATATCGTGAAAGTAGCGAAAGCCTTGTGGGGAAACCTGCAGGGCTTTTTCTATGCCGGAAAGGAGGCAGTGATGGGACGGACAATCAGGAAACGCAAGCCGGACGGTATCGCGGATCCGCCTTCCCGAAGAAGCAGGGACATAGAAGTACATCGCATGGATATCTGGTTTGTGGAACTTGGCAAACACCCGGGAACCAGCGTGCAGGAAGGCACAAGGCCGGTGCTGGTGATCAGCGGGGATAGCAACAATCAGTATTCCCGCGTGGTCACGGTGCTGCCAATGACGTCCAAGCTGAAGAAAGAATGGATGGAGACACACATACCGCTCTCTGAGGAGGAGATGGAAAAAGCAGAAGACTATGGGTACTTTGATCCATCGATGGTACTGGCCGAGCAGGTGACGACGGTCGATAAAAGACAGTTCCGATCCTATGTCGGCAGGGTAATAAACGAAGGAAAAGTAAAAGAACTGGAAGAGGCTGCTATGGTGCAGCTGGGAATGAAGAAGGAGGAGATTTCCAATGAAGATCATCACGTGTGAGCAGGTCAGTGATGGGCATCCGGATAAGATCTGCGACCAGGTTGCGGATGCGATC
Organism: Oscillospiraceae bacterium; assembly: GCA_017458085.1. GTDB lineage: Bacteria > Bacillota > Clostridia > Oscillospirales > Oscillospiraceae > Limivicinus. The sequence continues at coordinate 11,408 of JAFTGE010000013.1, forward strand.
GTAACGGACTGCCTGCAGCATGACAAAAAGGCAAGGGTGGCAATCGAGTGCCTCATCAAAGACAACCACCTGATTATCGCAGGAGAGCTTACAAGCTCCCACAAGCCTGATTTCAGAAAACTGGTGGATGAGATGATGGATCGTATCGGATGCGACAGGCTGGGGTATAACAACCTGCTATATGGCGGTCTTGATATTGCGGTCCTTGTGAAAGAACAGTCGCCGGATATCGCGATGGGCGTCGATACCGGTGGCGCAGGCGATCAGGGCATGATGTATGGCTATGCTACCAATGAAACTCCGGAGCTATTGCCGATTCCGTTTGTAGTGGCGACCAAGTTCCTACAGGTCCTGAAAAAGCATCCGAGCAGGATGTTCCGAGCAGATGCAAAAGCGCAGGTGTCCTTCGATTACGACACCGGCAGGATCACCACTTTCCTTTGCAGCGTGCAGCACAGCCCGGATGTGGAACCGGACGATTTCCGGCACCTGATCAAGGGCATGATGGTACTGGCCGCATCCGAGTATGGCCTGAACACCGATTTTGAGGTGCTGGTTAACCCGACAGGACGGTTTGTGATCGGCGGCAGTTTTGCCGACTGCGGTGTCACCGGCAGAAAGCTTGCCTGCGATACCTATGGTGGTGTAGGAAGGATCGGCGGAGGTGCCATGAGTGGCAAAGATCCGAGCAAGGTCGACCGGTCCGGAGCCTATATGGCAAGGAAGATCGCAAGGGATATCGTGCTGGCCGGATACGCAGACCAGTGTGAAGTCCAGATCGCCTATGCGATCGGTGTCGTAAAGCCGGTATCCATACACGTCGATTGTTTCGGAACGGAGTTCGAGGATCCTGAGGTGATCGCTGCATTTGTCCGTGACACCTATGATCTGACGCCAAAGGGTATCATCGACAACCTGCATTTGCTGGAAGTGGACTACAACAAAGTGAGTGCGTATGGGCACTTCGGGAAAAGTGACTTACCTTGGGAAAAGTGATGAAAGCTGAAGAAAAGTTGCTGGAAAGTGGCTACGAAGGAGTCAAATACCTGACAAACTACTCCTACGATGATGCACTGATCGGAGTGACAAATGATGACCGGGCTGTATACGATTTCGAGCTGATGATTCAGTGGCTTATGGAAAAAGACGGCTTTACTTACGAGGAAGCCGTCGACTGGATTGAATATAACACACTGCGGGCGTTTCCTAACATGGGTGAAGGAGCGCCTGTAATTTTGTACAGACTTTTGGAGGAATGACCTATGCCTTATAAAGCGAAGGTTCCATGCGGACAGGCTGGCTGTGGTGAATTGATCAAACCGGGAAGTAAATATTGTGAAAAGCACCTGCCGTTGCATCCGGAAGTCATCCGATCAGCGGCAGGTCGTGGTTATGGGAGCAGATGGCAGAAAGAGAGCAGAAGGTTCCTTCAGGCAAATCCGCTCTGCCGGGAATGCCAGAAAGAAGGCCGGTATGTGAAGGCAACGGTTGTTGACCACATCATACCGCATAGAGGTGATATGACACTGTTCTGGGATCCTGCCAACTGGCAGCCGCTATGTAAGAAGCACCATGACCAAAAGACCGGACGAGAAGACTCGAATCCGGTGTACCACTACTAAGCGAGGAAGGAGGAGCTCTTCATGAATACGAACTATTTTGAATGCGGCGATTGTGCGGAGCTTCTCCGCTTGCTGCCGGATGCATCCGTGGATCTGGTGATGACAAGCCCGCCTTATGCCGAAAGGCGAAAAGATACCTATGGAGGGATCGCGGAAGCGGACTACCCGGAATGGATCGCGGGTATCGCGAAAGAGATACACCGAGTGTTAAAGAATAGCGGTTCCTTTGTACTGAACATCAAGGAAAACGTGGTGGACGGCAGGCGCAGCACCTACGTGCTTGAGTCTGTGCTGCGGATCGCACAGATCTTCCGCTGGACGGATACCTACGTGTGGGTAAAGCCTAATCCCTTCCCGACCGGAAACAGGAAACGCCTGAAGGATGGCTTTGAATACTGTTTCTGGTTTACGAAGAGCAAGGGCTATAAGTTCTTCCCAGAACAGGTGCTTGTGCCATCCGCCAACAAGGATCTGGAGGCAGAGAAGCGCCGGAAGAATAAGGGTGAGCATCCGGTGACGAACGGAAGCGGCATGAACATGTCCCGGAGAGTAGCCACCGATATGGTGCGGCCATCCAACGTCCTGACACTGCCGGTAGACTCTACCAATCATGAGCACCCGGCATCCTTCCCTGTTGCGCTGCCGACGTTCTTCATCAAGGCGATGACAGAAGAAGGTGACGTGGTGCTGGATCCTTTTGCAGGGAGTGGAACGACACTGTTTGCTGCCCAGCAGCTCGGAAGAGACTGGATCGGGTTTGAAATCATCCCGCGTTACACAGAGATTGCGCAGGAGAGACTCGCGGAGATCGTGTGATCACTGCTTTCCTGCATTGTGTAATGTACACAACCCCGGGGGCGGGTTTCTGTCTATATTGCCAGGGCCACCAAGACCGCCGCCCCCTCTTCCGTGTAAAATCGCGAAATTGATACCCCGGGGTCAGGCAGTCAGTAATTGATAAGCCAATGTTAGCCGAAAGTCGCGAAATGTTATGGGAATTAGGGCATTTTCAGGGCAAATCTTATCCTGCAGGAATTCGTAAAGATACAGGAAAATCGTTCATTTTCCGGCAGTTTTTCCGCAGGGATTTCGTGATGGCCCTGTATGGGGCACCGGAATTTCGTGCCCAAAGGAGGCAGTGATGGATCAGGAATATCCGGAGATGAACATAGAAGAATTCATAGAAGACTGCGCAAAACGCTTCTGTCCATACTGCGGGGAAGCGATCGTGCAAAAGCAGCGAGGCCGGAAAAAGAAGTTCTGCTCAGACAAATGCCGGTGGGCATTTCATAAGCGGAAGAAAAGGAAAGTTCCGTGGGAAATAAAACTATTGGAGGACGGAGTAGATGTTTATCGCCATTTTTAGGTTTATCGGGATGATCGCCCTGCTGGTGGTATTCATCCTATGGATCCTAGCTGTATTGGAAAGTGATGGGCATTGCCACTTTGACGATTGTGCCCTGTGCCCGTATGACCCGGAGGAGTGTCCGGAGAAGGAGAGAAAGAGGCATGAAGAATCAGATGAATGACCCGATTAACCATCCGAGCCATTATACCAGCGGCAACATTGAAGTGATCGACTTCATCGAAGACCAGAAGTTCCCGTATCACCTCGGGAACGCAATGAAATATATCTGTCGCGCCGGTAAAAAGGATCCCAATAAAACAATTGAAGATTTGTCCAAGGCAGTGTGGTACTTAAACCGGTATATCAAGCTGCTACAGGATGGAAAGGAACACACATGAAGATCATAAAGCGAGACGGACGCGAAGTCCTGTTTAATAGAAAGAAGATCATCGCGGCCATTGAATCAGCGAATGCAGATGTGCCGGATGATGCCATGAAGGATGTAGATATACAGGATGCGGCAGAAGAGATCGAGCGGCAGTGTGAGGCCACCGGACGCGCCATCCATGTGGAGGAGATACAGGATAAGGTACTCAATGAACTGGCCAGACATGGACATTTCAGGCTCATGCGGCATTACAGCGAGTATCGCCTGCAACATGACCAGCAAAGACGCCAGAACACGACGGACGGAAAAATCCTGTCGCTGATCGAGCGGAACAACGAGGAGGCTAAGCAGGAGAACGCCAATAAGAATCCGGTCATCAATTCCACCCAGCGTGATTATATCGCCGGGGAAGTGAGCCGCGACATTACGCGAAGGATCCTGCTGCCGGAGGATGTGGTGAAGGCGCACGATGAAGGAATCATCCATTTCCATGACAGCGATTATTTCATCCAGCACTCCCACAACTGCTGCCTCTTAAATCTGGAAGATATGCTCCAGAACGGCACAGTGATCTCGGGAACTATGATAGAAAAGCCGCACAGCTTTTATACCGCATGCAATGTCACCACACAGATCGTAGCCCAGGTGGCATCAAACCAGTATGGCGGGCAGAGCTTTTCGCTTTCCCACCTTGCACCATTCGTGGATATCTCCCGGCAGAAGATCCGCAGAGAAATACTGGAAGATATGAACAGCGATGTTGGTGTGAAGCTTACAGAGGACGAGGTCGATTACCTAACTGAAAAGAAGCTGCGCCGGGAAATTAGGTCGGGCGTTCAGACGATCCAATATCAGATCATCACGCTCATGACCTGCAACGGGCAGGCTCCGTTCGTGACGATGTTCATGTACTTAAATGAGGTGCCGGAGGGCAGGCTTCGCGATGACCTTGCGATCGTGATCGAGGAAGTATTAAAGCAGCGGATCGAGGGCGTAAAGAATGAAACCGGTGCATGGATCACACCGGCCTTCCCGAAACTGATCTATGTGCTTGATGCGGATAACGTATATCCCGGTACAAAGTACTATGCGCTGACCGAGCTTGCCGCAAGGTGTACGGCAAAGCGGATGGTACCGGATTATATCAGCGCCAAGGTGATGAAGCGCCTGAAGGGTGAAGTTTACACCTGCATGGGGTGTCGCTCTTTCCTCACTCCGGACACGAAAGGCCTGAATTCGGATGGCAGCCATAAGTATTATGGTAGGTTCAATCAAGGCGTGGTCACGATCAATCTAGTGGATGCGGCCTGCAGCAGCGGAGGCGATGAAGAGAAGTTCTGGGAGCTTATGGAAGAGCGGACAGAGCTTTGTAAAAAGGCACTCCTATGCAGGCACGAGCGCCTCAAAGGTACACCATCGGATGTGGCACCGATCCTCTGGCAGCATGGAGCGCTGGCGCGTTTGCAAAAGGGTGAAGTGATCGATCCGCTATTGTATGGCAATTACAGCACGATCTCCCTTGGCTATGCCGGTCTTGCTGAGTGCGTTTGCCGGATGAAAGGCTGCAGCCATACAGAGCCGGAGGGTAAAGAATTTGGTCTTGCAGTGATGCGATTCTTAAATGACAAATGCGCTGCATGGAGAGCCGAGACAAATATCAGTTTCTCCCTGTATGGCACACCGATGGAGAGCACAACGTATAAGTTTGCCAAGTGCCTGCAGCGTCGGTTTGGGATCATCCCGCATGTGACAGATAAGAATTACATCACAAATTCGTATCATGTGCATGTGACAGAAGAGATTGATGCCTTTTCCAAGTTATCGCTGGAAGCAGAGTTTCAGGAGCTTTCACCCGGTGGCGCGATCAGCTATGTAGAGGTGCCGAACATGAAGGATAACATCCCTGCGGTGTTATCGATCATGCAGCATATCTACGAGACGATCCTGTATGCGGAGCTTAACACAAAGAGTGACTACTGTCAGGCCTGCGGATATGACGGGGAGATCCGGATTGTGAATGACGACGGGAAGCTCGTCTGGGAGTGCCCGAACTGCGGCAATCGGGATGAGCGGAAGATGAATGTCGTAAGACGCGTGTGCGGCTACCTTGGGAGTAACTATTTCAACCAGGGCCGAACTGCGGAGATTGCTGACCGGGTGATGCATACCTCTGTCAGCCTGCTTAAGGAGGAGGGCATATGAACGTGTGCGATATCGTGATCGCGGATCACGCCAATGGCCCGGGGATGCGGGTGTCTGTATTTGTTTCCGGCTGCCGGAATCACTGCCCGGGATGCTTTAACCCGGAGACCTGGGACTTTGCTGCTGGAAAGGAATACACGTCTTTCATGACGCAGGCGATCATAAATGAACTGAAGAAACCCAGCTATCAGGGACTGACGATTCTTGGCGGGGAGCCCTTCGAGATTGAAAATCAGAAAGGCCTGATTGATCTTATTCGGAGAGTCCGGGAGGAACTTCCGGAGAAAGATATCTGGATGTACACCGGATATGACTATGAGGATTTACTGCCGGGTGGGAAACGCCACACTGATGTTACGGATGAGATTCTGGAAGCCATCGCTGTTCTGGTGGATGGCAGGTTTATCCTTGACGAGAAGGATATCTCTTTACAGTTCCGGGGATCCAGAAATCAGCGCCTGATCGATATGAAGCGGACGCGCAAGGAAGGACTGGTGATCCTATGCGAGTGATCGGTGTGTATCCCCTGACCAATACCGGAGGCGTCTGCGTCCATGAGATCGAAGGCGACACGGTACTGGCCAGCATCAACGGGAAAGATCCTATCTGGTGCGATGTAACAGAAAAAGTGAATGACGATGATGAATGGGAATCAGGCTTTGTGCTTGGTTCCTTTTTTATTCCGTTCTCGCAGGTCATGCGGGTGTGATGAAAGGAGTTCTTTATGAAGACAGCTGAATTGAAGGTGCTGCCGGTCACTGTATTAAAACCGGCAGAATATAATCCGCGAAAGAAACTGAAAGCGGGCGATAAGGAATACGAGAAGATCAAAGCCTCTATTGAGGAGTTTGGCTTTGCGGATCCGCTGGTGGTCAATGCCGATATGACGATCATTGGCGGCCATCAGAGACTGACGGTGGCGCAGGATCTGGGTTACACCGAGGTGCCTTGTGCGGTCGTGAATATCGATAAGGTCAGAGAAAAGGCTCTCAATATCGCGCTGAACAAGATCACCGGTGCATGGGATGAAAACCTGCTTGCAGAACTGCTGCAGGATATTCAGGACTCCGACTTTGATCTTGGAAAGACCGGATTTGACCCGCCTGAAATCGAGACCCTGTTCAATAAGGTACACGACAAGAGCGTGGCGGAAGACGACTTCGATGTGGAAAGTGAGCTCTCCCAGCCAGTGTTCTCGAAACTTGGCGACCTGTGGGAGCTTGGGAAGCACAAGGTGCTGTGCGCCGACTCTACCGATAATGAGAACTACGTCAAGCTTATGGATGGCATGAAAGCCAACCTGATCCTGACGGATCCTCCGTATAACGTAAACGTGGAGGAGACCGCAGGCAAGATCATGAATGACAACATGGCCGACGAGGATTTTTACAAATTCCTGCTGGCAGCCTATCAGGCAATGCACGCCAACCTTGCCGATGACGGCTCCATCTACGTCTTTCATGCTGATACCGAAGGGCTGAATTTCCGTAAGGCATTCCATGACGCGGGATTTTATCTATCCGGATGCTGTATCTGGAAAAAGAACGCGCTGGTGCTTGGCAGGAGCCCGTACCAGTGGATCCATGAACCGTGTCTTTTTGGTTGGAAGCAGACTGGGAAGCATCAGTGGTATTCTGACCGGAAGCAGACAACCGTCTGGGAGTATGATCGTCCGAAGGCCAGCAAAGATCATCCGACGATGAAGCCGATCGGACTGATGAGCTATCCGATCCGGAATTCTACTATGACAAATGGCATCGTGCTGGATCCCTTCCTTGGCAGCGGAAGTACGCTCATTGCCTGCTGCGAGACCGACCGGATCTGCAGAGGGATTGAACTGGATCCCAAGTTTGTGGACGTAATCGTTAAGCGCTACATCGAGTGGAACGATGGCAGGTATGACGGTGTATTTGTCTGGCGTGATGGGCAGAAGCTCCGGTTCGATGAAGTGGCGGCCTTCGAACCGCAGGAGGCAACGGAATGATCATCCTGTGGATTTTATTTATCGTGGTATCTCTCGTCTTCACGCTGCTTGCGGCAGGGTGGCTTGCCATTAACATTGTCGCCGACGTGTTCAGGCATATGGAGATGAAAGAGGAGTGGGAGAATAGCCAGAAAAGGAATACCGGAAGGTAATACACTAAGCACAGGGGCACCGAAAGCCGGTGCCTTTGTGACTTCTGACAAAAGTGAGAAATAACAGAAAAAGCCCTTTACTTTTCAGGCGTTTAGAGGGATGTATAGCATACCCAAAATTCAGAACGCAGAAAGGAGTGTAAATCATGCTGACATTTGAACTGAACATCAATGACCGCAAGAAGCTCATCAAGAAGGTATCGGAGATGACCGGACAAGAGGCCATCTACCTGCAGCCGCCGACATATGCCTACCAGATCGGTGATTACAACATCGATCGTGACGGCAACCTGTCCGTAGAGGAGGATAAAGCTGACCTCATGATGCTAATGCAGCTCATGGGAGAGGGCTTCCTCAAGGAAAAGGCCATTGGAACGGCAGCCGGTGAAGTGATGCCGGTCTCCGTAAACATCGAGATTCCGCTTTCCGGACACACCGGAGCCAGTCTCAGAAATCTCATCAACCTCGTACACTCCCGGGCATCGCTGATCAACAAGGCGACCGGGAGTGAGTTTTTTATCGACAAAGGGATCACGGATCTTCTTGCAGATGACGGGAACGTCGGAGCAATCGATGTATTAAAGAAGGTGGTCAAGGATTACGTGAAGGAACATCCCGGTGCCATGAAGGGCTTTGAGCTCGCTGATGATCGGATCTGCTTTACCGGCTTCCCCGATTTTACAGACACCCTGACACTGAAGGCATGGATGGATCTGGCATCGCTCATGAATAAGCAGGCCATCGACCAGCACCGGATTCAGGCAAAGACCGTGAGCGAGGCGAACGAGAAATATTCCTTTAGGATCTGGCTGATCCGGCTCGGAATGAATGGGGATGAGTACAAGCGCACAAGGAAGATCCTCATGAAGCGTCTCGGTGGCCACTCGGCTTTCCGCACACCGGAGGAGATCGAGCGGGCAAAGGAGAAGGCACTAAGGAAACGAAGAGAGTTGAAGGCCGCAAAAGAAGCAGCACTTGCAGAAGGCGCTGAGGAGATGGCAGACGAGCAGGCTGAGGTGGCTGAAGAACCTGCTTTAGAAGCTGAAGAAGAGACCGAATAATGCACAGTTTACCGCGAAATCTTTGTGCATTTTACAGGTCAGAATTAACTGGATAAATGTGCTCTTTAGAGTGATTAATACAGTACCGAAAGGGAAAAACACACACGCAGGAAGGAGCACACCACCATGAAAGAAGCCACCAGAATCCAGATCGAAGCCATGAAAAATCAGACCATCGGAGTTGAGGTCGAGATGTACGGAATCAGCCGCAGGGATGCAGCTAAGATTGCCGCCACCTACTTCGGAACAGGACGGTTTGAAAACACAGCCTACAGAAACGGATACCAGACCTGGAGCGCTTGGGATGAGCAGGATCGGGAGTGGAAATTCCAAAGAGACAGCAGCATCATGGCCGCCAAGGACGATGAAAAATGCGAGCTGGTCACCCCGATCCTCACCTACGAGGACATCGAAGGCTTGCAGGAGCTGATCAGACAGCTGAGGCATAGCAAAGCCAAGAGCGATCCGGAGCACATGTGCGGAGTCCACATCCACATCGGAGCGGATGGGCATACCGCTAAGACCCTCCGTAACCTCGCAAACTTGATGGCAAGCCACGAGAACCTCCTGATCAGCGCCCTGCGGCTTGACCGGACACGGATCAACCATTACTGCAGGACGGTCGATGAGAATTTTCTCACCCTCCTGAACCGGAAAAAGCCCCAGCGCATGAGCCAGCTCGCAGACATCTGGTACAACGGCAATCACGCCAACACATGTCGGAACCACCATTACAACGATTCGCGCTACCATATGCTTAACCTGCACGCGACCTTTACGAAGGGCACGATCGAGTTCCGCCTCTTCCAGTTCGCGAACAAAGGAAACGGAAGGCTCGGCGGCCTGCATGCCGGGGAACTGAAGAGTTACATCCAGCTTTGCCTCGCGCTTTCCGCACAGGCGAAACTTGCCAGCAAGGCCAGCCCGAAACAGCCACAGGTCGAGAACCCGAAATTTGCGATGCGCACCTGGCTGATCCGGATGGGATTCATCGGAGCGGAATTCGAGACAGCCCGCGACATCCTGACAAGGAACCTTGCAGGCGACGCGGCCTTCAGAAACGGCAGAACGGCATAAACGATGGAGACAGCCTCCTCCTACCGAAACCGCCAGAGAGCGGTCTTTCGGTGGTAGAAGGGTATCCCCTTCAGAAATAGAGAAAGGATGGTACGACAAATGAAATTCTACTTAGCCTATGGCAGCAACTTATCCGTGGAGCAGATGCGGTATCGGTGCCCTGATGCTAAACATATCGGGACAGCGGAGATTAAAGATTACCGGCTTCTTTTTAAGGGAAGCAAGACCGGCAGCTACTTAACCATCGAGCCGATGGAAGGCCGGAAGGTTCCGGTGCTGGTCTGGGAGGTTTCCGATGAGGATGAGGCATCCCTTGACATCTACGAAGGTTATCCGGTCTTTTACCAGAAGCACGAAATGGAAGTCGATGTGAAGAGCCTGACAGGCAGTGAACCGATCGGCAAAGTAAACGCATTCGTGTACGCCATGGATCCTGAGAGGCCGCTTGGACAGCCTACGCTTAGCTACTACAGGGTCTGCTCCAATGGTTATGACCGGTTTGGTTTTGACCAGAAGATCCTTGAGAAGGCTTACGATGAGAGCTGGGGTGAAATCGTAAAGAGAAGGTTTGACATATCACGGATGAAGCTATTTACAGGAGGGAGCAATTGATGAGGTTTGCAACAAGAGAAGAAGTCGAGCTGCTCCGGAGGCACTACATTCCCGGATCACGCATCGTGCTGGATGAGATGGATGACCCGTATACGAAGATCCCAGCAGGGACGCAGGCAGTTGTGACCGGTGTCGATGACGCTGGCAATATCCTCTGCCACTGGGATACCGGCAGTTCCCTGTCGGTGGCGTTTGGCGCGGACCGGGCGCACCTTGTGAGATCGGAGGAAGAGATCCGGGTCTCCTTAAACTGGCTCGGGAAGCGGCAGGAAAAGGCCACAGGCGGCAGCTGTCCGAGGTGCGGAGGACCGCTTGCCAGCTTCAAAGGGCATGTTATCAGCAGACGGGCAATGATCACGGTGTGTGATGAATGTGGCATGGATGAGGCATTTGAGGATGCTGGACTGCTTCCAAAGATGGAGCTTGAGCGCTGGCACTGCGTCGGCATCTGGGAGCCATAAAGTACACAGTTTCTGCAGCTGATCTTTGTGCAGTAATCCTCTGATAATAAAGCAGAATTGACTTGCTATATGTGCCCGTCAGAGTGATTAATACACTACCAAAAGAAAACAGCACCTTAAAGGAGGAACCAGACATGACAACCAACAACACCTACTTCGCAGAGCTTGACCAGATCGCCAGAGCATTTGATGAAAAGCGCAGAGCCCACGAGGCAAAGAAACAGCAGATCCTCGACACCTACGGCTGGGACAGCGAAGAGCTGAATGCCTGGTACCGGGAGAAAGAGGAGATGGCCTACCCGATCAGCGAAGGAGCCTGCAAGGCATTCAGAGCCTTCCGCATGAGCGAAGAGAGAAACAGCAGCGAGTTCGAGATGGAGGATTTCCTTTGGGAGCGCGAGGTTGCGGATTTCATTAACGCACTGCGGCAGGCCGGAATCAAGACCTTCGCCTACACCAACCAGAGCACGGCAGTGATGGAAAACATCCACGCCTTTGTAGCAGTAGGCTGCACGATGGACGGCCTTTGCACGGTGACAAGGCAGGAGCGCCGCTGGGGCGAGGATGAGACCACCGAGCACATCGGGATCCGGTTCACGGTTTAAGGGAGGCACCAGATGAACATCGCCGACAAGATGGAAATGGAGGCGAGGCTGATTGCAAACCTCGCCTCTCATATGGAGAAGAATGGCAGGGTCATTTCCGATAGGAGCCGCAGCAATCCCTACACGTGCGTCCGAATCCAGCGGATTGCATGGAAGGATCGCGTATACGAGATCGTCTGGGTGGACGGTATGGCCTGCCGGATCGAGCGGCAATAATACACACAATTTCTGCCGCCAATCTTTGTGCACATTATGACGCAGATATGAGTTGCTATATATCCCGTTTAGAGTGATTAATACACTACCGAAAGGAAAACACAACAAACGGAGGAACCACCATGAACGCATACGAACTGAGAAACCACTTCAACCTGACCAAATGGAACACCGCAATCAGCCGCGAGGATTTCGAACAGCATTTCACCCAGACCGGGGAGCGGATCACTTTCACTTTCGGAGGGTGGGACGGCAAGAGCTACGACGGCGAGAGCAGAACAGCACGGGTTTACCGGACGGACATCCTGGGCTACGAAGAGGTCAGGCTGATCAAGGTCGGAAAGCACCTGCATTACATCGAAGAAGACACCGAGGTGGTGGAGAAGACTACCGGCATCGCCCACAAGAGAGCCAGCTGGCTGGTCGAGGTACTGAGGAAGGAGGCATAAGGAAATGTGGAGCAAGGGAAGCATCAAGATCCCAGACCCGGAAGATAAGGAGAAGAACACCATCTGCCAGTACTGGGTCAAGCACTACGATGAGCCAAGTGAGATATGGGGCATCAATGGCGGCAGGATCAGCAAGCTGATGATCAAGGTTAATGGTAAGGTCACGGCCAGCTACGACAGAGGCTGGGACGTGGAGCCGGAGGATGAGCCGACGCAGCTGGCATACTGGATCCTGTTGAAAGACTACAACTAAAGCAAAGTGGCCGGGAACGCAGCCTGCGGGCTGCTTTTCTCGTCATAATGTGCACACTTCCTTCCCCGATTATTTGTGCACATTGTTCCCGGAAATCTTGCAGAATTGACTTGCTATTATCTCCGTTTAGAGTGATTAATACAATACCGAAAGGGAAAACACACGCGGGAGGAAACACCATGAACACAACCTACACCTTCAAGAAGAACGGCAAGAGCTACAGCGCAAAAGGCAGCAACCGGTTCGACGCACAGCTTTCCATCGAGCTTGCCTACCACATCGACTTGACCGGCGCAACCTTCGAAGAAGTTTATAAGCTCCGGGTTGTGAGAACCGGCACGGTGCGATAAACCCCACACTACCCTTTAAGGAGGTACCTACCATGACACTTACCACCAACGCCAAACGCCACCTCGACACCCTGATCCGCCACGGCGCAGCACTCAAGGCTCATGACGGGAGCAGCCAGAGCCTGACTGAGGCTTTCTGCGAAAAGGCTGCTGCCGACTGCATCAAGGACGGCTACAACGCTATTACCTTCGACCTTCTTCTTCCGGGAATCGACGAGCCCATGATGCTTGCCGTTTGGAAGGACGGTCACATCGATTCCGGCAGCGTGATGAGCATCTGCAGGGTGCTCGACCGGTAAGCCAGCCACATATACACAGGAAGAGGCAGCCAAGCGGCTGCTTTTTTCGTGCCTGAAAGCGAACATAAACGGTTCTCCTGAGGTTAGAAATATGGACAAGAACACCTGCAAATGATTGTGCAGATTATGTCCAGAAATGACTGGATATATATCTGGTTTAGAGTGATTAATAACACTACGAAAAGCCAATTCACACAGATCAAAGGAGGATACGATCATGGCAAGAAGCGCAGTTAGGACAACGAGAAGTGGCGAGAAGCTGTACCCGTTCAGCTTCCAGAAGCATGGGCACGATATTGAGTTCCGAATCAACCGGCTTTACCTTACCATCCGGGACATGGAGGATCACGAGACACCATGGGACGGGGCGGCTTACGACCAGATGGTCGCAGAAAAGGAGACCCTCGAGGAAGCCCTCGGATACTGTGACGGGCCGGTTTCCTTCATTCCTGGAAGACTATACGGGACGGTGAAGGACGCCATCTTCTGGGCAGGCAACACCAGAGCAGAGACAGCAATCCAGCACGGCAGATACCGTGACCTGATGCATTGCTAAAGGTCTGAGCCCGGATAGATGGGGAGGCAGCGGGAGCCGCTGTCTTTCCGTCGTAATGTGCACAATATCCTCCTCCGATATTTGTTCAAGATATAAAGAAGAATTCGCTTGCTATTATCAGCGATCAGAGTGATTAATACACTACCAAAAGAAAACGCACATAAACGGGAGGGCAAAGACCATGACAAGATTTCAGATGGAGATCAGCGGAGCGCTTGGAGCATATTGGATCATCAGCGCACAGGAAGAGATGGAGAAGGCAGTCAAGTACGCAAGGGAAAACGCCATCGTCGAAGAGGACGGCGCGATCCGCTGGAAATCAAACGGCGCTTACCTGATGGATGACTTTTGCGAGAAGCTTGAATACGCAGGATTCCCCTTCTCAAGGAAAGCCACACAGGCCGCCAGAGAGGCGCAGGACGCGGCATTCCTGAAAAGGTACCGGGAAACCAACAGGGGAATGGACGAGGCCACAAAGGCGGAAGCACGGGCGGCATTCGGCGAAGGAACTACGATCGTGGACGTCCTGAGCGGAGAGAAGATCACCCTTTAAGGAAAAATATACAGACAACACAAAGGCAGCCTTCGGGCTGCTTTTTTCATGGGAAAGGAGGTGCCGACATGGCAACCAGAGGAAGAAAGCCGACACCGACGGCACTAAAGGAACTGGAAGGGAATCCGGGAAAGCGGAAACTAAACGACAAGGAGCCGAAACCCAATAAGAAGGCTCCATCCTGCCCGAAGTGGCTGGAGGAAGAGGCAAAGAAGGAATGGAAACGTCTCGCTAAAAAGATGGAGGCGATGGGCATCCTGACAGAGGTGGATATGGCAGCTTTTGCCGGATACTGTCAGGCCTATGCCAGATGGAAAGAGGCAGAGGAATTTATCACCCAGCACGGTACGATCGTAAAGACGCCATCCGGGTACTGGCAGCAGGTTCCGCAGGTCTCCATTGCGCAGACCTATCTTAAGGTCATGAACCGTTTTGCTGAACAGTTCGGTCTGACACCGGCATCCAGAAGCCGGATCGTTGCAGACAGCACCAGCAATGCAGGATACGACGAAATGGAGGATATCTTGGGAGGTGGTAGCTGATGGCAGAAATGCGTCCTGCAGATTATCCAAAACTGCAGAATTATACACCCACCCGGTTCATGCTGGAGACCTCGCATTATGATGAGGAGAAGGCCGACCGGGCGGTGCGCTTTATTGAAAACTTAAAACACACCAAGGGCAAGTGGGCTGGAAAGCGCTTCTGGCTGCTGCCGTGGCAGGAGCAGATCATCCGGGATATCTTTGGAGTTATCAAGGAAGATGGGAAGCGCCAGTTCCGGACAGCTTACATTGAGATCGGAAAGAAGAATGGCAAATCCGAGCTTGCTGCAGCGGTGGCGTTGTACCTTCTGTATGCGGATAATGAGCCGTCAGCGGAAGTGTACGGCGCTGCGGCAGACCGGCAGCAGGCCTCCATCGTTTTTGATGTGGCAAAAAAGATGACAGAGATGACACCGGCGCTCATAAAGCGCTCCAAGATCATGGCGGCAACCAAGCGGATCGTCAATTACAGCAATGCCGGATTCTATCAGGTACTGTCTGCAGAGGTGGGCACCAAACACGGTCTGAACGTTTCCGGCCTTGTCCTTGACGAGGTTCACGCGCAGCCAAACCGGCAGCTCTACGATGTCCTGACCAAAGGTTCCGGTGATGCCAGAGAACAGCCACTGTATTTTTTGATCACGACAGCCGGGACGGATAAGGAATCGATCTGTTATGAGCTGCATACCAAGGCACTGGATATCATGGAAGGGCGGAAGATCGACCACACTTTTTATCCTGTTGTGTATGGGCTGAAGGATGATGACGACTGGCATGATGAGGACAACTGGTATAAGGCAAATCCCTCCCTCGGTCAGACGATTCAGATTGACCGCGTCCGGGACATGTATAATGAAGCACTGGACAATCCTGCAGAGGAGAACGTGTTCAAGCAGCTTAGGCTTAACATGTGGGTCTCTTCCCTCACCCGCTTCATTCCGGAGCATATTTATGATCTTGGGGACAAGCCGATCGATCTGGAGGCGCTAAAGGGGCGTGACTGTTATGGCGGCCTTGACCTTTCGAGCACCGGCGACATCACAGCGTTTGTATTGATGTTTCCTCCACGATCTGAGTATGAAGATTATATTATGCTGCCATTCTTCTGGATCCCGGAGGATACGATCCCGCTACGGGTCAGGAGGGCATCCGTGCCATACGATGTCTGGCACCGGCAGGGGTATCTGAATGCGACAGAAGGAAATGTCATCCACTACGGTTTTATCGAAAAGTTTATCGAAGACCTGGGTGAGACCTACCATATCCGGGAGATCGCTTTCGACCGCTGGGGTGCAACCCAGATGGTGCAGGATCTGGAGGGCATGGGCTTTACGGTTGTTCCCTTCGGTCAGGGCTACAAGGATATGAGCCCGCCGACAAAGGAGTTCTATAAACTCCTGATGGAGGGAAAGATCAACCATGGCGGCAACCCGGTAATGCGGTGGATGTCCGGAAACGTTGTGGTGGATACAGATCCTGCGGGCAATATCAAATGCACCAAGGCAAAGAGTCCGGAGAAGATCGATGGCATTATTGCCGCCATTATGGCGCTTGACAGGTGTATCCGTAACGGTAATGGGTCAGGAAGTATCTATGATGATCCTGATCGTGGCCTGTTGGTGTTCTGATGCAGATGTCCAAAATCGTGTAAAATGTTCTCCGCAAAGTGTGGTATCCTAATATCGTGAAAGAGCGGGCAGCGGGATGGCTGCCCATTTGACTGGGCTTTCCGGGCAACCGGATGGCCCTTTTTTCGTGAAAAGGAGGTTTTCATGGGCATTCTATCATGGATGGGAATCAGTCCCCGGGATGCACCCAAGAAGGAGCTACCACAGATCACTGACAACGTGCGTGATTCTGGCGGTGTGTTTGTGTTCGGAGTAGCCGACAGTGGCCAGCGGGTGGACGAGAAAAGCGCGATGCAGATCGCGACGGTGTATGCCTGCGTAAGGCTGTTAGCAGAGACAGTAGCGGGGCTTCCGCTTCATCTGTACCGGTATCTCGATCAGAATAACGGGAAAGAAAAAGCGATCGACCATCCGCTCTATAAAATCCTGTACCGGCTGCCAAACCCGGAAATGACATCGTTTTCCTTCCGAGAGGCGATGATGACTCATCTGCTCCTGTGGGGAAACGCCTATGCGCAGATCATCCGGGATGGGAAAAATCAGGTCTTAGGCCTGTATCCGCTGTTGCCGGAAAACGTCGAACTTGATCGTGATGAGCATGGAGATATCTATTACATCTATCATGCATACACCGATGAGGTGCCGGGAGAAAACAACAAGGATATCTACTTCCGAAGGGAAGAGATACTGCATATCCCGGGACTTGGATTTAACGGTCTGGTTGGCTTCTCACCGATCGCTATGATGAAAAATGCGCTGGGCACAACGCTGGCGGTGGAGAAATACGGCAGCTCCTTCTTTAAGAACGGGGCACAGCCAAGCGGTGTGTTGGAGCATCCGGGTGTCTTGAAGGATCCGCAGAAGATCCGTGACAACTGGACGGACACCTACGGCGGTGCGAACAACGCGCATAAGGTGGCGCTGCTCGAAGAGGGCATGACCTACAAACCGATCTCCCTGCCACCGGAAGACAGTCAGTTCCTGTCGACGCGGGAGTTTGGCGTGGAGGAGATCTGCCGGATCTTCCGGGTACCTCCGCATATGGTGCAGGATCTGAAAAGGGCGACCTTTTCGAATATCGAGCATCAGAGCATCGATTTTGTCGTGCATACGCTTACCCCGTGGTTGGTGCGGTTTGAGCAGGCGATCATCAAGGATGTGCTGCTTCCGGAGGAGCAGGATGAGTACTTCCCGAAATTTAACGTGGATGGACTCCTTCGCGGTGATTACCAGTCCCGCATGAACGGCTATGCCACCGGGATATCAAACGGCTTTCTTTCTCCGAATGACGTACACCGGCTGGAAAACATGGATCTCATTCCTGCAGAACAGGGCGGTGATGACTACTACTTAAACGGCGGATACGTGAAGCTTCGTGATGCCGGTGCCTTTGCCAATAACGGCAATCCCGCGCCACAGAAAGCAGTGTCACAGCCAGAAGAGACGGAAGATCTACCAGAGGAGCAGCCAGAAGAGGAGCACGAAAGCGAAAACCATGCAAAGCAGCATGAACAGCGCAAGAAGCAAAGGAGGCAGTAATGAAGAAGTTTTGGAATTGGATCCGGGATGATACAGGCGGCAGGATCCTCCGCCTTGAAGGGCCGATCGATGATGAGTCCTTCTGGGGCGATGAGGTAACGCCTAAGGCATTCCGGGAGGAACTGGAATCAGAAGGCGGAGACATCACAGTCTGGATCAATTCACCGGGCGGTAACGTCTTTGCTGCGGCAGAGATCTATACCATGCTGAAGGATTATGCAGGCGCGGTGACCGTAAAGATCGCATCGCTTGCGGCATCCGCAGCATCCGTGGTAGCTGTTGCCGGTGACCATGTGCAGATGTCACCTACGGCAATCCTCATGGTGCATGATCCGTCTACCATCGCGATGGGAAACACCAAGGATATGGAGCGTGCCATCACAACCTTGAATGAAGTGAAGGAGTGCATCATCAATGCCTACATGGCCAAGACCGGCCTTCGGCATAACAAGATCGCGGAGCTCATGAGCAACGAGACCTGGATGAATGCAAAAAAGGCCTTGGAGCTCGGTTTTGCGGATGAAATCCTCTATGAGGATACCAAGAAGCCGGTGGAACCGGACAAAGAACCGGAAGAAGGTGACGATCCTGAACCGAAGGAAGGAGAAAGTAATGGCGAAGAAGAAAAGAAACCCTTCAAGCTCAGCCAGGTCGGGCAGCTTTATTCCACAAGGCTCATGGGACAAACGATCCTTAACCGGATCATGGATTCCCTGCCAGAAGGAGAAGCTCCCGCCACAGCCGGTGAAAAAGAGCAGGCATCAGAGGATCCTGCCGAGGAAGGGGTGATCGCTACAGAAGATCCTCCCGGTGAGGAGACGGATGCACCGGTAATCGGAATGGACGGCAAGACAAAAGATGGATCTGTGCCGTTCGCAATACTCGAAAAACAGCTGGAGTTCTTACGATGAGAACCCCGGCTATTTTTATGCAATCAAAACCCATATTTCTAAATTCAGGAGGTAATTACTATGAGTAAAGTTATGGAGCTTCGCAATAAGCGTAACACCCTCTGGGAGCAGACAAAGGCTTTCCTTGAGGAGCATCGCGGCGAGAACGGCCTTGTGGAGGCGTCCGCTGTCGAACAGTACGAGAAGATGGCCGGTGACGTGAAGGCACTTGGTGCCGAGATTGAGCGTCTGGAGAATCAGGCAGCCTTTGAGGCAGAGCTTGCCAAACCGACCAGCAAGCCGGTGGTGGGGACTCCTTCCGCTGAGATGCCGAAGAAGACGGCAACCAACCCGATGGCGACCGATGAATACACCGGCGCATTCTGGGATATGATGCGTGGCAACTCCTCTATGGATGTCCGCAATGCCCTGTCCATCGGAGAAGACACCGAAGGCGGTTATACCGTGCCGGATGAGTTCGAGCGTAAGCTCGTGCAGGGTCTGGAAGAGAACAACATCTTCCGTCAGATGGCACACGTCATCAAGACCGGTTCCGGTACCCGTAAGATCCCGATTGCCAACGATATCATGGAGGCAAGCTGGATCGACGAGGGCGAGGAGATCCCGGAGACCAACACCAAGTTTGCACAGACCACTCTGTCCGCGTATAAGCTCGGTGCCATGATCAAGGTCTCCAATGAGCTGCTGAATGATTCTGCGTTTGATATCGCTGCCTACATCTCCGAGCGTTTCGGTGTTGTGATGGGCAATGCGGAGGAGAACGCGTTCATCAACGGCGACGGCGATAAAAAGCCGACCGGACTTCTGGCAGACAACGGTGCCGAGATCGGCCTGACTGCTGCTTCCGAAACCGCTCTGACCTTCGACGAAATCTTCCAGCTGTATTACAGCCTGAAAGCTCCGTATCGCAGAAAGGCTTCCTTCCTGTGCAACGAGGCGATCCTGCTGCAGTTGATGACGCTGAAGGATAAGAACGACAACTATATCTGGAAGCCGTCTCTGGATATCGCGAAACCGGATACCATCCTTGGACGTCCGGTCTACACCAGCTCCTTTATGCCGGTACCGGCTAAGGGTGAGAAGACACTCTGCTTTGGTGACTACAGCTACTATTGGGTTGCCGACAGATCCAACCGCACCTTCCGCAGGCTGAACGAGCTGTATGCCCGCACCGATCAGGTAGGTTTCCTTACCACCCAGAGGGTAGACGGCAAGCTGATCCTGCCGGAGGCTGTGAAGGTGCTTAAGATGAAAGGCACCAAGGCTGCGACGACCGGTGGCACCACTGGTGGCACAACCGGCGGCAACGGCTAATCGTAACGGATTAACGGGCGGGGAATCATAACGGTTCCCTGCCCATAGGAAAAGGAGGATACCAGTATGGCACTGATAAGCCTTGATCACGCAAAGGAATACCTGCGCGTGGATTCAGCAGATGAGGATGCCCTGATCGGTATCCTCTTATCATCCGCCGAGCGGCTCTGCATCGATGTCGGGAGACTTTCCGAAGAGAAATGGCGGGAGATCAACGATGATGAATCCGAGCCGGTCATCTATTCCGCATTGGAGCTTTCTCAGATCCGGGAGCTATTAAAGGTGGCGATCCTGTACACCCTCGGATATCTGTATGAGCATCGGGAGGAAGCGGATCATCACGACCTTGTACTGACGCTTAGGAACCTCCTGTTCTCGATCCGGGAGGGGGTGTTTTGATGGAGCGAAAGATCGCAAGGTTCAATGAAAAGATCACCTTCCAGAAGAGCACGGTATACGAAGACCGGTATAAAAACCATCGGCAGAGCTGGGAGGATTACTTTACCTGCCATGCCTATGCCAACACCTATACCGGTGAAGAAGATGAAGGGGAAGTTACCTATGAGAACAGGACAGTTACCTTCGAAGTGCGTGCCTGCTCGGAGCTTACCCCGGTCACTTCAACCGGATACCGGATCCTGTTTCGTGATGAGGCATATGACATTGAATACGTGGATCATATGAACTACCAGAACAGGACGCTGAAGTTTAAGGCCAGACGGGAGGTGCGGCAGGATGGGTAAGAAAGTATCGATCGACCAGATGGCTTCTGAGATCGAAAAGCAGCTGGAGGAATATAAAGACCTGACAACTATGCAGGTAAAGAAGGCTGTGAAGGATGCCGGGGATACCGTTAAGAAACAGATCAGCGCGACTGCACCGGTGAAGTCCGGGCGGTACGCAAAGAGCTGGCGGTCAAAGACCACAGCGGAGACCTCGTCAAAGCTGGAGGTGACGGTATATTCCCCGTCCCGCTACATGCTTGCGCACCTGCTGGAAAATGGCCATGCAAAACGCGGAGGCGGCAGGGTGCGGGCAATCCCGCATATCGCACCTGCAGAGGCAGCTGGCGAGGAGAAACTGACGGCAGATATTGAGCGGGCACTCAGAAACGGCTAGAAGGAGGAGCGCATGACGTATCAGGATATCGTGGAAATGGCAGAGGAAGCAAATCTTCCCTGCGCCTATGACCACTTTGCAGAAGGCCAGTCACCGGATCCGCCTTTTCTTCTGTTCCTGCTTCCGGGAGATGATAACTTCTCAGCGGATGGGACGCCTTATCTGAAGGTGACGGTCATTCATTTTGAACTGTACACGGATTTTAAGGATCCGGAACTGGAAAAACGTATCGAAGCCGTGCTGGAGAGGCATGGCATTTTTTATGACAAGAGCGAAGTATGGATCGAATCGGAGAAGCTATACGAGGTGCTCTACGAAATGGAGGTAGCTTATGAGTAAGAATAAGGTCAAATACAACCTGAAAAACGTCCATGCTGCCAAGCTCACCAAGAACGGTGACGGGACGTTTTCCTATGCCACTCCGCAGGCGATCCCGGGTGCTGTATCGCTTTCGCTGGATGCGGAGGGCGAATCTTCTCCGTTCTATGCGGACGGTATTGTGTATTTCCGTACCACATCCAACAACGGATATTCCGGTGACCTGGAGATTGCCCTGATCCCGGAGTGGTTCCGTACGGAAATTTTGAAGGAGATCAAGGACAGCAAAGGCGTGCTGGTGGAGACCAACACCAATACGGAGTCGGTGTACTTCGCGCTGCTCTTTGAGTTTGACGGCGACGTGCATGCCATCCGTCACGTGATGTATAACTGCACGGCATCCCGTCCTTCCATCGAGTCCGAGACGAAGGAAGAGAATATTGAACCGGTAACGGAGACCCTTTCCCTGACCGCTGACCCGAGGGAAGACGGTCTTGTGAAGTCCCGCACCGGCGATGATACGGAATCCGAAACCTATCAGAACTGGTACAAGAGCGTTTATGTACCGGAGCTGACAGAGGAAGAGGAATCTGGCGGACAGGGTTAATCGCAATCAACTGGGGCGGGAGCATACCACTTCCGCCTCTTCGTACATTAAGGAGGAGTAAGTCATGTTACAGAAAACGGTAGAGATTTGCGGCAAAGAAGTGAACTTCCGGTCATCTGCGACCGTGCCGCGTTTATACAGGATGAAGTTCGGGCGCGATATCTTTAAGGATCTGTCCAAACTGGAGAAAGCCTACAAGGCCAAGCAGGATAAGGACGGTGATGGAGCAGACGGTTTTGAAATCGAGGATCTGGAGATCTTCGAGAACGTAGCTTATATCATGGCCTTCCATGCGGACCCGTCCATCCCAGGCACGATCGAAGAATGGCTGGAGGAATTTGAGATGTTTTCCATCTATGAAATCCTGCCGGAAATCCTTGAGCTGTGGGGCACCAACCTGATCACGGATGTGACAGCTAAAAAAAACTTCAGGCAAGTAGCAGAGAAATGACGACGGCGCTGTTCCTTTTGCGCTGCGTGGAGATCGGGATTTCGATATCCGATCTCGACCTGCTGACGATCGGAATGGTACTCGACGTTTGGACAGAAAAAGGCAATGACTCCGTGAAATACGCACGGGTTGCAGGTCAGTCGGAGTTCGACAAATTTTAATCGGTTTCCTGCAAATAAAAGTATCTGCATATAGAGTGTGCACTCTGTATGCAGATACTTGATTATTCTTCCTCTGGCATGTATCGGTTGAAGAATTCGGAAACGGTAACGATCTCCACATCCTTGATTTTTTCAAGGGACAGCAGATCCTTGTCTCCGCTCACAATATAGATGCATTTTCCTTCTACTGCACAGTCGATGAATTTATCGTCGTCAGGATCCCGGCACACATGAAAATTCTGGGTCGGTGTGACGATCTTGCAGGAAGCAGCGATCTGTAATAGCGGGATGCGTATAGGTTTATCAGGGTATCGTTTACGGAGTTCATCGAAGGTTTCCGGGTATTCGATCAGGATCTCAGGTGATGCGACTGCGTCGATATGTTTTCTGAAAAGCTCTTCGAGCAGTTGCCTCGGACGTCCTCCAAAGAAGATGGCTGATGCGACAACATTGGTGTCGATTACTATTTTCATTTCGTAGCTCTCTTTCGGGCACGGACAGTTTTAATCGCATCCTCTATGTCAGATTCAGTCAGGCCGACCTCGGTTGCCCATGCATTGGCTGCATCGAACATGGCTTTGACTTCTGAAATATCCGGCTCGATAACAGGACGGAGCAGAATACTTTCACCATCACTGAAGATCATAAATTTTGCACCGGGCTGGATATTCATTTCGTTTCGGATGGACACCGGAAGGACAACCTGTCCTTTAGAAGAAACCGACGTAATTTCAGATACGTACTGGGACATAACAAGCCCTCCTTTCAAGTAAGATTATCTTACCTAAAGTATAAACGATAGATCCGAAAATTGCAAGAGGAAGCAGGAGATCAAAATGAAAACAATTTGTAACGTCTGCAGGAAACGGACGGACATAGGAAAACCGGATATCCGGACAGAGGGTGATCTGGAAATACAGTACATTACCTGTCCGTCCTGCGGGCAGGAATACATTGTAGCCGTGACGGATCCAGGCTTAAGAAAACAGATAAAGTCTTATGACCGTCTGCAGCAGAAGATTAAAAACGGAAATGCTGCGGTTGGCGTCTACCGGAAGGCGGAGGAGCTCCATCAGGAGAACGTCATGCGCTGCCAGCAGCTGATAGCACAGTATCTGGGAATCGAATGATTCATAAAGTAAGCATGGGAAGGAGGTGCTCACATTGGCAGGATCCAGAATAAAAGGTATAACCGTTGAGATCTCGGGCGAAACCACCGGTCTCGACAAAGCCTTAAAAAGTGTCAATTCTTCGATCAAGACGACGCAGACCCAGCTTAAGGATGTGGAGCGCCTCTTAAAGCTTGATCCGTCTAATACAGAACTGCTCTCACAGAAGCAGAAGCTCCTGAAGGATGCAATTGGCCAGACAAAGGAAAGGCTGGATGCGTTAAAGACGGCGCAGGAGCAGGCAAAGAAGCAGCTGGAGAGCGGCGATCTCGGACAGGATAAATACGATGCCCTGCAGAGGGAGATCGTTGAGACTGAGCAGGAATTAAAGCGGCTCGAATCACAGGTTTCTTCTACCTATGCCAAGCTGGAAACGCTGGATGCCGTCGGAAAGAAATGGGAGACGGCAGGCAATACAATCTCCGGTGTGGGAAAGAAACTCATGCCAGTTACCGGCGCAATCGCAGCGGTCGGCGTGGCAGCGGTGAAGACCACGGCGGATTTTGACTCCTCCATGAGCCAGGTCTCTGCCATCTCCGGCGCAACGGGAGATGACTTCGACGCCCTGCGGTCAAAAGCCCGTGAGATGGGTTCGAAGACGAAGTTCTCCGCATCAGAGGCAGCGGACGCTATGACCTACATGGCCATGGCAGGCTGGAAGACCGAAGATATGCTGGAAGGTGTCGAGGGCATCATGAATCTTGCGGCTGCATCCGGTGAGGATCTGGCAACGACATCGGACATCGTGACGGACGCGCTGACAGCCTTCGGTTTGGAGGCAAAAGACTCCGGACACTTTGCTGACGTTCTGGCAGCAGCGAGCTCAAACGCCAATACGAATGTCTCCATGATGGGTGAGACCTTCAAGTATGCGGCTCCGGTAGCCGGTGCACTGGGGTATAAGGCAGAGGATGTTGCAATCGCCATCGGCCTTATGGGTAACTCCGGTATTAAGGCATCGCAGGCAGGTACTGCATTGCGTACGCTTCTCACCAACATGGCCAAGCCTACAGATACCGTGGCAGCCGCAATGGACAAGCTGGGTGTCTCTCTCGATGATGGTCACGGAAACATGAAATCCTTCAAAGAGGTCATGGATGATTTAAGATCCGGATTTGGCGAACTGAAGATGCCCGCTGATGAGCTGCAGGTCGCGATTGAAAAACTGGACGCGCAGTACGAGTCCGGGGAACTGACGGAGAAACAGTATACCGAGGCCAGTGAAGAACTGATGAAGCAGGCCTATGGCGCGGAAGGTGCCCTGAAAGCGGAAGCGGCAGCTTCCCTTGCTGGTAAGATGGGACTTTCCGGTCTTCTGGCAATCGTCAATGCTTCCGATGAAGACTATGAGAAGCTGACAGAAGCGATCTATAACTGTGATGGCGTATCAGAGCAGATGGCGGAAACCATGCAGGATAACCTTGCGGGACAGCTGACCATCTTAAAGTCTCAGCTGCAGGAACTGGCGATCTCCTTTGGTGATATCCTCGTCCCGATCATCCGGAAGGTGGTATCACATGTACAGGCCTTTATCGATAAGCTGAATGGCATGAGCGATGCCCAGCGGAAAACAATCCTGAAGGTGCTGGCATTTGTTGCTGCGTTAGGTCCGCTCCTTCTCATTATCGGGAAGACGGTATCGACGGTCGGTGTGGCCATGCAGGGGATCTCCAAGCTTGGCAAAGGCATCATCGGACTTTCCAATTCAGTGAAGACCGGGACAGGTACGGTCGGAAAACTCGTCAGTGGCCTTGCTGCCATGCCTCCGATCGTGTGGATCATCATAGCAGTCATTGCGGTATTAACGGCTGCTTTTGTACACCTCTGGAAGAACAACGAGGAATTTAAGAATAAGATCATTGGCCATTGGGAAAAACTCAAAGAGCGGATTCAGGCGGTCGGGCAGAAAATCACCGATACATTCAACAGCCTCGGCTTTACCTTCGAGGATATCGGAGAAGTCTTTGACTGGCTGTGCAATGAGGTGTTCGCTCCGCTGCTTGATTTCCTGCTGGGATCGGTGATGGATTGCATCGGGGATATCATAGAGGTCTTTGCCGGTGTGGTAGAAGTGATCGTCGGTATCATCAAGGGCTTCAAGGATGGTGACTGGTCGACACTCTGGAAAGGTCTCGGAGATGTAGCTTCAGGGATCATCAACCTGCTGTGGGAGCCTGTACAATGGTTGTTCCACCTGTTCGGTGTAGAACTGGATGATTTTGATGGCGACTGGTCTGCCCTTTGGAATAAGGTGAAGAGCTTCTTCGAAAACATCTGGACGGCCATAAAGAATTTCTTTGTGGGCATCTGGAACGGCATAAAGAATACAGTCACAACGGTGATCGGTGCGATCAAGACGTTCATAGAGACGGTCTGGAATGGGATCAAAGGCTTCTTTACCACAGTCCTTGACGGTATAAAGAACACGTTCAGTTCCGTCTGGAATGCGATAAAGACGGTAGTGACGACAGTGGTGGGGGCTATTCAGACAACAGTCACCACAGTCTGGAACGCCATCAAGACTGCTGTTACAACAGTGATGTCCGCGATCAGCACGGCGGTATCAACCGCATGGAATGCGATCAAGACAGCAGTCAGCAC
>JAFTGE010000014.1 GCA_017458085.1 Oscillospiraceae bacterium
CACGGCCTTGTGCAGAACCGCGTTGCTGACATCGGTTTTGTGTTCAGCCGCGTGAATTATCCAAATATCATCTCCCGGCCGGTCTATCGGGAGCTGATGTATCTGATTTGTCGAAAAGACGGACCGTATCACGAGGGCATTGCCTGCACGGATCTCTTACCGGAAAATGAGGTCTTCCTCCGCTGGGGTCAGGACTATCAGCAGTGGCACGACCGCCATTGGAGTCCGGAACTGTACCCCGCGATCACGGTCAATACCGGCTCCACCCTGCAGCGTTTTTTGGATGCGCCGGAACGTTGGGCCATTGCGCCGATGTCGATCATCCACCAACTCAGCCACAACAGCGGCATGATCTACTACCGGCTTCAGACCCCGCCGCCTCCTCGAATCTGTTATGAGATCCGAAACCGTTACCCAACACTTGGACAGCAGAAAGCGATCGATCTATTCCACCAAGAGCTGGAAGAATACGTCGATCGCAATCCGGATATCTGTACATTTGAAGATTGGATGCTGACTGCGAATGTAAATTGAGTTTAAAAGCATCTTTTTCAGATGCGTGATGAGTTGAGCTCGTTAAAGAACCGACCACAGAAAAGAGTCATCTCTGTCTGTGGTCGTTTCCCTGCTCTAAACTATTACCCATGTTGTGTTTTTATAATACTTTATACAGTCCAGCCGATAACGAACGGTAGGATCTATATCAGAAAGAAGCGCAGGACTCAATTTGCCGAGAATCAAACCTTTACTGCGTTCTCCCTAATTGCGCGGATGGCGGCAGCCCGGTCTTTTTTTCCAAATACCGCACTGCCCGCAACAAGCACATTTGCCCCTGCCTGGACACATAACGGCGCAGTATTTTCGTCAATACCACCATCGACCTCCAATTCGCAATCAGGAGCATATCGTTCAATCATGCTGCAGATGGAGTTGATCTTGGGAAGCTGATTCGCCTTAAAGCTCTGTCCCCCGAAGCCCGGCTCGACCGTCATAACGAGGATGAGGTCACAGCTCTCCAGAAAGGGCAGGATCGCTTCGGCCCGGGTGCGTGGCTTGACGGTCACGGCTGCTTTTTTGCCCTGCCATCGGATAAGTTCAATCGCTTTACGGATATTTTCCTCCGTATCGGCCTCCACATGGATATTCACAAGATCAGCTCCAGCTTCACAAAAGCGTTCCACATAGCGCAGGGGCTTTTCGATCATCAGATGCACATCCAGAAACATGTCGGTGGCCTGGCGCAGACATTTGATCACCGGCAGGCCAATGGAGATGTTTGGCACAAAGAGCCCGTCCATCACATCTACATGCAGGTAATCGGCTCCGGCCACCCTTACCTCCTCCGTCTCATCGCCCAATGCGGCAAAATTTGCCGACAGAATAGAGGGCGCTATTTTGATCATTTCGTGGTTCTCCTTCTTTCTCATGATAAATTGGAACAGTCTCCGGGTATACGCCATCCAATGTTGAAAGTTCAGTCTTCGATTTGGGCGATGCGGCGTTTATGCCGTATATCATTTGAAAAAGGAGTATCAAGAAATACATCCGCGATCATAAGAGCAAGGCCTTCGCCAACGACGCGGGCACCTATACAGAGAATATTCGCGTCGTTGTGCTGTCTGGTTGCTTCGGCGCTGAAGCAGTCGCCGCAGAGAGCGGCACGGATGCCAGGAATCTTGTTCGCAGTAATAGACATGCCAATGCCGGTACCGCAGATAAGAATACCACGTTCACATTCTCCGGAGGCAACAGCGTGAGCAACCATTTTGGCGTAGATTGGATAATCACAAGATTCCTCGGAGTATGTACCGAAATCCTTATAAGCAAGACCTTTTGTGTCAAAATGGTCCATAAGAGTGCGTTTAAGTGTGTAACCGCCGTGGTCACTGCCAATTGCTATCATGATGTTACCTCCTACTACAAAAATCGGCCATGTCCTTGATCTTCATGACATCGTCCAAGGTGCAGGCTACGTGCTTTCCCAAAAGAGCTGAACGGAGATCATGAGATCTCGTTTCATATCTGTGATCTCTGAGTTTCTCTTCCTTTTTGTGGGTTGCGTGCAAAGGAAGTCCTATTTACGCCCTTTCCGCTCGCCCGATTTGCAGTCCCTGTTCAAAGGCCATGCGATTCAGCGGCAGAAGCGCGGGCTTTTTCCCAAGCTTGTGCTCGATCGTGCTCCAGACCACGTCAACAGGGAGCACCTCGGTATACCCCAGATAGACGCCCATCATGATGATATTGAGCACCTTGCTGTTGCCCAACTCCAGTGCCATATCGGTTACCGGAGCCTTTACAACGGTGATATCGCTTCTGCCGATCTCCTCTTTTACGATGGAGCTGTTCACAAACAGCCGTCCGCCAGTACGCAGCATGGGCAGGAACTTGTTCAGAGACGCGCCGTTCATAACGATCATGTCGTCCATCTCATCCGTCATGGGGGAGCCAATCTCTTCATCAGAGATGACCACATAGCAGTTTGCGGTCCCCCCTCGCTGCTCTGCACCGTAGGATGGAAAAAAGGTAATGTACTTGTCGGTGGCGTCACAGGCGGCAGACGCAAGGAATTTGCCGATGGTCATAACGCCCTGCCCGCCAAAGCCGGCTACAAGAATATTGGTCTCCATGCTCATTCCTCCTTCGATCTGTCACGAACCACGCCAAGGGGAAACTCCTTCAGCATGTTGTCTTCCAGAAAATCCAGGGCATCCATTGCGCTCATACCCCAGTTCGTAGGGCAGGATGTCACGATCTCCACCATGGAGAAGCCCTTCCCGTCGATCTGGTTCTGGATGGCCTTTTTGATGGCCCGCTTGGTCTGCATCAGATTCTTGGGGTTATTGCAGCTGCAGCGCTCCAGATAGTACGGAGCGGTGAGCTGATTGAGGATCTCGCACATGTGCATGGGATAGCCGTGCTCCTTTGGATCGCGGCCCTTGGGCGCGGTGGTCGCCTTCATCCCCACCAGCGTTGTAGGCGCCATCTGCCCCCCGGTCATGCCATAGATGCCGTTGTTCACAAAGATCACCGTGATGTTTTCCCCTCGGTTGGCCGCATGCATGGTCTCTGCCAGGCCAATGGAGGCCAGGTCGCCGTCGCCCTGATAGGTGATGTAAATGGAGTCCGGTCTGCTGCGTTTCATGCCCGTCGCTACCGCACATGCGCGGCCGTGGGCGGCGGTGGTGTTATCGCAGCGAACATAGTCGATATGCAGGCCGCAGCAGCCGATGCCGGTGATCAGAAAGGTCTTTTCCAACACGCCCAACTCCTCCAGCGCCTCGCCAATCAGCTTGCCAATGGTGCTGTGCATACAGCCGGGGCAAAAACCGGAGACCTTATCGGCCTGGATCAGTTTTGTTCTCTCATAGATTTTTTCCATCTCCGTCTCCTCCTCTCAGCCCAGGATCTTTTTGGCCGCGGCAATGATCTCACGCTTCTGGATCACAATGCCGCCGCTTCTCAGGCAGGTCTCGATGGGGCAGCGATCCTTCACGCCCTTCTCCACATCCCAGAGATGCAGGGCTGGGATCGCCATTTCCACATCCAGCACGGCCTTGCAGGTGTCGTAGTTGATCTCGTCATAAGCGGCATAAGGATAGGGGCTCACCGTCTTGGGACGGATCATGCCGACTTTGTAGCCCTCTGCCCGCAGCGCCTTGATCGCAGCCTTCGCGATTCGGGCGGAGATGCCGTAAGCGGCAATCACCAGCTCCGCGTCCTCCAGATCCAGCGTCTCCACCTCGGGAACCCAGGATTCATACAGTGCAGCGTTGTCCTTATTCTGCTGCTCCCACTTCAGCGTGTCCCAAATGCCCGGCTGGTTCCAGGAACGAGGCACGTCGAAGGGGTGGCCGATCCCGGCCCAGGCCTTTTTGCTCTCCCGGATGGCGGCCAGCTCCTCGTCTGTCCGCATGGGCGGCAGCTCCACTGGCTCCATCATGGTGCCGACTACGCCATCGGACAGGATGAGAACCGGATTGCGATCCTGATCGGCATAATCGAAGGCCTTGTAGGTCATATCCACTGCTTCCTGTACGGTGCTGGGGGAAAACACGCGCATCCGAAAACCGCCGTTGCCGGAGGCCTTGGTGGCCTGCAGATAGTCCATCTGGGAAGGCTGGATCGTGCCGACGCCGGGGCCGCCCCGGGAAACGTTCACGTACACCATGGGGATGCGGGCGGCGGCGCAGTAGGAAATGCCCTCGCTTTTCAAGGAAATGCCCGTACTGGCGGAAGATGTCATGGCCCGCTCACCGGCGCAGCCTGCTCCGTATACCATATTGACCGAGGCGATCTCGCTCTCGCCCTGCACAAAATGCCCGCCCACTTCGGGCAGACGACGCGCCAGATATTCCGGGATCTCATTCTGGGGTGTGATCGGGTACCCTGCGAAGAAACGCAGGCCTGAGCGGACAGCCGCCTCTGCAATGGCCTCCGTTCCTTTCATCAAAACTCTTGCCATGTTCTTCTCCTTTCAGCGGTAGACCTCAATGGCCCCATCCGGACACATTCTGGCACAGGTTGCGCAACCGGTGCACTTTTCCGGATCCGTTACTGTCACATATTCATAGCCCTTCGCATTCAGCTCCTGGCCGCGGGTGATGATCTGCATCGGGCAAAACTTGATGCAGTATCCACAGCTTTTGCAGCGCTCAGGAATCACCACAATTTTTCCTTTCGCCATGTTTTCACAGACCTCCTATTCTTCGTTCCATTCATAAGTCAAATACAAGTGCAGGGGCAGGAGCGGAATGTCCGTCTTCTCCCGCAACGCCGGGATCAACTCCTCGCGGGCGCAGGCAAAGCTCGTACTCGCGTAGGGTGCCAGAATCTCATCCATCCTTTTGCAGCCCTCCAGAACCGTCTCCGCATCGGTCTCCTCACTCAAATGGGGGTTGTTCACCATCCGCAGCTGCGACAATCGGATCCGGGACACTCCCAGGATCTGCGCCAGCGTGTGATCGATGTGATCGATGCTGTCAGACCAGGGGCGGTAGGCGTTCAGTATGTAATACACGCCCGTGCTCTCCCGATTCAACCAGCCGGCATACCCGCCGATGGAGCGTGCGCCGACGGAATCGCCGCCCACATCCAGGATCGTGTAGCAGTCCTCGTTTTTCAGGCAGGCGTCTACGCCGCCGACCTGGGTGGGGGCGTCCTCGAACTGCTCCTGGAAATGCACTTCCACGCCCAGCTTCCGCAGGGGCTCCAGGGCGTCCCGGGAGCGGAACAGGGGTTTTGTCATATCCAGGTCGAAGAAGTGAACCTTTTTATCCCCCTTTTGGGCAAGGATACGGGCAAAGTTCAGGGCAATTTCACTCTTTCCGCTGCCGGTTCCGCCGATAAAGACAAAATTGTGGTATCTGCCGAAGAACACTTCTTCCAAGCTCACAAAATCGCCCCTTCTTCCCGCATCGTCCGGAGCTGCTCCTCCGAGTATCCGAGACCACCCAGGATCTCATCGGTATCCGCGCCGACCCGAGTCTGCTGATGAAAGCTCCGGCGCGCATAGGCGCTGAAGCGAATAGGCGGAACAGGAACGGCAGTGGTCACGTCACCGGGGTAGGCCACGTTCTCCAAAAACTCATTTGCCCAGGCCTGCTCGTCCCGGTACAGCTCGCAAAAATGCGCGCCACGCTCGTAGGGAATGTCGTTTTCCGAAAACAGCTTCGCCCATTCCTTCGAGCTCTTTTTTTCCATGGCCTCCGCAATGCGGCGGGAGCACTCCGGGATCTTTCCGGCACGGCGCATGGCGTCCAGAGAACGGAAATCCCCTTCCTCCGCCATTTCCGGGAAGTCAAACAGCCGGGCAAAGATGAAGCGATCCTTTGCATAGACCTTTTTGACCGGCGCCAGCCACTCCCCGTCACTGCAGCGATAGAAATCCGAAAGCGGATCCCAGGGGTCATAGCGGTCTGCCGGAAGCTGCCGCCCGTACTGAGGCTGGCAGTTGACCACATAAGGCGCGTTGTGCCAGAGGCCGGAGCCGAAGAGAGAGGTCTCGATGAGCGTGCCCTTCCCCGACCGCTCCCGCGCCAGCAGCGCCATCAGAATGCCGTCCAGAAAATAGCCGGAGGTGGCGATGTCCCCGAAGCCGAAGGTGGGGCGCACAGGGAACGCGCCGGGGAGGCTCCAGTCCACCGCAGCGCCGGAACGCAGCCAGAAGGCCGTGGTGTCGAAGCCGGGGCGCTCGCTCTCCGGCCCGCGATTGCCGTAGCCGGAAAAGTGGGCGTAGATCAGGCGGGGATAGCGCTCCTTGAGCGCATCATAGCCAAGACCCATCTTCACCAGGGAGCGCATGCGCGTGTTTGTCAGGAACACGTCCGCATCCTCCAGCAAGCGTAGCAGCACTGCCATCCCGTCCGGGGATTTCAGATTGATCGCCACCACCTTTTTGCCTGCGTTGAACAGGTCAAACAGCGGGTTGTTGTCCGGCTCCACCGGAAGCTGATGGGCATCGCCCATGGCGCGGAGGAGGTCGCCGGAGCCCGGCATTTCCACCTTGATGACCTCTGCGCCAAAGTCTGCCATCACACGTCCGGCTGTGGGAGCCGCCACCACGGTGGCCAGCTCGACCACCTTAATGCCGCTCAGCGGCAATTCTTGATTCATGCTTCTTCCTCCTGTTTCAGTCAGCGCTTCAGGATTCGCACACAGCAGGGTGTATTCACATGCACCCTATGTCCGGTGGCGGATACCCGGCCATCCTCGGCCACAGTGAGCGTCTCCAGCTCATCCGTGTCTTTGCTGCCGATCACCAGATAGCGTCCGTCATCCGTGAGATAGAAGCCCCTCGGCTCCGCCCGGTTCATCGGATAGATTTGTTTCATGCTCAGCTTTCCGCTGTCCTGATCCACATCGTAGACCACCAGGTCGTTCAGCCCCCGGTTAGTTAGGTACAGGAAGCGCCCGGAGGGGTGGATGTGGATGTCACAGGGCATGATGATGGCGTCCATGGGCTGATCCTTGGAAACGCCCGTAGTCTGCACCCGCCAGAAGCTTTTCTTTTCCAGATCGAATTCAAAAACCGTGACCGAGGATTCCACCTCGTTGGTCATATAGACGTAAGGCTTGGTAGGATGCACCGTCAGATGGCGGGGCGCCTGACCCAGATCCACCCGGCAGGTATGGACGCGGCGGAGCACGCCATACTCCCGATCCAATTCACACAGGTGCACCATGTCGGTCCCCCGGTCCGTCGCAAGAAACAGATCATCACTTAAAAAAGCGACGCAATGGATAAAGGAATGGGACTGCAGAAATGCCTTGTCCACCGGCGGCTTGCCCGGATATCCCCGCTCGATCTTCTGGGGATCGCGCCGATAATACACGGCGCTGCCCGGCTCGGTAAAGGGCAGCAGATCGGCAGGCGCAAGCCCTCCGTCCTCCCGGACACGAAACAGCGCCAGCGCGGACTGGTCATAGCTGCGCACAGCCGCGAACCCCTCCTGTGTCTTTACGAACCGGGTGGTCAGGCCAAAGCCGGAATGGATGGCGGCGATCACATATTCGCCCCGGGGATCCGTTTCCAGATAACAGGGGATGCTGCCGAGAGATGGCGTCTTGTTAATAAGCTCCAGCCGCCCATCCCCCAGGATGCGCATGGCGGAGACGCCGCCGCCCATGCCAGGCTCCCCGTCAAAGCCGTTGCAGAGCTCGTTGACGGCATAGAGAAAGCGACCGTCCGGCGATACGCTGACGACGCTGGGCTCCTCCAGCTCCAGGGTTTGGAGCAGGTCGAGGCTTCCGTCTGTCGGATCCACCGTGCAAACAGAGATGCCTTCTCCGTGTCCCTGGTTCTCCCGATTTCCCCAACTGCCCACATAGACAAGCTGTTTTTTGTTCTCCATGGCGGCCTCCCTTGTTTTGATATATTAGTTATATACAAGTTTTGCGAACACTTCCCCCTCAGAGAAAGCGTCTCCGAGAGGGGAATGTTTATTTTTCAGGACTGAAACCAGTACCGCATGTATTCCGTTTCCGCCAGCTCCACATGATGAACCATTTCCTTTGCGGCCTCATCAAAGCGCTTCTGCAGCATCAGCTCCAGCAAAATCATATGGGTTCCCCGAACCTCTTCCGGCGACTTGGAGTTGATATACGGAACGCGTTTATTCCGATCGTTGGGGATCCGGATGCACTGCCGCTCCACGTTCTGCAGAATATTGGAAATAAAGTGGTTCCTGCAGCGATTGATGAGCAGGACATGGGGATGGTGCATCATGGAGATCCCCGGCACGCCCTCCGCGTTTCGGTGGATCTCACTGTCCTTCTCCACCTGCGCACGCTCGGCCTCTAACTCCTCCTCGGTGAAGGTCGGCCCGTAGGTCTGGATGAGCCAGGGCTCCAGGAGCTTGCGCGTCTGAAAAATGTCGCAGGCGTCCTCATAGGTAAAGGGAAGCACGATGATTCCTCTCTGGGGCAGAATCTTCAGATAACCCTCCTGCGCCAGGGAAAGGATCGCCTCCCGCACCGGAGTCCGACTGGTGTCCAGTTCCTTTGCGATGGCTTTTTCGTCGATATAGGACTGGGCAGGATACTCTCCGCTGTTGATCCGCTGCAGCAGCAGCTCATAAGTCTGGTCTTTCTTGGTCATAGTCTCATCCTCTTTGTGCAATTTATATATCAGTTGCTTTATTATACCGCTTTTCACTTCTTCCTGCAAGCGATACTTCTTCGAGGCGAGCCTGGCAAACGAAAGACGCTGATGCAGTTTTACTTGCGGGCAAGCACCGCCTTGGCAGCGCTGACGATATCAGCCACGGAAAGGCCGTATTTATCCATCAGCGGGTCGTGGTCGCCGGACTCGGTGAACACATCCCTGACGCCGACACGCTGCATCGGCACCAGAGCCTGCTCCACCAGCACCTCCGCAACAGCGCTGCCCAAACCGCCGAGGATCGTCCCCTCCTCCACGGTGACGATAGCGCCGGTCTCCTTTGCGGCAGCCAGCACCGCGTTTTCATCCAGGGGCTTGATGCAGGACATGTCCAGCACGCGGGCAGAGATGCCCTCTTCCGCCAACACATCCTTGGCCTGCAGGCAGCGTGTAATGGTGGTGCCGCAGGCAATCAGAGTCAGGTCGGTGCCGTCCTCCAGGAGGTTGGCCTTGCCCGGCTCAAAGGTATAGTTCTCGTCAAAGACCTTGAGAAACGGGAACTTGCCCAGGCGGATATAGGCGGGGCCGGGGATCGTGCTCAGCTTTTTCACGATCACATCACAGGAGGCCATATCCGCCGGATAAACCACGATGTTGCCGGGGATGGTGCGCATGATGGCCATGTCCTCCGGGCACTGGTGCGTCACGCCCTCGTTGGCGGCGGACAGGCCGCCCATGCCGCCGGCCATCTTCACATTCAGGTGAGGGTAAGCGATAAAGGTGCGAAACTGCTCCAGAGAGCGCATCGCCACAAAGGGGCCGAAGGAGCCGCCGAAAACCTTGAAGCCGGTGGCGGCAAGGCCCGCCGCCGTGCCCATCATGTTCTGCTCGGCGATCCCCACATTGATGACCCGATCCGGAAATTCCTTGGCCATCCCCTTCAGGCCGATGTTGTTGGTGGTGTCCGCGCCGATGCCGATGACGGTGGGATCCTGCTTTGCCAGCTCGTGCACCGCATTGCCATAGGCGTCGCGGGTGGATTTCTTTTCTCGTTCAAACTGACGCATAATGCACCCTCCTTAGTCTTCGTCCGCGTCGATCGCGGTGAGCTGGGCATCCAGCTCCTCGATCGCCGCCTGGTATTCCGCTTCGGTAGCGATTTTCGCGTGCCAGGCGTTGTTGTGCTCGATAAAGCTGACACCCCTGCCCTTTACGGTGTGGGCGATCAGGCAGACTGGCTGGCCGGCGTATTCCCTTGCGATGAGCAGCTTGGAGACGATGTCGTCCATGTCGTGGCCGTTCATCTCAAAAACCTTCCAGCCGAAGGACTCCCATTTTTCCACCATGGGGTGGAGAGAGTTGATCTCGTCCAGCGCGCCGCAGCTCTGGAGGTGGTTGTAGTCCACGATGGCAACCAAATTGTCAATGCCCTTATTCGGCGCGCACATGGCGGCCTCCCAGACCATGCCCTCCTGGCTTTCACCGTCGCCCAGCATCACATAGACACGGGGCTTGCGCTTCCCTTGGAGCTTGAGCCCCATGGCAATGCCCAGTCCGCAGGACAGGCCATTGCCGAGAGAGCCGCTGACCATGTCCACGCCGGGCGTTTTGCCCAGCACGGGGTGTCCCTGCAGGCGGCTGTTGATGTTGCGGGTGGTCATCAGCTCTTCCCGGGGGAAGTAGCCCCGCTCGGCCAGAGCCGCGTACAGGACGGAGTAGGCATGCCCCTTGGAGAGGATGAAGCGATCCCGATCCTCCCAGGAAGGATTGGTCGGATCCACGTTCATGATCTTGAAATACAGCGCTGCCACGATATCGGCGGCGGAGAGAGCAGGCCCCACGTGGGTGGCGCCGCCGCCGCAGTGGGCGGAGATGTCCATGATGTCCTTGCGGATCTGAACGGCTGTCCGTTTCAGATTGTTGATCTCTTTGCTCATGCCCTTGCCTCCTTACAAAAGATTCTTCAGATAGGCGGCGCAGGTGGAGGGGCTCTCCAGCAGCTGCGTCTCCGGCGTGATCACGGAACGGATCGCGTCCTTGAACAGGGCCATGGAAGCCTGTGCCAGGATGATAATATCAGCATCCATGCAGGTTTCCTTCGCGCTGGCCACCACCTTTTCAGTGGCCTCGGCAAGTCTTCCGGAGATCAGATCCTGGAAGGCGCCGGGAACCGTGACGCCCACAGTCTCCACTTCTCTGCCGAGTTCTGCGGCCAGCCGCTGCACCAGCTCGGTGGAAGGAGCGACCGTCGTGGCAAGCGTCGCCATGACGACGACCTTTTTGCCGTTCTCCGCTGCGTATCTGGCCATGGGATAGTCGATCCGCAGCAACTTCAGTTCCGGATGCTCTGCTGCGTAGCGCTCGGTAAAACCGCCAATGGAGGAGCAGGCGCCGATGATGAGATCCGCATCCGTGGTCGCCGCCGCGTCATACAGGGCGGTCAGCCGCTTTTCCAGCTGAGGCGTCAAGCCATCCGCCGCAACGACGTCGCCGATCAGGCCGCTGTCCAGGATGTGGTGCATCTTCAGATCCCCGCCCAGCTCCTGCTTGAACAGCTTTTCCACGTCGTTGGGCAGAGAACCCATGCCGGTGTAAATGACGGTAATGCGCTTCATCTCTTATCTCCCCTTCCTGGCGATGGCCTTTTTCACCTTCGCCGCGATGTCTTCGGCGGTCAGGTTGAATTTCTTCATCAGGTAGTTCAGGTCGCCCACCTCGCCGTACTGCTCGTCCACGCCGATCATCTCCATGGGAACCGGCACGGTTTTCGTGACGACAGAGGCAACCGCGCTGCCGAGGCCGGTGGCCAGGCAGTGATTCTCAGCGGTGACGATGGCGCCGGTCTTGCTGGCGCAGTCCACGATCAGTTCCTCGTCCAGGGGCTTCCAGGTAAACATATCCACCACGCGGATCTG
Source organism: Oscillospiraceae bacterium (assembly GCA_017458085.1). Classification (GTDB taxonomy): domain Bacteria; phylum Bacillota; class Clostridia; order Oscillospirales; family Oscillospiraceae; genus Limivicinus. The sequence continues at coordinate 11,515 of JAFTGE010000014.1, forward strand.
CAGCCCCTCTTCAGCCAGAAGCTCGGCGGCCTTCAGTGCCTCGGGCACCTCGATGCCGGCGGCTATGATTGTGGCGTCGCTGCCGTCCCGCAGCAGGTTGCCCTTGCCCAGGGTGAAGGTGGAATCCTCGGTGTACACCGCGTCGGTGCAGCGCCGGAACTGGCGGATGTAGAACACACCGTAACTGTCCACGATGGCGGGCAGCAGCGCGCGGAGCATGTTGGCGTCCGTGGGTTCCACGATGGTGATGTTATTCAGGTTGCGGAAGATGCCCATATCCTCCATGCCCTGGTGGGAGCCGCCGTTGGTGGTGGCGGTGACGGCGCCGTCGGAGCCGATCATTTTAATATTGAGGCCGGCATAGCTAGCGCTCAGGAAAGCCTGGTCAATGCACTTGCGACCGGCGAAGCAGGAGAAGGTGTGGGTAAAGGGGATCAGTCCGTTCTCGCTGAGGCCGGCGGCCACGCCCACCATGTTCCCCTCCTGAATGCCGCAGTCGAAGGTCCGCTCGGGGAAAGCCTTCTGGAAGGCCTTGAGCCCGCTGGCGCCGATCAGATCCGCATCCAGGACGACGATGTTTTCATTCTCCTTTGCAAGCTCGATCAGGGTTTTGGCAAGCACGTCCCGCATGGGTTCGGTCTTGGTGTTTTTCGGTGCTAACTGAAACATTAGTCTTCCTCCTTCCGCAGTGCATCAATTCTGGCGTCCTGCAGCGCCGTCTCCTGGGCAAACTGCTCGTCCGTCATATCCAGATGGTGGCAGAGCCCGGCCTTTTCCGCATAGCTGCAGCCCTTGCCCTTCACGGTGTCCAGGATAATCGCCGTGGGCTGGCCCTTGCAGGCTCTGGCCGCCTCCAGCGCATCATAGATCGCGCTGACGTTGTGGCCGTCTACTTCGACAGTATTCCAGCCAAACTGACTGAACTTTGCGCCGATGTCGCCCAGATCGCAGACGTCCTTGGTCCAGCCGTCCAGCTGCTGCTTGTTATAGTCCACCAGGACGACCAGGTTATCCAGCTTCTTGCTGGCGGCAAACATGGCCGCCTCCCAAACCTGGCCTTCATCGCACTCGCCGTCGCCGACAATGCAATAGGTGCGGTAGTCCAGGCCCTTCACCTTGGCGCCCAGGGCGCTGCCGACAGCAACGCTGATCCCGGTGCCCAGAGATCCGGCGGAGAAGTCGATTCCAGGGGTTTTCAGCCGGTCAACATGGCTGGGAAGAATGGTGCCGCCGTGGTTCATGGTGGGCAGCGCCTCTCTGGGGAAGAAGCCCTTCACAGCCAGCGTTGCGTACAGAGATGGGCCACAATGTCCCTTGGAGAGCACGAAGCGATCCCGCTCGGGCATTCTGGGCTCCTTGGGGTCGATCTTCATTTCCTTGCCGTAGAGCACCGCCAGGGCCTCCACCATGCTCATGGCGCCGCCGATATGGCCCCGGCCCGCGCCGTGAATGGCGGAGAAGGTCGCCTTGCGGATCTCGCAGGCAAAGATGTTCAGTTCCTTGATTTCCTTTTTCGTCAGCATACTTCCTTACTCCTTTCCGTCAAAGAGAATGACCACCTTGCCGGTCTCCGGGTGGCGCGCCAGGTTGTACTGGAAGGCCTCATCGCTGTCCTCGAAGGCGAAGGTGTCCGTCACGAGGCGGTCGATGCTGTCCTTATACAGCGCATACCGGGCAATGACCGGCGCAAACTGCTTGTTCTGCAGGCGGCTGCCCACGATTTTCAGCTGCTTGGCCAGGATGTTGGTGGGATTGTTGATGGTAAAGGGCGCGACCGCCACGGGCACAAAGCGTCCCGCGGGCGAGAGCATATCCAGATTGTCGTCCATGATCCGGCCCAGACCCACGCAGTCTAGGATCACATTGACGCCTTCGCCGTCGGTCAGCTCGTTCACCAGCGTCTTCAGATCGGTCTCGCGGGAATTGACCGCGTAATCCATGCCGATCTCCTTTGCCAGCTGCAGGCGTCCCGCCCGATGGCCGCTGATGATCACCGTGGCGCCCAGGTGCTTGGCCGTGTCGCCGCAGATGAGGCCGATGGGGCCGTCGCCGTGGATCAGTACCACATCCCCGGCCTGGACATCCGCCTGGGAGCAGACCTGCCCGCCGATGGTGTAGGGCTCCACGCAGGCCGCCTCTGTCCAGGTGACCCAGTCGGGGATCTTGTGCCACTGACGCTCTGGCGCGCAGTAGAACTCCTGCCAGCCGCCGTCGATGTTGCATCCAGTGACCTTCAGATTCCTGCAGACGTTGGGCTGTCCGTGGGTGCAGGCGTAGCACTCGCCGCAGTAAGCGATGGGCTCGTGCACGACCCGGTCGCCGGGCTTGAGATTCTTGACCTCTGCGCCGACGGCGACGACCTCGCCGGAGAACTCGTGGCCGGGGATGCGATCCTGGCCGACAGCCATGGGGTGCTCACCCTTATAGATGTGCAGGTCGGTGCCGCAGATGCCGGCAGACTTCACCTTGACCAGGACATCCTTGGGATGCTTGATCTCCGGCTTCTCGACCTCGCGAATAAACTTCTTTCCGTCTTTTCCGATTACAAATGCTTTCATTTTCTTCTCCTTACATGCTCTCAACAGGCTTGATGACCGCCACGTCGCCGTTCTGGGCGCCGCCGTCGCAGCCGATGGTCTGGCCGGTGACAAAGCTGCTGGCCTCGCTGAGCAGGAACTGCACCGTTCCCAGCAGCAGCTCCGCGCTGCAGGCTCTGCCCTGTGGGATGGAGGAGAGCACGTTGTCCAGATAGCCGGGATTCTCCTCGATCTGCTTGCGGTTGATGTCCGTCACCACCATAACCGGAGAAACGGCGTTGACATTGATGCCCAAGTGCGCCCACTCGGCGGCCAGGGTGAAGGTGAAGGCGTTTACCGCCGCCTTGCTGGGCGTGTAGGCGGTGTAGCCGGGCTTTCCGTGAGTCGCCGCGAGGGAGCTGATGTTCACAATGCGTCCCCAGCTGTTTTTGTACATATATTTGCCGGCCACCTTGCAGCAGACCACCGTTCCCTTCAGATTAACATCCATTACGGAGGACCAACGATCCATAGGCATTTCGCTCAGAGGATTGACAAAGGAGATGCCCGCGCAGTTGACCAGACCGTCCACACGTCCGAAATCCGCCTCGATGCGCGCGAAAGCCGCCTCCACGCTCTCCTCGTCGGAGATGTTGGCGATGTAACCCCGGATCTCTCCTCCGGTCTGCTCCCGCAGTTCGCTCTCCACGGCCTTGCTCTTGGCCTCATTGGTGCTCAGCATGGCGACTCTCGCGCCGCTTTCGGCAAGACCCTTGACCAAGCCCCGGCCAATGCCGCCGGTTCCTCCGGTGACAACGATCACTTTATCCTTTACGCTAAAATTGTTCAGATTCTTGTTTTCCATTGCTTGCTCCTTTCCCGATCAACCCTTACTGAAAATGCTGCGCAGGGTCTTGCGCTTCAGGCCGCTGTTCTTATTGCGGGCGTATACGTCCAGCGCCACGGCCACGATTACCAGCAAGCCCTTGACCAGATTCTGATAAATGGCGTCAATTCCGATGAGAACCATGGCGTTATTCAAAATGCCAAGGATCATCAGACCGAAGATAGCGCCGGTAATTTTGCCTTCGCCGCCGGCCATGCTTACGCCGCCGACAACCAGCGCCACCAGCACGTCGCCGTCATAGCCGCTGGCCTGGGTATACACCGCTTGACGGTTGAAACAGGACAGGACAATGCCTGCCAATGCTGCGGTGGTTCCGGAGATAAGATAGGTCGCAATCTGGATCTTCTTGGTGCTGATGCCACTGAATTGTGTGGCCTTGGGGTTGCCGCCTGCCGCATAAGCGTAGCGCCCGAAACGGGTGTATTTCAGCACCCACCAGGTAAAGACCAGAAGCAGCACGAAGAAAACTACCGGGAAGGGAATTCCAAGGATTTTTCCGGTGCCGATCCAGTTGATAACCTCGGAATGGAGGCAGGTAATGGTTCTCTGGTTGCTAATGCTCTGGGCAATACCAAGCACGATATTGCTGGAAGCCAGCGTCACGATGAAAGCGGGAATGCCAAACAGCGAGGAGACCAGGCCGTTGACCGCACCGCACAGAGCCCCGACACCGATTCCGGCCAGGATGCCCAGCAGTGAGGCCGCCGGGGTGTAATTGCCGGCCATAGTGATCAGGATCGTAACACATCCTGACAAGGCGGCAGTGGAGCCGATAGACAAGTCGATTCCGCCGTTCAGGAGCGGGAAAATGGTGCCGCACATCATGATGCCGTAAATGCAGATGGACAGCAGTATGCTCAGGAAGTTGCTGGGGGTCAGGAATATACCAGGCTTCCAGATAGTCATGATTACGATCAGTGCGACCACAATCAGCGGGAGCTGAAAGAAACTCTTTTTGCCATCTCCCTTTCCTTTGAGAATCTTCATTGTGCCGCCCCCTCTCTCTTCATCCCGGAGTACGCCAGGATCAGATCATTTTCGGTCAGATTTTCATTCTTCAGATCCGCATAGACCTTGCCGTTTACCAGGATCACAATGCGGTCCGATATCTTCAGCAGTTCCTCGGTATCCGAGGAGGCAACGATCACGATGCCGCCCTTGCCTGCGATGTTCCGGAGGATGTCGTAAATCTCCGCTTTCGCGCCAATATCGATACCCACGGTAGGCTCATCTACCAGCAGCACCTTCAAATCCCGCTGCAGCCATTTGGCCAGAACCACCTTCTGCTGGTTGCCGCCGGAGAGGTTTGCCGTGGGGATGTGGGTGTGACCGGGCTTGATGAGCAGCTTTTCCACGCTCTCTTTGGCCTTTGCCAGCGCCTTTTTGGGGCTGATGACAAAGCTCTTGGAGTTCAGATCGTAGTTGGGAAGGGCGATGTTGTCCGTCAGGTCGGACAGGAGCACCAGCCCCTCCGAACGGCGATCCTCCGGTACCAGACCGACTCCCGCCCGGATGGCGGCTCCGCTGTTCCTGGGCAGAGGCTTGCCGTCCAGGGTAATGCTGCCTCCGTCATAGTCCAGCAGGCCGTAAATGCACTTGAGCGTATCCGTGCGCCCGGAGCCGACCAGGCCGCCCAGACCCAGGATCTGACCGGCGTAGGCCTCAAAGCTGACGCCGTCCAGCAGATCCTTGGTGGAAAGCTTCTCCACCTTCAGCACAGCGCCGCCGGGGATGGGCTCGTGGAGCTCCTTGGCTTCGCTTTTCAGCTCCCGCCCCAGCATGTATTCCACGACCTTCACCGGGTCAATGTCCTTCTTGTCCACCACCGCTACCACTTCACCGTTGCGCAGGATGGTCAGCCGGTCGGACATGGCATAGACCTCCTCCAGGCGGTGGGAGATGTAGATGATGCTCTTGCCCTGGGCCTTCAGATTGTGGATCTTTTCAAACAGGATCTCGGACTCTGCTGCGTTCAAGGACGCGGTGGGCTCGTCCATGATGATGAGCTTGGCGTCATTCAGCAGCGCTTTCATGATCTCCACCGTCTGCTGCTGCGCCACGCTCAGGGTTTCGATGATGTCGTCCGGAGAGACGGAGAAGCCGCTTGTCTCGATCATCTCCGCCACCTTAGCGCGCATGGCTTTGCGGTCGAGCATAATCTTGCCCTTCACCTTTTCCTGCGCCAGGAAGATGTTTTCCGTGACGGACAGGGTGGGAATCAGGCTCAGCTCCTGGTAGATGACCGAAATGCCCGCGTCGATGGCGTCCTGGCGGCTGTGAATCTCCACCTTCTCGCCATTGATGCGGATCTCGCCGCCGTCCAGCGGATAGAGGCCGGTGAGGATCTTGATGAGGGTGGACTTGCCCGCGCCGTTTTCGCCCATGAGCGAGTGGATCTCGCCGGGGTACACCGAGAAGTCTACGCCCTTGAGCACCTGAACGCCGGGGAAGGATTTTTCGATCCCGACCATCTCCAGCAGAGGCTGGCGCTTATTGTTCTCGCTCATGCGGCACCTCCCTTGGTCGAGGCGATCTTTTTGCTTGCGATGTTGCGCTTGGAGATCGTGCGAATATAGATGGCGTCAAAGATGGCCATGACGATGATCACCACGCCGTAAAAGATCGGCTGCATGTGGGTGGGCAGACCGTATTTGTAAAGGCCGTTTACCACCATGACCAAGAAGCAACTGCCGATGGCCACGCCAACCGTGTCGCCGCGGCCGCCCGTCAGCGCGATGCCGCCCACGACTGCCGCCGCAATGGCCTGGAAGTTCATGCCTTCGCCGCTGCTCAGGTTCGCAGACCCCTGCCAGGCGACCAGAAACACGCCGGCCAGCGCCGAAAAGCAGGAGGAAATCACAAAGGTGGAGACCTTCATTTTGTCAACGTTGATGCCGGTAAATTCTGCAGATTTGCGGTTGCTGCCCATAGCATACACATAGGTGCCGTAGCGGGTATGCCGGAGGACGAACCAAGTCACGAGGATCAGCAGTGCCCACACGATGGTCATGTAGTACACGCCGCCGATATTCCCGCCCAGAGAGCGGAAGGCAGCGTCCGTGACCGTCTTGGTCGTGATATGGCCATTGGTTCGATAGGCAAGCATGTAAACGAAAGCACGATAGATAAAGGCTGTGGCAAAGGTTCCGATAAACTCACTCATTCCAAAACGAGCTACCAGCAGACCGTTGATGACGCCTGCAACGGCGCCAGCCAGAACGCAGATCAGAACGATCACGAAGATCGGCAGCATGGTGTCGGTGACCAGGCGGGACGCGATCATGGCCGAGAGCCCCAGAACAGCGCCAGTGGAGAGGTCGATGCCGCCTCCGATGATGACAAAGGCACCGCCCATCGCCAAAAGGCCGATAATAGAGACCTCACGCAGCAGAGTCGTGATGTTTTTCCAGGTGAAGAAATAGTCCGTTGTAAAACCGAATATCAGCGCGAAGATCAGAAGCAGACCCAGAGATACCAGCTTCCGGATCGTTGTTTGCTTCATAACGCACCTCCCTTTTCAGATTCAGAGCCGCTTTGATAAACCGCACCGCACGTTTCCGCCGGGTTGGGGACGTCGGAACCGTGCGGTGCCTATACTACATTTTTATTTCTGGTAATCCGCCAGATTGTCAGAGGAGATGATCACCATGGGGACGGAGATGACGGGGGTGGAGCTCAGGTTGCTTCCGTTCACGCCGGCAGCCAGAGCGTAGAGCGCGAACTGAACAGCGGACTGGCCCATCTGATAGTTGTCGAAGTACACGGTGCCGGTCATCTTGCCGTCGGCAATGTACTGCATGGCGTCGGTGGAGCCGTCAGCGCCGTAGACCAGGATCTGTCCGGTGAGCCCGGCAGCCTCGATGGCCTGGGCCGCGCCGATGGCCATCTGGTCATTGTGGGCAAAGACCACGTCGATGTCATTGTTGTACTTGGTGAGCAGGTCGCGCATGATGGCGTTGGCTCTCTCAGTCGTCCAGTCGCCCGCCTGGCTCTCCAGGAACTCCATGCCGTCCATGCCGGCCAGGGTGTCCTCAAAGCCGTTCACGCCCAGAACAACGGAGCTCAGCTCCACCGGGGGACCGATGGCCACGCACTTGGCATTGCCGCCGGTGCGGGTGTAGGCATCGTTGGCAACCAGAACGCCAAGGTTGTAGCTGTTGGCCTCAAGGCCGCCGCTGTGGACAGCCTCGATGCCCAGATTCAGGTGGATGACGACAATGCCGGCGGCCTCAGCATCAGCGACCAAAGAGGCAGCTGCGGCAGAATCGACCGGGTGAATAATGATGGCGTCAAATTCCTGGTTAATGATCTCCTGCAGCTGGGTAGACTGGGTTTCGGCAGAGCCGTTGGCGGTGAAAACCTGCAGGGTGACATTGGGAGTGGCGTTGCAAATGCTCTCCACGCCGGCGAGCCAAACGCTGGTGTTGGTGTCCATGTTGGCGACGGCAAAGGCAATTTTGATGGGGTCGTTCACGATGTCCTTCTGGACGATAGCAGCAGAGCCGGAGGATTCGCCAGAGGCTTCGGTGCCGCGACCACCGCAGGCAGAAAGGGCAAAGATCATCACGATGGCGAGAAGACAGGCGAGAATACGGGTCTTTTTCATGGTAGTGCTCCTTTCAAAAGTTGTGTTCGTCTGATATATTAGTGATATATCAATCTTGTTTGAAAAGAAGAACGGCAAATGCTTTGGATCTTATCTTGCATGGCCGTCCTTTTTCCTGATATATAACTGATATATAAGCTGAACTTAGAATAGCATATTGTCAAAACATCGTCAAGTCCTTTGGAGCAAAATACTTGCGTTTTTCTCACTTTCATCGTTATTCACAATTTTCTCAAAGGGAAATTGTAAATATTGACAGACCTCATTTTTCTTTCATTGAAGGTTTACCTTTTTCTTCATTTTTTGATCTGTACAGATTGTTTAGATCGTTATGCTACCTCCAACCTCAGCACATATTTCATGGATCCCTAGTTCACCGTGCTTTTTTACCGCTATAGTTACCTATTTGTGCGTACTTTACTTTTTTTGTATCTGGACTTATCCTACAATACAAGGAGGTATGTCAATGGATTATAAAGTTTTCTCGAATCGCATTTTCATTCGGGCAGATCGCGGCGAGGACATCATGCGCATCATATTGGAAATCTGTAGGATGGAGGATATCCATTCCGCGACCTTCCATGGGATCGGCGCCTTTGGGCAGGTTCGCGTCGCAACGTATATCCCGGAGAAGGACGATTTTCTGGATCACGAGAAGGAGGGTATGCTGGAGCTGCTCTCCTTGGATGGGAACATCACCCATGACGAGGGTGGGCAGATCTATGAACACGCGCACGCCATGTTCTCCTATTTGGATGAGCACGGCGAGATCTGCTTCTTCGGTGGGCATCTCAAGAGCGCGGTCGTCAGTTATACGGCTGAAATTGTAATCGATCCGATCCCGGATGCGGGAATCGGTCGCATGACTGACCCGTACACAGGAATCACGGTTTGGAACTTGCATTGAGATGGAGGAACCTATGGATTTCACGGCAAAAGCATATAACGTATTTGAACTGTTCAACGACCGGTGGGCGCTGGTCACGGCGGGAACAATCGACAACTACAACACCATGACCATTGCCTGGGGCAGCATGGGCACGATCTGGGGCCCAGTACACAAGGGCAAGCCCATTCTCACCATCTATGTTTCCCCCGACCGCTATACTTACAATTATCTGGAGAAGAACGACTATTTTACCGTCAGTTTCTTCCCGGAAGAATATCGCAGTGATCTGAGTATTCTCGGCAGCAAGTCCGGCCGGGACGGGGACAAGGTCGCGCTCACCAAGCTGACGCCTATTGCGCTGGAACACGGCGTGGATTTCGAACAGGCGGAGCTGAGCTTTGTATGCAAGAAGCTCTATTTCCACCAGTTTGAAAAGGAACAGGTGCCGAAGGAGGTAGCCGACTGGATATATAACCGTATGTCTCCCCACACCATGTTCATCGGGGAAATCGTGGATTTGATCGAACAATAAAGAACGCCGAACAGATCCGCTTTTTAACCGACGCCCTGCCGGGGGAAATGATTCACAATTCAGAAAGGAAGAACATCATGATCAAAATTGTAGCTGTTATGAAAATCAAAGCTGAGTGCGTGGATACCTTTAAGGCACTGGCCAGGGAGCTGGTAGAGAAGTCCCGCGCTGAAGAGGGCAATATTTCTTATTCTCTCAACGAACGGATCGGCGATCCTGCCACGCTTGCCTTTATTGAGGTCTGGAGGGATCAGGCCGCTATCGACACCCACAACGCCACCGAACATTTCACGCGTATTCTTCCCAAGCTGGGCGAGCTCTGCGAAAGCGCACAGCCAGGCAATCTCTTCACGGAAGTCGAGTTCTAAGTCTCCTTTTTCACACCTCTTAAGCAAGTGAACAGCTACGGCTGTTCTCTTGCTTGAACATTTTTCCATGGTATAAGGAGATTGCAGAAGACATGGCGAAGCTCCTTCAGAAGGAATAATCCGCATACATACAGCGCAAATGAAAAGGTTACCTTTTGATATGCCCAAGTTCATCTACGCACAGCGAAAGAAGGACAGTTCCCATAAACGGGAGTTGTCCTTCTTCCGTGCTTTCAGCCGGATTCTGACTGCAAATAGTAATCCACGCCGTGTTCAAAATCCACCAGCAGATCGCCGTGTCCGCTGCGCTGCGCGGGCGGGGGCGGGGTCCTCCAATCGCCATAATAGGCCTCCAGAACCGTCTCGTATGTGCCGGGGCAGGCAAAAAGCTCCCCCTCAAAGGGCAGCTGAACCGCCCGCTCCGCGCGAAACGCCTCCGGTGGGAAAAAGGCCGTGTCCGGATTCGTCGGCCCGTTGAAAACGCTGAAGCACCTGTCACTGTGCTGCGTGTCCAAAAGGAGTACCCGCTCAGAGAGCAGAGCCAGACCCTTCCGCGCAGGATACGGCAGCTTTTGCAGCAGCATGATCCTCCGGGAAAAGCTCTGCCCGGCGGCCAGCTTTTCCTCTTTGCTCATGAGGGCGCGAAGCAGTGTCCACACCTGTTGCTGGAACCATCGACCCAGGCCGGATTTTGCAAGACCCGCAATCACAAAAATGTCCAGGCAGGCGCCGCAATGGGTGTTGGTAATCGGCAGCGATTTGGGTGTGACTGTTGTACCGTTGACGCGCACCTTGGTCCAGATTGCGCCCATAGTCGGATCGTTCCGAAAGTTTTGCACATAATACCGCTCCGGCATAAGGCGGGCAAGACGGAGAAAGCGCCGGTAATTTCGCACATCCATGCAGATATCCACATCATCGTCCCAGGGAATAAAGCCCTGGTGCCGCACCGCGCCGAGGAGCGTTCCGGAATCCAAAAAATACCGGATGCCGTTTGCATCGCAAAACCGAGCCACCTCCTTTAATTCTTCCAGCTCCAAAAGCTGGAGGCGGCGAAGCATCTTTGTCTCCATGCTCTCCTCCTATTCCAGCGTTTCCCAGCAGGCAGCCATATGTCCCGTCCCTCGCTCTGTCAGCGGTGGGGTCTCTTGTCGGCAGCGATCTGTCGCATAGGGGCAGCGGGGCGCGAATTTGCAGCCTACAGGCACGTGAGCAGGATCGGGGATCTCACCGGTAAGCTGTACGCGCGCCGTCAGCCAGTCGCTGTCCGGCTCGGCTTTGGGGATGGCGGAAAACAGCGCACGGGTATAGGGGTGAAGCGGGGCGTCAAACAGTTCTTCGGTATCGGCCAATTCAACGATGGAGCCAAGATACAGAACGGCAACTCGGTCGGAAATGTGCCGCACCATCGTCAGGTCATGGGAGATCATCAAATAGGTCAGA
>JAFTGE010000088.1 GCA_017458085.1 Oscillospiraceae bacterium
ACAGAAAACAAGACTTCGGGAGGAATGCATATGCTCAGAGGAAAGACCATAGTCCTCGGCGTCACGGGCGGTATCGCCTGCTATAAGGCGGCGGTGCTGGCCTCAGCCCTGGTCAAGCTGCATGCCGATGTGCAGGTGATCATGACCACAAATGCCACGCAGTTTGTTGCCCCGTTGACCTTTGAACAGCTCACGGGAAACCGGGCGCTGGTGGATACCTTTGACCGAAGCTTTGAACACAAGGTGGAGCACATCGCGGTGGCTGACCGGGCGGACATGGTGCTCATTGCGCCGGCGACGGCGAATGTTTTGGCCAAGCTTGCAAACGGCCTGGCTGACGATATGCTGACAACGACGGTGCTGGCCTGCGATTGCCCCAAGGCGGCGGCCCCGGCGATGAATACCCGGATGTACGAAAATCCCGTGACCCAGGACAATTTGACCAAGCTGCGCGGCTACGGCTGGGAGATCGTGGAGCCCGCCGTAGGCAGACTGGCCTGCGGCGCGGTGGGAACGGGCAAGCTGCCGGAGCCGGAGGAGCTGGTAGAGGTCATCCTGCATACGCTGGGACATGCAAAGGATCTGACCGGAAAACGCGTGCTCGTCACTGCGGGACCGACCCGCGAGGCGCTGGACCCGGTACGGTATATCACCAACCATTCCTCCGGGAAAATGGGCTACGCCATTGCGAAGGCCGCCGCCCGGCGCGGAGCCGAGGTGACGCTCGTCTCCGGGCCGACGAATCTGCCGCAGCCGAACTACATGGAGTTTATACCGGTAGTCTCGGCGCAGGAGATGTATGAGGCGGTGACGGCCAGAGCCGCTGAAATGGATGTGATTATCAAGGCCGCGGCGGTAGCCGACTACCGCCCGGCGCAGGTTGCGGACAACAAAATCAAGAAAAAAGATGGCGATCTCTCCATTCCACTGGAGCGGACGAAGGATATCCTCGGCGAGCTGGGAAGCAGAAAACGCGAGGGACAGTTCCTGTGCGGCTTCTCCATGGAGACAGAGAACATGCTGGAAAACAGCCGGAGGAAGCTTGTAAGAAAGAATCTGGATCTGATCGCGGCCAATAACGTCAAGGTGGCCGGTGCGGGCTTTGCGGTCGACACCAACGTGTTGACGCTGATTTCCGCCGACGGTGTAAAGGAGCTGCCGCTGCTGAGCAAGGATGAGGCGGCGGACGCGCTGCTGGATGAACTGATCGATCGAATGAAGTGTTTGGGGCGAAGGCAGTGGAGACGAAAACGAAGACAAGGGGAGCGGTCATCCTGCCGGTGTTGGGGATGGCGTTTGCGCTGTCTTTCCTGCTGCTGATTTACGCGCCCTTTGAGCTGTATCTGACGAACCATCTGGAGTTCTGGTTCACGGCGGGACAGCTGGCGCCGTACGCGCTGACCCTGTTTGCGGCTGCTTTTGCCGGGACGGCGCTTGTCCTGTATCTGGCAAAGCGGGTCAGCGGGAAGCTGTATACCGTGCTGGCAGCCGCGTGCCTGACTGTATTCTTATGCAGTTGGATTCAGGGAAGCTATCTGGTTTTTGACCTGCCGGCCATGAACGGCGCGCCGGTGGATTGGAGCGCGTTCCCACTGGACCGGGCCTGTTCGCTTGGTCTGTGGATCGTTGTGACGGCATTGGTGGTGCTTCTGGCCGTGAAGCTCGGAACCAAGTGCTTTGAGAAGCTTGCGGCGCTGGTGAGCCTGGCGGTAACGCTGATGCTGGCGGTAACGCTGGTTGCGCTTTTCGCCACGACCGACACTTCCGGAAAAGGACGCGGTGTGGTCGCCACCGACGAGGGAATGTTCACCTATTCCGAGGATCGTAACTTCCTGATTTTGGTGCTGGACGCAGTGGACGGCGTGGCCTTTGAACAATCCATGGCGCGCGATCCATCTTATCCCACGGTCTTTGAGGACTTTACTTATTTTTCCAACACCACGGGCGGCTACCCCTATTCCAAATGCTCCATTCCCTTGATCGTCACGGGTCAGTGGTATGAGGCGCAGGAGGATTTTGTGGAATTTGAGACGGCCGCTTTTTCCGCTTCTCCGTTCTTGCAGGAGATCACCCGGCAGGGCTACCGCAAGTGGATCTATCCCTATGACCCCTATGTGACGGCCAGCGTAAAGGTGGGGGACTTTGAAAACCTGACCATGGATCAGCCCGGCTTTGGCTCCTTCGGCTTTCCCTGTAAGCTGCTGATCAAAATGGCGCTGGTCAAGCACGCGCCCTGGGATCTCAAGTTTTTGGGCTACGATCTGCCCGGACGGCTCAACGAGGAAATGGTGTTCGCCGGCGACGGCGAGATGGCCTACTACGACTGGTCGGATCTGAGCTTCTACAAGCGGCTTGTAGACGAAAACCCCATTGCTGTCGTCAATGAGCCATGCTATAAGTACCTTCATCTCGAGGGCGCGCATGAGCCGCATGTGTATGACAAGGATCTTAATGTCCTTGAGAGCAGCCCCTACCGCGATGTGATCGAGGCAAACTTCAAGATGGTGAAGCTTTTTCTCGACCGCATGAAGGAGGC
>JAFTGE010000089.1 GCA_017458085.1 Oscillospiraceae bacterium
CGGATATTTGCATCAGCCGCGGCGATGACACCGTTTTGCTGGTAAGAATTCAATAAAAAAAGAAGCCCCGTACGGGGCTTCTTTTTTTATTGAATTCTTACCAGCAAAACGGTGTCATCGCCGCGGCTGATGCAAATATCCGTGCAGCCCGGCATATCCAGCCGACGCAGCTGCAGCGTCTCCCCCTCGAAGCAGGATGCGCGAAAGCTCACGTCGATGCTGTGGATGTCCATGGCGTTGACCTCTGCCGACGACCAGCAGCTGAACAGCGCCCGGAGATAGGCGGCGTTGTTCATGTGGCCGCCCACATCGATATCGGTGGAGCGTACGCGGTATTCGGCAAAGGGCTCGACGCCGTCAAAGCGCCCGGTGAAGCGGGCGAAGGGCTTCGGAAGGGCACCGGGCCGGTCAAAGTCCAACGGCGGGAACACCGTCATGGGCGGCACCGGCGCGTGCGTAGCGACGTTCATGACGACCCATTCCGTCTTGCCGGCGACCAGAATCTCGTCCCCGCGCAGCAGCTGATAGCTGCGGTTGGAGCGGATGGGGCCGGGCTTTTCCGGCCAGGTGCGGGCGGTCACGATCTCGCTCAGGCGCGGGCGTTCATGAAACTCGATCCGCGTTTTCACCGTCAGCCAAAACAGGTCCTGCGGCATGAGGATATCCAGCCCCACGCCCAAAAGCTCGGCATGCTCTCCGGCCAAGTCCATAAACACGCTGAACGTGCCGGGATGACTCAGCCGGCCGGAGGCGTCGCAGATGCTGGGCGAAATGTTCAGTTGCTTTTCGTATACCTGATCCATGTCTCTCTGCGTCCTCTCTTACAGTAAAGGTGCGATAAAGCGCATTAGCGTTCCGGCCAGGCGGTAAAAGAGCCTTTCGCTCCTCACGCTCTCCGGCGTCACGGCCCGGCACTGTGCCAGGGTGTCCTGAAAGTCCCGCTCGATATCGGCGATGCAGGGCGTCTTGTACAGATAGGCGGCGCACTCAAAGTGGTGGTAGAGGCTGCGGTAGTCCAGATTGATGGTGCCGACGACGGCCTTGCTGTCGTCGCTCACGAACACCTTGGCATGGACAAAGCCCGGCGTGTACTCGTAGATCTTGACCCCCGCGGCAAGCAGCGCCTTATAGTGCGCCTTGGCAAGCGCCCAGGGCAGCTTTTTGTCCGGGATGCCCGGCAAAATCAGCTTCACGTCCACCCCGCGCTTGGCCGCGTACAGCAGCGCCGTCTCCAGCTCGCCGTCCAGGATCAGGTAGGGCGTCATGATGTGCACATAGTCGTTGGCGCGGCCCAGGATATCCATGTACACCGTCTCCCCAACTTTTTCGCCGTCCAGCGGGCAGTCGCCATAGGGCAGCACCCAGCCGCCCGGCACCTCGGTCAGCGGGGCAGAAGCCTCGATCCATGGCGACCATCCCGGCTCCTTTTCATAGATGTTCCACATCTGCAAAAACAGCAGCGTGAAGCTCTCAACCGCGTCGCCCTCGAGCATGACGGCCGCGTCCTTCCAATGGCCGAAGCGCTCGACGCGGTTGATATACTCGTCGGCCAGGTTGACGCCGCCGGTGAAGGCCACGCGCCCGTCGATCACCAGGATCTTGCGATGGTCGCGGTAATTATAGTGGGAGGAGACCACCGGACGGATGGGCGAAAAGGCCCGGGCCTTGATCCCCTGCGCTTCCAGGAGCCTGACATAGTTGACGGGGAGGGTCTTCATCTGGCACATGCCGTCAAACAGGACGCGCACCTCCACGCCTGCCGCAGCCTTGGCGATCAGGCGCTTGAGGATCTCGCCCCACATGTAGCCCTCCTCGATAATGAAGTATTCGAGAAAGATAAACGACTCCGCCTTGTCCAGCTGCGCAAGCATTTCTTCAAACTTTGCCTCGCCGCTGGGGAAATAGCGCACAGCGGTGCAGTCATACAGCGGGAAGCAACCGCTGCGGCTGAGATAGTGCGCCAGATCGTCCGTGCCGGAGCCGTCGTGGGCCAGCGCCGCCGTCGACGTCCTCTGGGGCAGGAGGGTTTTGGTCTCGTCGATGAGGGATTCCACCCGCTGCTTGATCAGGCGGTGGCCGGTGTTGGTCTGGGTGAACAGCAGCAGCGCTGCGCCCGGCAGCGGCAGCACCGAGATCAGCAGCATCCAGGTCAGCTTGGCGGCCGAGTCCATTTCGCTGTTGAACAGGTAGATGACCATCCCCAGCGTGAAGGCGCCCTGCACGATGGTGAGGTAGGGCACATACCGCCGCAGCCAGAGGAAGAAGCTGGCCGTGAGCAAAATCTGCACCGCCAGCAGCAGAACGATCAGGAAGAAGCGGCTGAACACCAGATGCAGCAGCCCCTTGCGCAGGGGCTTTGCCAGGCGGAATATTCTCTTTTCCTCCATGCGCGCATTCTCCTTTGCCGAGCGATGAAATATTTTACCATGCCCACCCGTTCAATGCAAGGCGAAAGCAGACAGCCCGCGGCATCTGCCGCGGGCTGTCTGCTTTCGCTGTCGCTTTTTACATCTTTTCCGGGGCGGTGACGCCGATGATCGAGAGGGAGATGGCGATCACGCGGCGCACGCAGTCGGCCAGAACCAGACGCGCCTCCAGTACGCCCGGCTCGGCGCCCTTGATGCGGCAGGCGTTGTAGAAGCGGTGGAAGCGGGCGGCCAGCTCCGTGACGTACTTGTTGACCCGGCTGGGGTCGTAGTCCCGCGCGGCGAGGCGGATCTCCTCCGGCAGGGCGGCCAGCTGCTTGATGAGCTCCCGCTCGGTCTCGTCGGTAAGCAGGGCGGCGTCCGCAGCGGCGATGGTCTCCACCGCGTGCCCCTCGGCGGCCAGGGCGGAGAGCAGCGTGCAGATACGCGCGTGGGCATACTGGACATAATAGACGGGGTTCTCGTTATCCTGACGCTGGGCAAGCTCCAGGTCAAAGAGGACGGGGGACTCGGGCCGGGAGTTGAAGAAGTAGCGGGCGGAGTCGACCGGGATATCGTCCAGAAGGTTTGTCAAGGAGATGGCCTTACCGGTGCGCTTGGACATGCGGACCTCCTGCCCGTCGCTCATGAGCTTGACCAGCTGCATGAGAACGATCTGGAGCCGGTGCTCGCCGTCGAGACCCAGCGCGTCCAGCGCGCCCTTGAGCCGCGCCACATGGCCGTGGTGATCCGCGCCCCAGACGTTGACGGCCACATCGAAGCCGCGCTCTTCCAGCTTGTTGCGGTGGTAGGCGATGTCGGCGGCAAAGTAGGTGTAGAAGCCGTTGGCGCGGCGGAGCACGTCGTCCTTGAGCTCGAGCTTGTCGATCTCCTCCTGCGTTTTGCCGGCCTTCAACAGGTTCTCGCCCAGAATCTGCGCGGTCTTGAGCCAGAGGGCGCCGTCCTTTTCGTAGGTGTAGCCCCGGTCGGTCAGCTTTTGCACGGAGTCGGCCACATAGCCGCTTTCGTGCAGGGAGCTTTCAAAGAACCACTCGTCATACTTGACGCCGTAGCGCTCGAGGTCGGCCTGCATCTTGGGGATATTGCGGTCAAGGCCGAAGCGGGCCATGTCCGCGTGGCGCACGGCCACGTCTTTTTCCAGGTAGCTGTCGCCGTGCTCGGCGTAGAAGGCTTTGGCCAGGTCCCGGATATCCTCGCCCTGGTAGCCGTCGGCGGGAAACTCTACCGCGTCCTCGCCCAGGATCAGCTGGCGGTAACGGGCGTCGATGGAGGTGGCAAACTTCTCGATCTGGTTGCCGGCGTCGTTGACATAGAACTCGCGCCAGACGTCATAGCCCGCGCGGTCTAAAACGCTGGCCAGCGCGTCGCCCAGAACGCCGCCGCGGGCGTTGCCCATGTGCATGGGGCCTGTGGGGTTGGCGGAGACAAACTCCACCATCAGCTTCTGCCCGTGGCCCACGTCCACGCGGCCGTAGTCCGCACCCTCTGCGCGGACGGTCCCCAGCACGTCGGCATACCAGGCGGGGGCCAGGCGGAAGTTCATGAAGCCGGGACCGGCCACCTCGACGGAGGAAAACCAGCTGCCCTCCAGGTCGATGTTGGCGATCAGCGCCTCGGCGATTTTGCGCGGAGCCATGTGCAGGGCACGCGCCCCGGTCATGGCGTGGTTGGCCGCGTAATCCCCGTTGGCGGTATCCTTGGGGATCTCCACCGTGCCGGAGAGCACGGCGCCGGCGGGAAGCTGGCCGTTGGCCGCGGCCTTTTCACACGCGGCGGCAAGCAGGGCGTTGATGCTGTCCTTGGCTGCTTGGATCATATTCATGGTACTCTCTCTGCTCCTATCTGCTTTTGTTCTCTGACGGTCACCTGGAAGCGGTTCCGGCTGACCATGGCGTGCTCGAGATCAAGCACGTAATCAATTTCCATTTTGCCGCCGTCGCTGTCAAAGCGGCTGCGGATGCCGCGGGTGTCCATGTGCATGGTGGCCGCGCCGTAGGGCGTGTCATACAGGAAGGAATTCTTGATGCCCTCCTGAAAGACCATGCGGCTCATGACCGCGCCGTCCCGATCCACCACCACCTTGTCCGGCAGGACCATGACGCTGGTGCGGGTGCCCTCCATGCCGGTGACCTCCGATTCCAGGTAGGTCAGGCAGGCCACCTCGCCGTCGTAGGTGTACAGGCCGTCGGTGACAAAATCTATGGTATCCTCCTCCCCATCCAGGTCGTTGCGGCTGTGGATAGAGATGACAACATCTTTCATCATATGCTCTTACTCCAAAACGGGCACCTGCACGGCGCGGATGTCCTGCTCCAGATACGCGGAGGCGAAGGCGTCGAAGGCGGCCGTGGGGCAGCTGATGTAAAACTCTGTTTTGCCGCCGCCGCTTCCCAGCAGACCGTTGGCGGCAAGATAATCGCGCACGGCCAGCGCCCCGCAGTCGGCCGCGCTGTACAGCGGCACGCCGGGCAGCACCTGCGCGATGGTCCCGGCAATGATGCCGTAGTGGGTGCAGGCCAGCAGCAGCGCCGCGAGGCCGAGGTCCCGCAGCGGCGCGAGCGCCTCGGCCACGACCGCATGCAGCAC